>CAWUTX010000001.1:0-43780 GCA_963925015.1 uncultured Gammaproteobacteria bacterium
GGTACGGCCTATTATTATGATATTGCCATTGCAGATGCGAGCGGAACCAGCTTCAGCGCCACTGCCACAGCCAGAACGACGGGCGGGCAAAATGATGACACGGCCAACGGCGTGTCATGTGGGTCTTTAAAGATTAATCAGAGTGGCCCCGATTATGGTATGGCCACACCCAACCAGGCCGCCTGCTGGGGCAAGAATTAATTTCCAAGGCGCAACTCTCTATGTGCGTGATCTTTCTGCCCGGGCTTAACCGGTACACTGGCAATGCCTGATTACCTCATCATCGGCGGCGGCGTCATCGGCCTGCTCACGGCGCGTGAGCTGGCCGATGCGGGCGCCAGTGTCACAGTCGTGGAGCGCGGCGAGCCGGGGCGCGAGGCGTCCTGGGCCGGGGGTGGAATCTTGTCCCCGCTGTATCCGTGGCAGGTGCCAGCATCGGTCACAGCGCTGGCGCGCTGGGGGCAGGAGCGTTATGCGCAACTTGCGCAGGCGTTGAAAGACGAAACCGGCATCGACGCGGAATGGGTGCAAAGCGGCCTGCTCTGTCTCGATACTACACAACAAGCCGAGGCCTTGGCATGGGCCGAGCGTAATCAGTCGGTAGTGCAGTTGCTGAGCAAGCTGGCTCTCAAAATGCGCGAGCCGTCAGTGAGTGATGCTGTGGACTCCGCACTTTGGCTGCCGGAGGTGGCGCAGATACGCAACCCGCGTCTGCTGCGTGCCTTGCTGCAAAGCTTGATGAAGCGGCGCGTGCGTATACTCAAGAACCGTGAAGTAACCGGGCTGCGATTTGAACAAAGCCAGACAACCGGCGTAGATACCACGCACGGGCGCATCACCGCCGACAAGGTCATAGTGGCCGGTGGTGCGTGGAGCGGGCAATTGTTGGCGGGGCTGGGGCTGACGCTCGAGATCACACCGGTGCGCGGCCAAATGATTATGTGGCGCGCCAAGCCGGGCCTGGTGAAGCGCATTATCGTGCAGGGCGAGCACTATCTGATTCCCCGCCGCGATGGGGTTGTATTGACTGGCAGCACCGTGGAGCATACGGGTTTTGACAAGTCCATCACTCCGAGTGGCCTGAATGAACTCAAGACGGCCGCCGTCAGCATGGTGCCCGCGCTGGCTTACTGTCAGGTCGAGCAACAGTGGGCGGGTTTGCGTCCCGGTTCACCGCAGGGCGTGCCTTATATCGGCGCGCATCCCGGGATCAAGGGTTTGTATGTGAACACCGGCCACTTCCGCAACGGCTTGGCATTGGCGCCGGCGTCGGCGCGACTGATGGCAGATATTGTCATGGGCCGGGCCCCTGTCATCGATCCCACGCCCTATGCGTTGCAGCCCGCTCACGATAGACTTTAATCAGGAGACACCATTTATGAGGTGTCGTCATAAAATGGTGTCTCCTGATTAATACCGTGCTTACCCTACCCCCGCCCCCCGTTCAAGCCGGGGGCAGGCTCTGTCCCGCCCCCTGAACAGGGGGCGGGGACGTAGCGGGAAGTGTAGCTTTATTTATTAGCTTGTGAGTAGTCAAAACTTCATCTTATACTGTGACGATGCTGGATCAGTCTGACAACCCTCCCAAGAGCCGAGACGAAGTTGCGGCATTGCTGCGCGCACGCGGCATCAATCCCACGCAGCAGCGCATTGAAATCGCTCAGTTGCTGCTCGTTCGTCCGCAACACCTGTCGGCCGAACAGATATTGACGCTGGTGAACAAAGAGCGTCCCCTGGCGTCCAAGGCCACGGTCTATAACACGCTGCGGACGTTTGCCGAACAGGGTCTGATCAATGAAGTCATCGTCGATCCCACGCGCATGCTGTACGACTCCAACACCGGGCCGCATCACCATCTTTATAACCTGGACACAGGCACCTTGATGGATGTCGGGGTCGACCAGCTTTCGATAAGCGCGCTGCCCTCCCTGCCCGAAGGCACAGTCGCTGCCGGGATAGAGGTCATCATCCGCGTGCGCAATGCCACCGGTGCGCAGACGAAATCCATGCAGGCCGTATAAACCGGATATACAAACAATCAGGTACTCAAACAGCAAAGACGTTGGGCCCGTTTGCACTTAACGTCCGTGGTATTCCCCATTTCTCCGCCGGTGTAGCTCAGTTGGTAGAGCAACTGATTCGTAATCAGTAGGCCAGAGGTTCGACTCCCCTCACCGGCACCATTAATCAGGGGACACACTAATGGCGACACGACATTAGTGTGTCTCCTGATTAAATACCGTGTTTACCCTACCCCCACCCCCGTTCGAGCCGGGGGCAGGCTCTGTCCCGCCCCCTCAACAGGGGGCGGGGACGTAACGGGTCGCTCCTGCGCATCCATGCGCCCGCGACATTCGCACGTCCCTGTGCAGCAGAAGTGTAGCCTTACTTAATGAGCTTATAAGTAATCGCTAGTCCTTGCCGTAAAATTTCACGCCGAGTTTTATTTTTTCTCGGCCCTGGGCGCGGCGGTGGAGGTTGGTGTCGCGCAGGGAGTAGATGCAGCCGCAGTATTCCTGCTGGTAGAACTGTTCCTGTTTGGAAATTTCCACGGTGCGGGCACTGCCGCCGCCTTTGCGCCAGTTGAAGGTCCAGTAGGTGAGCTCGGGATAGCGGGCCGCCGCACGTTCGCCGCAGCCGTTGATCTGCTCCATGTCTTTCCAGCGCGAGATGCCGAGCGAGCTGGTGAATATCGGGTAGCCGTGCTCAACGGCATACAGCGCGCTGCGCTCAAAGCGCATGTCGAAACATGCGGTGCAGCGCGCGCCGCGCTCCGGTTCGTACTCCATACCCTTGATGCGCGCAAACCAGTTATCGGTGTCGTAATCGAGATCGACAAACGGCACGCCGAGTTTTTCCGCGTAACGTTTGTTTTCGGTTTTGCGCAGTTCGTATTCGTGTTGCGGGTGGATGTTGGGATTGTAGAACAAAATCGTGTAATCAATTCCGGAGCGCGTCATCTCGCTCATGACATCCGCCGCGCACGGCGCGCAGCACGAGTGCAGCAATACGCGTGTCTCCCCCGGGGGTAGTGTGAGTGCGGGGCGTGCGGTGTCCAAAATCAGCCTCCGGTCATGGACATGAAGCGGATGATCTGTCCGGGTTTTTCGCGGAACTCATGCCGCTCCGGTTTGCGCACGATGGCGCTGACGATAGCGTGCTTGAGTTCCGCATCGCTGATGCCGCCGCGCAGCAGTGGGCGCAATTCGAGTTTGTCTTCTTGTCCGAGGCACAGATACAGCGTGCCGTCCACGCTCAGGCGCACGCGGTTGCAGGTGGCGCAGAAGTGCTGCGAGATGGGGGTGATAAAGCCGATGCGCAGTTCCGTGCCCGCGACCTGCACGTAACGCGCCGGCCCGCCGCCCGGCATCACGCTCGGGATGAGATCATATTTTTGTTCAAGACGTTTTTTTACGTCCTGCAGGTCCAGATAATGATCTGTCGCCGCGCGGCCCGTATTTCCCATGGGCATGGTCTCGATCAGGCGCAAAGTGAAATCGTGCATGCGGCAAAACTCCACCATGGCTTCGATTTCAGCGTCGTTCACGCCGCGCATCACCACCATGTTAATTTTGATGGGATGCAGGCCGGCGTCTTTGGCGGCCATGAGTCCGTCGAGCACGTCTTGCAGGTGGCCGCCGGTGATGTCATGGAAGCGCTGCGGATCCAGACTGTCGAGGCTCACGTTGATGCGCGTTACGCCTGCTTGCCTGAGGGCGTGTGCGTGCTTCGGTAACTGCGTGGCGTTGGTGCTGAGGGATAAATCTTTAATGCCGGGTAACGCAGACAAGCGGGCCGCGAGGTGCGTGAGATTTTTGCGCAGCAGCGGTTCACCGCCGGTGATGCGCACGCGCGCCACGCCGAGCTCGCCGAAGGCGCGCAGCACGCGTTCGATTTCATCGAAAGTGAGCCAGCGCTCATGTTCTTCAAAGTCTTTGAAACCCTGCGGCAGGCAATAGGTGCAGCGCAGGTCGCAGCGGTCGGTGACCGACAGGCGTACGTAGTCGATGCGGCGGCCAAAGGTGTCGATGAGTGCAGGCATGGTCTTATTTTAACCGTAGCGCAAGGTCGTAAAGATCATTTTTTTTGCCGCCACTGATGGCCGCCGCGAGCCGGGCGGCCTGCTTCACCGGCAGCTCGGTCAGCAGCGCGCGCAACAGTGTCTCGCTGTCGTGAGTTGGGGCGCGCTGCGCAGGTGCGCCCTGCACCAGGATGACGCACTCGCCTTGCTGCTGTTGCGGGTCGGCGCGTACAAAATCACACAGTGCTTGCAGGCTGTCATTACGCACGGTTTCAAAGATTTTGGTGAGTTCGCGCGCGAGCACGGCTTGGCGTTCCGCGCTGAACGCGGCACACATATCGCTCAGGCTGTCCTGCAGGCGGTGCGGCGCTTCGTAAAAAATCAGTGTGCGCGCTTCGTGTTGCAGCGTGGTGAGCTGCGCGCGCCGCGCCGTTGCGCGCGCGGGCAAAAAGCCTTCGAAGGCAAAGCGGTCGGAAGGCAGGCCGGAGGCGGAGAGAGCGGCGATGAGCGCGCATGGGCCGGGGATCGGACATACGCGCAGGCGCTCGGCATGCGCCGCGCGCACCAAGGTGTAGCCGGGGTCGGAGATGAGCGGTGTGCCGGCGTCGGAGATCAGTGCGAGCGCATCACCGGCCTTGAGTCGCGCGATGAGTTCGGCGCTGCGTTCGCGCTCGTTGTGTTCGTGCAGTGCAATGAGCGGCGTCTTGATGCCGAAGTGGCGCAGCAGTCGGGCGCTGTGACGTGTGTCTTCGGCGGCGATGAGCGCGACCTGCGCCAGCGTCTCCTGCGCGCGCGGGCTCAGGTCGCCGAGGTTGCCGAGGGGCGTCGCCACCACGTACAGTACACCCTGTTCAATTGACACGTTGTGCGCTCACTAAGATACTGCTACGTCATGCAGGCTGGATAAATGATGCAAACAAAAACTCTGGGTCTGACGGCAACCCTGGCGCTGGCCCTTGCTGGCTGCGCCGGTATGATGCCATCCAGTGTAGCGGTAAAGCCCACGCCGCAACAGCCGCCCGTGGTGATGGTGCAGCAGGCGCAGGCACTGGAAGGCGCGGGAGATTTTCTGGCCGCAGCGGAGGCGTGGGAACATCTCGCCGCAGACGCCGCGCCGCCGGGACGTGATATCTACCGTCTCGATGCGGCGCACGCCTGGCTGCGCGCGGGCGAGACGCAGCGTGCGCGTGCCGTGTTGCAGACGCTAGACAGCAAAGGGTTGGACGCGGCGCTGTGGGTGCGCAGGCAATTGCTTGAGGCACGCATCGCGTTGGCGGAAAGCAAACCGCAGGCGGCGCTGGCCGCGCTTAAGGACGTGAGTGCGCCGCAGCAGGCGCCGCTGCTGCAGGCGGACATCCATGTGCTGCGCGCCGAGGCGCAGATGCAACTGGGCCATACCCTCAATGCCGCGCGCGAACGTGTGGCGCTGGAGCCGCTGCTCACGGGCGAGATTCAGCGGCGCGACAACCAGCAGGCCATCGTGCGCGCTCTCGCTGCAGCGCCTGAGCCCGAGCTGACCGGGCTGGCGGCGCGCCGGCCCCCGGACAGTCTGGGCGGCTGGGCGGAGCTGGTGCGCATTGCGCGCGCGGCAGGACAGGACGGCGCGGCATTTACCCGGCAAATCGCCGGATGGCACACGCGTTATCGCAAACATCCGGCGAGCGATGAAACCATCGCTTGGCTGCGCGAAAGTGTTCCGCGCACAGCCACCACGGCGTCGCCTGCCATGCCCGCGCAGGTGTCGGCGGAAAATACAACGGCCCAGGCCGGCAACGCGACGCCGATAGCGTTGTTGTTACCGCTCACCGGGCCGCTGGCCGCTGCGGGCAATGCGGTGCGCGACGGCTTCATGGCCGCTGCGAAGGCGCAGGCGGGAGGGGCGACGGTACGCGTGTACGACGTGGGTGCTGCGAATGCCGGTGAATCATCCATCGAGGTGCTTTCCGCGTATGAGCAGGCGCGCCGGGAGGGCGCCGCCTTTGTGGTGGGCCCGCTCGACAAGGACGGCGTCAAGGCGCTGTATACGCTGGGGCCGTTGCCGTTGCCGACACTGGCGCTGAATTACAATGAAGACAGTGGTGTGCGGCCGGCCAACCTCTACGAGTTCGGTCTCGCTCCGGAAGACGAGGCGAGCCAGGCCGCCGAACGCGCCTGGCTTGATGGCCGCACGCGTGCTCTCGTGCTCACGCCGGAGGGCGAGTGGGGCGAGCGCATCCTGCGTGCGTTCCGCGACCATCTGGAGCGCCTCGGCGGTATCGTGGTGGCGCACCAGCCCTACGCCCCCGGCGCGCAGGACGCTGCCGGCCCCATCCGCACACTGCTTGACTACCGTGCTGCCAAGGATAAAAAAGACAAGCCGACCCGGCGCCAGGATGCCGATTTTATTTTCCTCGCGGCGTTGCCGCATCAGGCGCGCATCATCCATCCGCAATTGCGTTACTATTACGCCTTCGACCTGCCGGTGTACGCCACCTCGCATCTCTACGGCGCCAAGCCCGATCCCGACCGTGATCAGGACCTGGACGGCGTCTTCTTCAGCGACATGCCGTGGGTGCTGGCGGACAACACGCCGCAAAAGGCACTGAGTGACGCGCTGCTGGCGCAGAAGGGCGAGACCTTTTATGCGTTGCGCCGCCTGTATGCGCTCGGCGTGGATGCCTACCGTGTGATTGCGCAATTGCCGCGCCTGCAGAATTCCGGCGCGGAACGCTTTGCGGGCGACACCGGCAGTCTGCGTCTGGACGAAACGCGCCGCCTGCACCGGCAGCCGGTCTGGGCGCGCTTCGAGAACGGTGTTCCGCGTCTGGTTGATACCGGCGCAGGCCCGCCGCGTTGATGACGGCGCAGGATACGCGCGCCGCACGCGGCGAGCAGGCCGAGACCGCAGCCTGTGCGTATTTGCAGCGTCACGGGTTGCAACTGGTGGAGCGCAATTACCGCTGTACGTACGGCGAGATTGATCTCATCATGCGTGAACAACAAACGCTGGTGTTTGTCGAAGTACGTTACCGCACGGGCACGAACTTCGGCGGTGCCGCCGCCAGCGTGGATGCGCGCAAGCAGGCCAAGCTGACCGCCGCTGCGTTACACTATCTGCAGCGGCACCCGGGCGCGCGCAGACAGCCGTGCCGGTTCGATGTAATGGCGCTCACAGCGGGTGTCAGTGAAGAGGCTATTGAATGGATACGGAGCGCCTTTGAGGCAAGCTGACTCAGGAGACACAGGGTGTCTCCTGAGTCAAAATCCTGTTTACTCTACCCCCACCCGCCGTTCAAGCCGGGGGCAGGCTCTGCCCCCCCTAAACAAGGGGCGGGTACGAGGCGGAGGGTGTAACCTTCGTAATGAACTCATGAGTAAAACTATGGATCTGGTTGCACGCATTAAACACAATTTCCAGCAGAGCATCGAGACCAAGCAGCAGGCGATCGAGGTGCTCGCCGCGCCGGTGGCGCGCGCTGCGGAGATGCTCACACAGTGTTTTTTGCGCGAGCGCAAGGTGTTGAGTTGCGGCAACGGCGGCTCGGCGGGTGATGCGCAGCATTTCTCTTCCGAGATGCTGAACCGCTTCGAGCAGGAGCGCCCCGGCCTGCCCGCGATAGCGCTCACCACCGACAGCTCCACGCTCACCTCGATTGCCAACGACTACCAGTTCGCCGACATTTTTTCGCGCCAGGTGCGCGCACTGGGTCAGCCGGGCGATGTGCTGCTGGCCATCACCACCAGCGGCAATTCGGCCAACGTGGTGAGCGCGGTCACAGCGGCGCACGAGCGCGGCATGACGGTAGTGGCGCTCACCGGGCGTGACGGCGGCGAGATCACCGCCCAGCTGCGCGATGACGACGTGGAGTTGCGCGTGCCCGCGCAGTCCACCGCACGTATCCAGGAGGTACATTTGTTGATCATTCATTGTTTGTGCGATCTTATTGATTGCCAATTACTCGGACAGGAGGACTAGCGCCATGTATGACAGAATTGTAGTGGGTGTTGCGGCGGCGGTGTGTGTGGGTTTGTTGCAAGGCTGCGCCGGGGTAGTGGTGGTGGGCGGTGCGACCAGCGTCGCGATGGCGCACGATCAGCGCACGGCGGGCGCGGTGATCGAGGATCAGGCCATTGAGATCAAGGCGGCGATCGCGATCCGCAGCGACAAGGAACTCGACGAGCAGAGCCACATCAATGTGACGAGCTACAATGGCGCGGTGTTGCTGAGCGGCGAAACGCCGGGCGATGCCTTCCGCAAGCGCGCCGAGGAACTGGTGAGCCGTATCGAGAAAGTGAAGAAGGTGCATAACGAGCTAATAGTGGCGGCGCCGAGTTCGGTCATCTCGCGCAGCAGCGACACGTTGATTACCACGAAAATAAAAAGCCAGATGGTCGGCGCCAAGAAATTCGATCCGACGCGCGTCAAGGTGGTCACGGAAAACGGCGTGGTGTATTTGATGGGCTTGGTGAAACGTGCCGAGGCGGATGTGGCCACCGAGATCGCGGGCCATACCGGCGGCGTACAGCGCGTAGTGAAGCTGTATGAGTATCTGGATTAGTGGCGAGTAGCAAGTTACAAGTAGCAAGTTGGATTTTTCTCGCCACTTGCTACTGTTTTTAAGTTACCAGCTTGAGCTTGGGTTTGCCTGCAGACGGTGTTTCTGGCGGTGCGCTGTCCGGGGGCGGGGTGTTTTCTTCGGCGTTGAATACCATACCCTGGCCGTTCTCCACGGCGTAGATGGCGAGCACTGCGGATACCGGCACGACAATGCCCATCGCCACACCGCCGAAGCGCGCGCTGAATTCGATGTGTTCATTGCCGAGTTGCAGACCCTGTATCGAATAGGGCGCGATATTGAGCACGATGCGGCTGTCTTTCACATGCTGCATCGGTACCTGTACATCGGAGACAGCGGCGTTCACCAGCAGGTGAGGGGTGAGGCCGTTGTCCAATATCCAGTCATACAGGGCGCGCAGTAAATAGGGGCGGCTCGATTTCATTGCGGGCGTGAGTGTGTTCATGCGACTTGCGTCATGGTTCACGCATCTCGCGCTCAATCTCGGTGAGGCTGGACTGAAATGCCTCGCGCGCGAACAGCCGTGCGGCATACTGCTCTACCGCTTTGGCCTGAGGCGGCAGCTCCACGCCGCAATGGGGCAGGCGCCATAACAGCGGTGCCAGGCTGCAATCCACCATCGACAGTTCGTCGCTCAGGAAAAACGGTTTCTGCGCAAACAGCGGGGCGCTGGCGGTCAGGCTATCGCGGAATGTTTTGCGCGCGCGCGTGGCTTGGTGGCGGTCGGGCTTGCCCTCCAGGAGTTCAAGCGCACTGTACCAGTCGCGTTCGATGCGATACAGGATGAGGCGGGTGCGTGCGCGAGAGATCGGGTCGATCGGCATCAGCGGCGGATGCGGGAAGCGCTCATCAAGATAGTCCATGATGATCGGCGAGTGATAGAGCGTGAGGTCGCGGTCCATCAGCATGGGCAGGGTGTGGTAGGGGTTGAGGTCGGTCACCTCATGCGGCAGGTTCTCTGCGGTGACGAGGATGACCTCTGCGCTGATATTTTTTTCGTACAGCACCATGCGGCTGCGGTGGCTGTAAGGGCAATCGACACCGGAGTAGAGCGCCATGGAGGAGCGTCGCGTCGGCGCGAATAGCGTGCGCAGATCGCTGCCTGCTTTAGCGCCCCGCGCAGGGCGGGAGGGTGCCTTTGATTTTGTCATGCCGTACTCCGGGTTGCTCGCCTGTTGTGCGCGATTATTTCATGCCCTAGAGTAGCCTCCCGATTGCTTGGAGACGCCCCCGTCAAGATGTAAATGACCAGCAGTATAGCCCAGCGCCCCCGGTTTTTGACCGCCCAAGGCATCATTTTACATCTGTCTTGACATGGAGTAGGAAGCTTTGCTGTAATTGGAAACCTTTTGGCGTATTCGGTGTCATTTTGTGAGCAGTGGCGCGGCGCGGTAGGCGCCGCAGGATCAGTCAACACAATCACCCTTGCAGTGGATGGGTAAGCCTCTGGCAGCAGGCCTGCTGTATCATGGGGCGGTGTGTGATTTTGACGTGAGCGTTCAAGATATAGGAGATTTACGCAATGCTATGGATTCAGTGGGATAGAGCAACACGCGGGCCTGTTCAGCAAGGCTGCGTCGTGCTGCTGGCGGCACTGGCGCTGGCGTGCGCCATGCCGAGCTTGGCCGGGAGTGTTACGCCGACCAGCATTAAATATCCCATCGTGCCTGATGGCACGCATGCGGGTAAGGATGTCGAGCAGCCGATCGAGTTTCCGCACGATATTCACACCGCCGTCAACAAGATCAATTGTCTTTATTGCCACAACTATGCCCGCCGCAGCAAGGTAGCCGGCATCCCGCCTACCAGCAAGTGCATGGGCTGTCACAGCGTGATCGCGACCGACAAGCCACGCATTAAGCAGCTCACCGAGTACTGGGAGAAGAAACAGCCGGTGCCGTGGAAGAAGGTGCATGATCTACCCGAATTTGTGCACTTCCCGCATGAAAAGCACCTGAAGAAGTTCCTCTTCGACAATGAGGAGTTGGTGCAAAATCTTTCCGTGGACACGGTTGCGCCCGTCTGCGCCGCCTGTCACGGCGATCTGCGCACCATGACGGTGGCGAAGAAGGTTAAGCCCTTGAACATGGGTTGGTGTGTGTCCTGTCATAAGGCGAACGGCGGCCCCGGCGATTGCTGGACGTGCCATAAATAATTCCCCTCACCTATATCTACGAGCGGCACTACCATGAGCGGTAACGAGATCAAATACTTCCGGCCTGCGCTGGGTTCAGGCAGTCCCACCCAAGCTGCGCCCTTGCCCAGTATCAAGCGGCGCGACTTTCTCAAGATCATGGGCTGGGGCACCGTCGGCGTCACGCTGGCCGGTTGCGACCTGCCCACCACCGTGACCCTCGAAGAGGGCAAAGAGACCGTGGTGTCTTATCTGTCGCCGGAGGAGTATGTGATACCCGGCATCGGCGTGTGGTATGCCTCCGCCTGCCTGCAATGCCAGGCCGGCTGCGGCATCCACGGCCGCGTGCGCGAGGGCCGCGCGCTCAAGCTCGAAGGCAACCCCGACTCACCGGTCAATCGCGGCAAGCTGTGCCAGATGGGCCAGTCCGGCGTGCAGACGCATTACAACCCCGACCGCCTGAGCAAGCCGCAGTTACGCAAAGACGGCAAACTCGTCGATATCAGCTGGGACGAGGCATGGAAGGTGCTGGAAGAGAAGGTCGGCGCCGCCGCCGACAAGAGCGCCGGCGCGCGCGTGGCCTGGTTTACCGGCACCGTGAGCGGCCATCAGGCGGTGCTCATCGGCGAGCACCTCGATGCGCTCGGCTCCAAACGTCACTTCGTGCACGAGGCCATCAATAACGCCGTCGGGCGTGCGGTGAATCAGGACGTGCTGGGCGAGGCCATGCCACGGCTCGCCATCGACAAGGCGAAGCTGGTATTGTCGTTCGGTGCGGACTTCCTCGGCACTTGGGTTTCCCCCGTCCATTTTGCGACGGAATACGCCAAATTCCGCTCCGGCGCGCGCGGCGTGCTGGTGGTGGCCGAGCCCAAGATGTCGCTCACCGGGGCAAACGCCGATCTGTGGCTCGCCGTGCGCCCCGGCACTGAGGGCGAGCTCGCACTCGGCATCGCGCATGCGTTGATGAAGAGCGGTGTCAGCGTGCCCGAGGCCGCGCGCGCCGCCGTCACGGCCTACGAGCCCGCGAAGGCGGCGGAGATCACTGGCATTTCCGTGCAGCGCATCGAACAAGTGGCGGCACTGCTCAAGCAGCACAGTCCGAGCCTGGTGCTCGCCGGTGCCACCGTCGAAGGTCAGGAGCAGGGTTATCAGGCCGCGTCCGCCGTCATGCTGCTGAATGTGATGCTGGGCAACGTGGGCAAGACCATTGTGTCGCGCGGCGAATTCCCGTTCCCGCAGCTTAAGCCCCGCACCGGCAATACACGTGATCTGGTGGCGTTTGCTGCGGCGGCCAAAGACAAGGCCCTCGATGTCGCGTTCTTCTACGGCGCCAACCCCGTCTACACCGCGCCGGCTTCACTCGGTCTGGTGGAAGCCTTACAGCATATCCCGTTCAAGGTGGTGCTCACGCAATTTCCGGACGAGACCGCGGCGCAGGCCGACCTCGTGCTGCCTGTGGCGTCGAGCCTCGAAGACTGGGGCACGCACGTCGCCGACTATCAGCCGGAGCAGGGGGTGATCACTTTCCAGCAGCCATTGATGGAGGGCCTGTACCCAGGCACGCCGGGCGTGGGCGACGCGCTGCTCAAATTATTGAAGATGCGTGAGGCGCAGAAATACGGCGCATTCAACGATTACTTCAGCTATCTGCAAAACGCCGTGGCCAGCTTGCCGGAGCAATACAAGGCGGGCGGCCTTACCAACAAACAGTTGTGGGAGCAGACGCTGCAAAAGGGCCTGCTCACGGTGGACAGCGCGCCGGGCAGTCTCAAGACCAACGTCAGTGCGATCACGCTGGGCGAGGTTAAGACCGATGCGGAGTATCCGCTGCGCCTGATTCCGTCGCCGCGTCTCGGTTTGTGGGACGGGCGTCACGCCAACATCCCCTGGTTGCAGGAGGCGCCGGATCAGATCAGCAAGGTGGTGTGGGATTCCTGGGCCGAACTGCATCCCTCTACCGCCGCCAGGCTCGGTGTGCAAGAGGGTGATGTGGTGGAGATCGCCTCCGCGCATGGCGCGATCAAGGTCAAGGTGTATGTGTTCAAGGGTGTGCACCCCGACGCGATTGCGGTGCCGCTGGGTCAGGGCCACGAGGACTACGGCCGTTACGCCAAGGGGCTCGGCGTGAACCCGCTCAAAATCCTCAGCCCCGCCGTCGACGCCAAGACCGGCGAACTTGCGTTGTACAGCACGCGTGTCAAGGCGACCCGCACCGGTGTACACGAAGAGCTGGTGAAGGAAGGCCGTGACAACACCTCGCAACGTGGCCGCAAGCTGGTAGCAACGATCACCGCCGAGCAGTTCCGGCGCACCGAAGGAGTGTAATTCATGTCTCTCGACAATCTGACAAAGGACTGGTCGCGCTACCGCAAGGGTATTGAGGAAGGCGGCTTCCATAATTACCAGCACCGTTGGGGCATGGCCATCGACCTCAATGCCTGCATCGGCTGCAACGCCTGCTCCACCGCGTGTTACGCGGAGAACAATCTCGCCGTGGTGGGCAAGGAGCGTTTTTCCAAGGGCCACTACATGCACTGGATGCGCATCGAGCGCTACTGGGATGAAGACCAGGCCAAGGCGGAGTTTCCCACGCAGGGCGCGAATTTCCTGCCCATGCTGTGCCAGCAGTGCGGCGCCGCGCCGTGCGAGCCGGTGTGCCCGGTGGCCGCGGCCTACCACACGCCGGACGGCCTCAACGCGCAGGTGTACAACCGCTGCATCGGCTCGCGCTATTGCAGCAACAACTGCCCCTACCGCGTGCGTTACTTTAACTTCTGGTCGTACTATGAGTCGGCCTGGCCGGAGCCGTTGAATATGCAACTCAACCCCGATATCACGGTGCGCGACAAGGGTGTGATGGAGAAGTGCACGTTCTGCGTGCAGCGCATCCGCACCGCCAAGGACGCGGCCAAGATGGAAAACCGCAAGGTGAAGGACGGTGACGTCACCACCGCCTGCGCGCAGGCCTGCCCCACCAACGCGATCCACTTTGGCGATCTCATGGACGCCGAGAGCGCAGTGACCAAGCTGTGGGCCAAACACCAGGTCAAGCGCCATGATGACGAAGGGCTTCCGGTGAGCACGCAGCACAAGCAGAATCCGGCGCTGCGTGGTTATCGCGTGCTGGAGGAGCTCAACACGGATCCGTCGGTGATGTACCTCGAGCGCGTGCGCGAAGAGTTGGCTTAAGGGAACGCGTCATGAAAGAAACCGAACTACACCATGACAAAGACATCCGTGACGATCTCGCCTGGTCGCAGATCAACAGCGATATTCTGAAGAGCCTGGAGAGTCCGCGCCGCGGCTATTGGTATACCGTGATCGGCTGCCTGGTGCTGCTCGCCATCGGCATCACCGCCGTAGTGCTGCAATATCAGTATGGCTTGGGCATGTCCAAGAACCACCCGCACATGTGGAATCTGTACATCGCCACCTTCATCTTCTGGATCGGCATGAGCCACTCCGGCACGCTGCTGTCGGCGATCCTGCACATCGTGCATGCCGACTGGCGCAAGCCGATCTACCGTTTCGCCGAGGCCATGACCACCTTCTCGCTCATGACCGCGCTGCTGTTCCCGGTGATCCATCTCGGGCGCTTGTGGAATTTTTACTGGGTGATTCCTTACGTGCCGTCACGCGGCACCTGGCCGAACTTCCGCTCGCCCTTGTCGTGGGACGGGTTCGCCATCATGACGTATCTCACGTCGTCGGCGCTGTTCCTATACATCGGCATGCTGCCCGACCTCGCCATCGCGCGTGACAACACCACGGGCTGGCGCAAGAAGCTCTACAGCACCCTGTCGCTGGGTTGGTACGGCAGCGACCAGCAGTGGCGCATATTCCGCAAGGCCTACATGCTGATGGCGATCTTCCTAATCCCGCTCGCGGTGTCGGTGCACTCCATCGTGTCTTCGGACTTCGCCATGTCCATCATGCCCGGCTGGCATGTCACCACCTTCCCGCCTTACTTCGTGGCGGGCGCGCTCTACTCCGGCTGCGCGGCGATCGTCACCTTGTTCATCCTGCTGCGCTATTACTTCCGCTGGGAGGAGTACATGACGCTGGCGATTCTGGAGAAGATTTGCAAGCTCACCTTCGCCATCGCCATGGTGTGGACGTATTTGAATCTGGTCGAGTTCTCCTCGGTGTGGTACGGCCATGATATATATGCCAAGGAAGTGCTCTGGAGCAAGATGACTGGGGCGTATGCACCGGCCTTCTGGAGCATGATGTTCCTCGGCTCGGTGCTGCCGTTCACGCTCGCGTTCCAGAAGTTGCGCCGCCACATCCCCACCATGATGACGGTGTCCATACTGCTCAACGTCGGCATGTGGCTGGAACGCTGGATGATTGTCTCGCCCACGCTGGCCGAGTCGTTCTATCCCTGGTCGTGGGCCGTGATGTGGCCCACCATCACGTCGTGGGGTATCGTGATCGGCAGCTTTGGCTGGTTCGGCTTACTGTTCCTGACCTTCGTGAAGATATTCCCGTCGGTGTCCATGTATGAAGTGAAGGAAATGGTATACCACCGCAAACTCGCGCGTGAGAAAGGCGCCGTGCATGGCCAGGCGGGCGGTGCGCAGCCAGCCTTCAGTCTCAGCATGAGAAAGGAGGACAACTCATGAAAAAGTCGCGCCGCATTCTCGGCCTGTTCAGCAATTTTGATGAGGCCACCAACGCGATTTACGACATCCGCGCCAGCAAGGTGGCGGGCCTTTCCGCGCGGGACGTGACTCTGATCTCGCCCATCGAACACCCTGACGTCGAAGAGGCGCTGGGTGACCGCCCGGTGCGCGTGCAGTATTTCACCTTCTGCGGCGGCCTGTTCGGCCTAGTCGGAAGCGGGTTGTGGATTGCAGCAGCGCAGGCCACTTTCCTGGTGCAGCCGCAGGGTGGCAAGCCCGTGGTTACCCTGGTGTCGAACTTTATCCTCAGCTACGAGATGATGATTCTGGGCGGCGTGCTGTCCACCCTGATCGGGTTTCTGGTCGGCGCGCGCCTGCCGTCCCGGCCCAGCACGCTGTACAGCGAAAAGGTCAGCCTCGATCAGATCGGCATTATTCTAGAGCTGGATGACAGCCAGATAGAGCCGGTGAAAAATCTGTTCCGCAATCACAAGGTGCTGGAAATCAGGGAAGAGGTAATGAAATGAAAATGCGCCGACTGATTTTTGTTGCGCTACTTGTGCCCGCCCTCGTCCCGACACTGGCGTGGGCTTGGCCGTGGTCGCAGGACATGATGAACCAGCCCAGCTTCAAGCCGCAGGAGCCTGTGCGTGATGGCAAGATGATGCCGTTCCCGCACCGTTCGGTTCCGGCGCAAGGCATTCCCACGCAAGTCGCTGACCGCGAAGCCGCCAAGACACTCGCCAATCCGATTCCCGCAACGCCGGAGTCGATCAAGAAAGGCCGCACGCTGTTCCGCATCATCTGCTCTGCGTGTCACGGTCTCACGGGCATGGCAGACAGCCCGGTGAGCAACAAGATCGGCGCCATTCCGCTGGTTGACGACTATGTGCAGAAGCAACTCACTGAAGGGTGGATATTCGGCACCATCACGTTTGGCGGTGATATGATGCCGCCGTACGGTGTGACCGGCGGGCAGGCGGGGTCCAATGACCTGACGGTGGATGAGCGCTGGCATGTGGTGAATTATATGCGCCATGCGCTGGTCAACGAGCCGACCGCCGCCGCACCTCAACAGGCCAAGACGCCTTAACGTATCGCTTCCTGGATTCATCTGAGTCATTTAGATACCGGAGTTGTCATGGAAAAATTTGGAAGCTGGTCCGTGCTCACCACCGATTTTCTGGTGGTTCTTTATCTGGCGCTGTGCGGCGTGCTGCTCTGCTCGCTGCTGCAGATGGCGAATGCGCAGTGGCGCTTTTATGTGCGCAAGCTCGCGGTGTCGCTTGCGGCACTGTTTCCCGTCGCCTTCGTACTGTTACTGATACTGCTGTTTAACGGCGAGGCCACCTTCCCGTGGCTTAAAGAGGGGCAGGAAGGCGGGCACCATCTGTCCGGCTGGCACAACTACACCTTTCTCGTGACGCGCCAGATCGTGTGCTTCCTCATCGTCGCCGGGTTATTCGGCCTGTTTATCAAATATCAGCACCAGAGCGAGATAGACAGTTCTGCTGCCGCGCAGCGGCGTTTGCGCAACGTCGCGCTGCTGATTCCGTTCGCCTATGTGCCGTATGCGACGCTGGTGGCGTGGGATTTCGAGATGACCATGATGCCGGGCTGGCACAGCGCGAGCTACGGCGCGTATCACTTCGTCAGTAACTTCCATGCGTTCCTCGCGTTCTTCGCGGTGTTTCTGTTCTTCCTGACCCGCTCCGACAAGCTCGTCACTCCGCTGCCCGAGCACGTGATGAATTATCTGGCGCAGATGATATTTGCGTTCACCATCCTGTGGACCTACCTGTTCTTCACGCAATACCTGATCTTCTGGTACGGACGCCTGCCGGATAATCTGACGCGTTTCAACCACATGATGTATCAGGGCTACGGTGCGTTGTGGTGGACCTTCTTCACGGTGAAGTTCATCGTGCCGTTCTCCACCTTTTTGTTCACCGCCAACCGGCATAATCCGGTGGTGATTACCGTCGTCGGCTGCGGCATCGTGCTCGGCACCTGGCTGGAGCGCTACACCTGGATTTCCGGTTCGGTGGATCCGAAGCTCTATCACATGCCGATGACCGCCGTGTTCGATGTCGTGGTCACGCTGGCGGTGATTGCCGTGGCCTGGTTCGCCGTGCGCTGGTCGCTGACCCGCTATGGACTGATACGCGCCTGACACGACTCTCCGCGCCGGTGTACGAAACACTGGCGGCGCTATCACAAATACATAGCTTACGCGTCGATCAGGCGTAACTTACATGCCCGTGCGCAACGTAGTCTCGTTTCTGTTAAAGGCCGTAACGGCGGGGCTCGCGCTCGCCTTCGTCGCGCTGTATCTGTTCCCCGCACTGCTGGAAAGACAGCAGCCTGCCAGCGGCATCGTACAGCCAGCCCAACCTCTTGCCCCATCCTCATACGCCGAGGCCGTCGAGCGTGCCGCGCCCGCAGTGGTCAATATCAACACCACCAAGGTCGTGGCTGAGCGCAATCCGCTCGCGGAAGACCCGTTTCTGCAACGCTTTTTCGGCGACAATCCCGCGCTGGCGCCGCGACGCCAGCTTGAGAACAGCCTCGGCTCCGGCGTGATCGTGAGCAGCGAGGGCTATGTGCTTACCAATAATCATGTGATCGAGGGCGCGGACGACATCCAGGTGGCCCTGAAAGACGGCCGCAACGCCAAGGCGCGCGTGGTGGGCACCGATCCGGAGACCGACATCGCGGTGCTGCGCGTTGACCTCAAGGACATGCCCGTCATCACCATCGGCGACTCGGAGGCCTTGCGCGTGGGCGATGTAGTGCTCGCCATAGGCAATCCCTACGGCGTCGGGCAAACGGTGACGCAGGGCATCGTGAGCGCCACCGGACGCAATCACCTCGGCCTCAACACCTTCGAGAATTTTATCCAGACCGACGCCGCCATCAACCCTGGCAACTCAGGCGGCGCATTGATCGACAGTGCGGGCCGGATGGTAGGTATCAACAGCGTGATCTTCTCCCGCTCCGGCGGTTCGCAGGGTATCGGCTTTGCGATTCCGCTCAGCCTCGCGCAGGGTGTGATGCAGCAGATCATCAAGCACGGCCACGCCGTGCGCGGCTGGCTCGGTGTCGAGGTGCAGGAGATGACCCCGGTGCTGGCGGAGTCGTTTGGTCTGGCCAAAGTTGGGGGCGTGATTGTGGCCGGCGTGCTGCGTGGTGGGCCTGCGGCAGAGGCGGGGATGCGGCCCGGCGATGTGGTGCTGTCGGTGAACGACAGCGCGGTGAATGACCCGGCGGCACTGGTGAATACCGTAGCGCGGGTGGCGCCGGGCACCAGCGTCCGTCTGCGCGGTGTGCGTGACGGCAAGGACATCACGTTTAACCCGCGCGTGAGTGAACGGCCCACGCCTACGGCGGCGGCGCGTTAATCTAAGGAAGCTCTGATTTATTCTAGAAACGTCATTCCCGAGAAAGCGGGAATCCAGCAACCCATTGAATTTACAGCGCTGGATTCCGGGTCTGCGCTTCGCTCCGCCCGGAATGACGACACATCAGAGGGTTCCTGATATCAGGCGGGTGTTTCGTCCGTGCCCGATTTTGGCGCAGGGTTACCCGCCACCGATTGCACGCCGGGCGGGGTAGCGAAGGTGCGCGGGATGAGCGCAGGCGGTTGATCCTCGGGCGGCGGCTCATCCCCACCCGTCTCCTCAATTTCTTCCTCGTCTTGCTTGCGGACATAAAGGCGGGAGACCAGCAGGCCGACCTCGAACAGCAGGCACAACGGTATCGCGAGCATGATCTGCGAGATGACATCGGGCGGGGTGAGCACCATGGCGATGACGAACGCGAGCACTACGATGTAGCGCCGCTTCTCTGCCAGTGCCTCGGGCGTCACGATTCCGGCCCACACCAGCAGCACCACCACCACCGGCGTTTCAAAAGAAATGCCGAAGGCGAAAAACATGCCGAGCACGAAATCCAGATACTTGGTGATGTCCGTCATCACCGCCACACCCTCTGGTGCGGCCAGGGTGAAAAACGAGAATACCAGCGGGAACACCAGATAGTAGGCGAAGGCCGCACCGAGGAAAAACAGCAGTATGCTGGAGATCATCAGCGGGTAGACGAGGCGGCGCTCTTTTTTATAAAGCCCCGGCGCGATGAACGCCCACAGGTGATAAAGCACCACCGGAATGGCAATGAACAACGACAACCAGAGTGTCAGCCTGAGCGGCGCAAAGAAGGTGGAGGTGACCTCGGTCGCAATCATGGTTGCACCCTGCGGCAGGCGCTCTGTAAGCGGCAGGGCGATCATGGTGTAGAGGTCGTTGCGGAACCAGAACAGCACACCAAACACCAGCAGCACCGAACCGATCATTTTCATCAATCGGTCACGCAACTCCAGGAGGTGTGCGATGAGCGGGTGTGCGACTTCCTGCGGAGCTTCTGCGCCCTCGGGTGAGGGATTATTTTGGTCCGTCATGGGGGGCTGTCAGTGGCGTTGAAGCTGTCGGCAGGGCAGCGGTGTCGGGCACTACTTGGTTGTGGGTATCGCCTGCGGGATCGTTGGGAATGGCCTGAGCGTCAAGATTGACGCCAATATCCTTAACGTCAGCCTCTATGCTGGAGCGGGTTTCATCGAAAATTTTGCGCAACTCCTGCATCTCACCTTGTTGTTGCGTGAGCAGATTGCGCAGATCGTCGGTTTTGAACTCACGGTTCATGTCCGACTTGGCGTTGGCAATCATGTTGCGCACCTTGCCCAGCCAATAGCCTGCGAAGCGCGCGACTTCCGGGAGTTTTTTGGGCCCAATTACGACGAGAGCGACCACCCCTATGACGGCGATCTCGGCCATACTGATGTCGAACATGGCGTAGCGGAGACGAGCTTAGGAGACCTTGTCCTTTTCCTTGATAACCTCGGCCTCAATCACGTGGCCTTCGGACTTCTGTACCGCTGCCAGCTCTTCAGCGGCTTTAGCCGCTTCGGCGGCCTTCGCTTCCTCGCTGCCTTCGCGCACCGAGTTGCGGAAATTCTTGATTGCACCGCCGATGTCGCCGCCGATGTTACGCAGCTTTTTCGCACCGAACAGTACCAGCACGATGGCGAGGATGATGGTGAGTTGTAACGGACTGCCTATCATGTCATTTCTCCAAAAAATTACTCATTAAGTCAGTAAGTGAACTACCCTTCCCGCTACGTCTCCGCCCCTTGTTTAGGGGGCGGGACAGAGTGGGGGTAGGTAAAACAGTGTTTTTACCCAGGAGTTACATCATTCACATCGGTACCTTAACTTCGTGACTCCTGGGTAAATTTAGTTGTTCAAAAACCCGGCAAGGGCACACCGCCCAGCAGGTGAATATGCAGGTGGCCGATCTCCTGACCGCCGCCCGCGCCAGTGTTGATGACGGTGCGGAAGCCGTTCGCCAAGCCTTGTGCACGCGCCAGCACAGGCAACAGGCGCATCATGTGTGCGACCAGGGCGTCGTGCCGTTCCTCCAGCTCATCGAGACTCGGCACATGGACGCGCGGCACCACCAGCAGATGCACACGCGCCTTGGGGTGGATGTCCTTGAACACGACCACCTGCTCGTCGTCGTGCACCAGCTGGGCGGGAATCCTGCCTGCGATGATGTCGCAGAACACGCACACTGTCACCGCGCCACTCACCGCGTCGGCCTCCGCGCCTTTTCCTCCAGCCCGGACAATCCGAAGCGACGCTCCAGTTCGCGCAACACCGCCTCCGGGCCCAGGCCTTGCGCCGCCAGCAGCACCAAGGTGTGAAACCAGAGATCGGCGGTTTCGTGCACCACCTGTTCCGCGTCGCCGCCTTTGCCCGCAATCACGAGTTCGGTGGCTTCCTCGCCGATCTTCTTCAAGACGGCGTCGATCCCCTTGGCATGCAGGCTCGCCACATAAGAGCTGTCCGCGCTCGCGTTTTTGCGCTCCTCAATCACCCGCGCCAGACGCTCAAGCACATCACTCATACAGCCACCTGTTCGCGCCAATCCGCTTATGGCACCTCAATTCTTATTATATATGAGGCCGGGATCCTTTAATACCGGCTCCACCACCACCCAGCGCGTGCCCTCAAGCCGGTGGAAGAAGCAGTGGTGACGGCCCGTATGGCAGGCGATGCCGCCCTCCTGCTCCACGCTGAGCAGCAGCGCGTCGCCGTCGCAGTCGAGGCGGATATCCTTCACCCGCTGCACATGGCCGGAGCTTTCACCCTTGTGCCACAGACGCTGGCGCGAGCGCGACCAGAACACCGCCTCGCCCCGCCGCACGGTCTCTTCCAGCGCCGCGCGATTCATCCAGGCCAACATCAGCACCTTGCCGCTCGCCGCCTCCTGCACGATCACCGGCGCAAGGCCCTGCTCGTCCCAGCGGATTTCAGCTAACCAGTCGTATGTCATGGGCGGATTAAAGCGAGTTTAAAGATCGTAAAGTATCAGGCAGCAGGTGGCTAAAGTCTACCGTGCAATCAGCCATCAGGGAGGGTGCACCTTGTATATGAATGTCATGGGTGCTAGCTTGGTCATATGGCTCGTCCACTGCGTGCTGAATATCCCGGTGCTGTGTATCCCATCACGGGGCAACGCCCGCAAGAAAATATTAGACCGTGAGCCGTCTTATCAATGCGGTGGAAGAAAAAATGTCAAAAGGCAATAAACATATCAAGTTGTTAGCGTATGCGTGTTCTGCCTTGGTTCTTGCCGGTTGCCAGACAACGGGCGGGCCGAATGGGCTGGTGAGCCAAGCCCAGGACGGCACAGAGAGGACGCAAACTGCCCAGAAACGCGGATCCTCGGAACGCAGCTATTCGTTCTTCTCCGATCAGGGGGCTCATCTCAAAGATATATGAAGGCAGGCCAGCATGAAGAGGCCTCCCTTCTTTACAAAAAGCACCAGGCCGAGTTTTTTGACCTGAAAAAAGAAAAATACGCGGCGCTGCTGGATAGTCTTGCCGTGAGCCTGGATGATCTCTACCGGCAGCGGTTCGAGTCTGCCCGCGTGGCGCTCCTGTCGCAGACGGCCAGTATCGATCCCGTCGCCTGGCGAACCGCGAAGGCCGCCATCAGTAAGGCAAGGCAAGAACTCGAGGCTTTCGCCCCGCACGAGGCCCTTGCTAGCGGTTCGCGCCGTTCCCTGGGGCGTGACGCCCTGGCGGAAAGCCTGCAGAGCACCGAGGCCGCGTGGCGTGCCATCGCCCTTGATGCTTTCGAAAAGCACGACATCCGGCACAATTTCTTTACCGCCTATCCGATAGCATTCGATAACCTAGCGGCGTTTATGGGCGAGGCGTTTGCCCGCATTGAAGGCCGCCTGCGCGCGGGCGGCAAAGAGGCCGTGATGGGCTTCGCCAAAACGTATAAGACCGACCTTGAACCTGTCGTGCCCCCTGTTTCAACGGATACGCCTTCGAAGAGCATCATCGAGCGCATCTTCCCCGACCCTGTCGTGCCCCCTGCTTCAACGGATACGCCTTCGGATGCGCAGCCCGCGACTGCTCCCGGCGTCACATCCGCAGGGGACGGCACGCCACGTTCCCCGGTACTGGGTAAGCTCGCGAATCTCTTCGTTGAGTTGTCACTTGCCGCCAGCCCCAACACCGATCGCCTGAAGGCCGCGTTGTCAGCCATTGCAGAGGCGCAGCAACACGGTCTTACCCCAACTGAGGTGCCCGGCATCGCGATCGCCTTTGTCGAGGTGACCAGCCAAACCCTCCTCAAGGAAGGTCAGATCGAGTTTCCGGTCGCGATCGAGGTGGACTTGCCCTTCAAGACGGTGAAGACCACGCTCGACGAGGCGCTCAGCGGGCCCAACACCGCGTTTGACTATGTCATTGCGCTGGAGGTCAGTATGGCTCGAAGCCTGCAGCGGGTGCAAAAGCGCGATCAAAAGGCCAGCCAGTTCCTGGCCGGTCAGCGCGAAGTCCCCAATCCCGCGTACGAGCCGGCCCGCATGGCCGTGTACCAGGCCCAGACTGCCGTGGCTTCCAATAATGCCCAATACTGCGAGGGGTATGGCTGTCTTGGCAAGGCAATTGCCGGAATTGCCCTTGCCGTAAGGCTTAGGGAAAGCAATGCGGCGTTCGCTAGCACGCCGATGACCCTGACCGAGCCGGTTTATCAAGACTACCAGTTCAGCGTCTCGGATATGAATGTCAGGAAAGCCGTGACGGCCAATTATTACATCCTGGACGCCCGCCGCAAAAACTACTTCAAGTCCATCTTTGACGTGGGGGAGGAAAAGCATTTCCGCCTTGTCTACAACCTGAATGAAAAAGACAAGAATGTTGACACCCACCTTAAGGACTACGACAAGGAGGAGAGCGTCAAATCATTCAATGGGACTCCTGCCACCATCCGGCTGTCCGACGTGTTGGCGCAATTCACAGCCAAAAGCAGCGACAGCCGTCCCTTTAAGAGCCTGGCCGCACTGCGGGAAGAAATGCTCCTGGACAAGAACAAGGCGCTTGCCGAACACCGTCAGCGCGGACAAAACCAGGCCGCAACGACCCAGGAAGATCCGCGCTTTGACAGCGTCGTGGTGGTAATCAACCCCAAAGGCTCGAGCGGTACTGGCTTTTTTGTTGAACCGGATCTAATTCTCACCAACTACCATGTCGTTGAGGGGGCGCAGTTCGTTGAGATGAAGCTCCGCAATGGGCTCGAGACCTTCGGCAAGGTGGTCAAGTCGGACGTTCGGCTTGACTTGGCGCTTATTCGCGCCCAATCGCGGGGCCGCCCCGTCGCGTTCCACAATGGCGCGATTCCACTGGGCTCAACGGTTGAGGCCATCGGGCATCCCCAGGGGCTGGAGTTCTCCATTACCCGCGGGGTGGTGAGCGCACTTCGGAAACAACCTAGCCTCTTTGGGGTGGGCGGCAAGGAAGTGCTGTTCGTGCAGACTGACGCCCCCTTAAACCCCGGAAACTCTGGCGGCCCTTTGTTTCTTGCTAACAGCGTGGTTGCGGTGAACAACATCAAGTTTTCCGCGAAGGGCATTGAAGGGATTGCGTTTTCTATCCACTACACTGAAGTTCAGGATTTCCTTAAGGAGGGGTTCTAATGCGCAAATTGTGGTTGTTACTGTCGGCAGTATCCCTCATCGGCTGCGCACAGCCCACGCGCTACGGAATGGTGGAGGATCCGGAAACCGGGCTCATGTGGGGCTCGGTTATTGAGCGAAACATTGTCATGGACGCCTCCCAGCTTGAGAACAGGACGGTCAAGCTCAATCTGCGCAATGTGTCAGGGGACCCCAGCTACGACTTGTCCATATTCCGCAAACACTTCCTGGATACGCTGCGCGCCAAAGGCTTTTCGCCGACCGAAGGTGACGACTTCGGTGTCAAATTTGACGTTAATGTTCTCTACTCTGGGTACATCCGGAAGGATCTATCAAGCGAATTTGCCTTTTTGGGCGGAGCCGCCGGTGGCGTTGCCGGCTACCAAGGCTCGCACGAATCTCGGAACATGGCTGCCGGCATTATTGCTGGTGCAACGCTTGGGGCGATTGCGGGTAGTTACACCCGCGACGACACGTACATAACCATCGCTGAAGTGACTGTGGCGATAGCTGACCAGTACCGGGGCACAACCAAGAAAACGGTCACTTTCTCGGCAAGCCCTCCGCTACAGGAGGTGCAGCGTTCCAGCATCAAGCCTTTCGAGGCAATGTTGCGAACAAGGGTCGCCGTCTACGCAGGGGGGCGCAATATCGCCCAGAGACAAATAGCAAATGGAGTCCGTGACCGGCTCACGCGAATTTTGGCAGATGCAATTTAAGAATTCGTCTCGTCACCATGAATGATCAAACACCGGGGTCACATCTTGTATTTTGATGTTATTGCTTCGAGATCTTGTAATAACAGCTAGGCTGAAAAATAACAGTCGCAGCAGGCGTAGCGAGGCAAGCCTAGGCTTTTTTATATTCTGACTTCAATACCGCATTCGGCCATGCGTTGCTTGGCCTGTGCGATGGTGTACTCGCCGAAGTGGAAGATGCTGGCGGCGAGTACGGCGTCGGCCTTGCCTTCCAGAATGCCTGCGACCAGATGATCGAGATTGCCGACGCCACCGGAGGCGATCACCGGTACGCTTACCGCCTCGCTTACGGCGCGCGTGAGTGCAATGTCGAAACCGCTCTTGGTGCCGTCGCGATCCATGCTGGTGAGGAGGATTTCGCCCGCGCCGTAATCCGTCATTTTTTTCGCCCACTCAACTGCGTCGATGCCGGTGGCTTTGCGGCCGCCGTGGGTGAAGATTTCCCAGCGCCCAGCGCCCGGCACCTGGCGCGCATCCATGGCGACCACGATGCACTGTGAGCCGAAGCGCTCGGCGGCCTCTTTGACGAATTCCGGGTTGGCAACTGCGGCGGTGTTGATGCCTACCTTGTCGGCACCGGCGTTGAGCATGCGCCGGATGTCGCTGATGTTGCGGATGCCGCCGCCGACGGTGAGCGGAATGAATACCCGGCTGGCGACTTCTTCGACCACGTGGAGCAGGGTGGCGCGTTCGTCGGAGCTGGCGGTGATGTCGAGAAAGGTCAGTTCATCGGCGCCGGCATCGTTATAGCGTTGTGCGATCTCCACCGGATTGCCCGCGTCGCGCAGCTCCACGAAGCGCACACCCTTGACGACGCGACCGTTGTCCACGTCCAGGCAGGGGATGATGCGTTTGGCTAATCCCATAAAAAAAGTATCAAGTGGTAAGTGGCAAGTAGCAAGAATCAGGACACACGCGCTACTTCTTTTTGCTTAATTTATCGGCCAATTTCTGGCCTGCTTTGAAGTCCAGCGTGCCTTCGTAAATCGCGCGCCCGGTGATGGCGCCCATGATGCCCTCGTGCGCTACCTTGCAGAGTGCGCGGATGTCGTCGAGGTTGGTGATGCCGCCGGAGGCGATGATGGGGATGGTGACGGCGCGCGCAAGCGCCACGGTGGATTCGATATTGACGCCGTGCAGCATGCCGTCGCGCCCGATGTCGGTGTAGATGATCGCTTCGACACCATCCTTTTCAAAGTGCTGTGCGAGATCGATGACATCGTGGTTGGAGAGTTTTGACCAGCCGTCGATCGCCACCTTGCCGTCTTTCGCGTCGAGTCCAACGATGATGTGGCCGCGAAATTCTAGACACATGTCGGCCACGAAGTGTGGCGCGCTGACCGCCTTGGTGCCGATGATAACGTAGGCCACACCGGCATCGAGGTAGGCCTGAATGGTCTCTTCATCGCGGATGCCGCCGCCGACCTGAATCGGCAGCTCGGGATAAGTGCGCGCGATGCGGTGGATCACCTCGGCATTGACCGGCTTCCCGGCCAGCGCCCCGTTGAGGTCTACGATGTGCAAACGGCGCGCACCCTGTTCCACCCAGCGTGCGGCTACGCTAAGCGGGTCATCGGAAAATACGGTTTCATCATCCATGCGCCCCTGGCGCAGGCGCACGCATTTTCCGTCCTTAAGATCGATGGCGGGGATTAACAGCATGCCGGTATCCTCGTATTAGACCGTACCATTCCAGTGTAAAAAATTGCTGAGCAGGGCAAGGCCGTGGCGCTCGCTCTTTTCCGGGTGAAACTGCACGGCGAAGACATTGTCGCGTGCAATGACCGAGGTGAATTCGGCGGGATAAGAGGTGAGTCCGGCCACCAGATTTTTGTCGGACGGCTGCGCATAATAACTGTGCACGAAATAAAACCGGCTCTGATCCGGGATGCCCTGCCACAAGGCGTGCGCGCGGTCTTGACGCACCTGGTTCCAGCCCATGTGCGGCACCTTGAGGCGCGCGCCCGTGGCGTCGGTCATGTTATCGGCAAAGCGCAGTACCTGGCCCTGCACGATGCCGAGGCCGGGCCAGCCGTTGTTTTCCTCGCTGGAGTCGAGCAGCACCTGCATGCCCATGCAGATGCCGAGGAACGGTTTGCTTTTCACGCACTCGCGCACTACGGCGTCGAGCCCCAGCCGTTGCAGTTCCTTCATGCAGTCGCGCATGGCCCCTTGGCCGGGAAATACGACGCGTGCGGCATTCATGATCTGCTGCGGATCGTTGCTGACTACTACGCGCGTGTCTTTCTGCGCGACGTGTTCCAGCGCCTTGGCGACGGAGCGCAGGTTACCCATACCGTAGTCGATGACGGCAACGTCGTTCATGAAAAATAGCCGCCTCTAAAAATGCGTCTTTTGCTCCAATACTGCGTTGCAGCTTGTCTTGAAGCAAAATCCATCATTTTTCGAGCGGCTAAATGATTTAATAGAGCGTGCATCGAGAATGCAGGCAAGAGGTGTGGTGAGTTAGAGCGACCCTTTGGTGGATGGCAGTTTCCCCTGCATGCGTTCATCGCGCTCGACGGCCATGCGCACCGCGCGTCCAAACGCCTTGAATATGGTCTCGGCGATGTGATGTGCGTTCTTGCCGCGCAGACTGTCGATGTGCAGCGTGACCATCCCATGATTGGCGAAACCCTGGAAAAACTCGTGCAACAGATCGACATCGAACTCGCCGATGCGCGCGCGCGGATAATCGACATGGTAGTCGAGCCCGGGGCGGCCGGAGAAATCAATCACCACGCGCGACAGCGCTTCGTCCAGCGGCACGTAGGCGTGGCCGTAACGGCGAACGCCCTGTTTGTCGCCCAGCGCCTTCACAAACGCCTGACCCAGAGTGATGCCGATGTCTTCCACCGTGTGATGCGCGTCGATGTGCAGATCGCCCTGCGCCTGAATGGCGATGTCGATCATCCCGTGACGGGCGACCTGATCGAGCATGTGGTCAAGAAAGCCGATACCGGTGTGCAGGCGAGACTCGCCGCTGCCATCCAGATTGATGGTGGCCTCGATATTGGTTTCGAGAGTGCCGCGCTTTACGCTAGCCTTGCGCTCGGACATGGGGGCTGTTCGTTTAGGAGCCAAGGTAAATTATAGCAGTGAAGTTGAACGGGTTCACGGGTAGATTCTTTCACAGCGCCGCGCGCAAGGCCGTCAGGAAGGCCGCGTTCTCCTGCTCCGCGCCCACGGTGACGCGCAGGCAGTCGTCGAGCGCGCGGCTGGAGCCGTGCAGATTTTTGATCAGGACGCCGGCGTGCTTGAGGGCCTCAAACAGGGCGGTCGCGCGCCCGCGCGGTGTGCGGAACAGAATGAAGTTGGCCTGGCTCGGATACACCGTGAGGCCGGGCAGCCCCTGCATGGCGCGCATGAGTTGTTCGCGCCCGTTGCGGATGCGCGCGGCCTGCTCTTCCAGCAAGTCGGCATGTTCAAGCGCAAATTCCGCGCTGGCCTGCGTGAGTACGTTGATGTTGTACGGCAGACGTATTTTATTGATCTCATCCAGCCATTGTGGGTGACCTGCAAGCAGGCCGAGGCGCAGCCCGGCGAGCCCCATCTTCGACAGGGTGCGCATCACCAGCAGGTTGGGGTAACGTGGTAGTTGCGCCATCCAGCTGCGATGGGCGAATGCGTGATAGGCCTCGTCCACCACCACGAGGCCGGGCGCGGCCTCGATGACCGCGCGCACGGTGTCGTCATCGAACAGATTGCCGGTGGGGTTGTTGGGATAGGCAAGGAACACCACGGCGGGCTGATGTTGCTCGATGGCGCTCAGCATCGAAGCGCGGTCGAGATCGAAGTCACTGCGCAGCGGCACGCCGATGTAATCCAGCGCGGCAAAAACAGAGATCATGCGATACATCGAGAAACCCGGTTCGGGTGTAAGCAGAGTGCGCTGCGGCCCATTGAGCGCGAGCGCAATCATCTGTATCAATTCATCCGAACCGTTGCCGAGCAGAACGTCATAGCTCTCCGGCACTGCCATGCTGGTTTTGAGGCGGTCGCGCAGTGTCTGTGCCGCCGGGTCAGGGTAGCGGTTGAGCGGCACATCACGCAGCCGCGCCAGCCAGGCGTCGATGATTTCCGGCGGCCAGGTGTAAGGGTTCTCCATCGCATCGAGCTTGATGAGCCCGTGCGCATTAGCGACGTGATACGCAGAGAGCGCGCGTATCTCGGGGCGGATGAGTTGCGCCACTTTTGCAGCGATGGGGGTTTTCATGGATGAGCTTGGCATCGCTACGGTTTTAATCTGAATTCCGCCGAACGCGCATGTGCAGTCAAACCTTCGCCGCGCGCAAGCACCGACGCGATCTTGCCCAGCTCTGCGGCACCGCTGGCCGAGCATTGAATCAGGCTGCTGCGTTTTTGGAAATCGTACACGCCGAGTGGTGAACTGAAGCGTGCCGTGCGCGAGGTGGGGAGCACGTGGTTGGGCCCCGCGCAGTAATCGCCGATGGCCTCCGGCGTGTAGCGGCCCATGAAGATGGCACCGGCGTGACGGATGCGCGTTGCCCACTGCTCCGCGTTGTCTACCACCAGCTCCAGATGTTCCGGCGCGATGAAATTGGCGAGCTCCACGGCTTCGTCGAGGTCGCGCACCTGAATAAGCGCGCCGCGCGCATCCAGTGCATGGCGGATGATCTCGGCGCGCTCCAGCGTCGGCAGCAGGCGCTCAATGCTGGCCGCTACCCGGTCAAGAAATGCGCTGTCGGGGCTGAGCAGTAACGCCTGCGCCTGCTCGTCGTGCTCGGCCTGGGAAAATAGATCCATGGCGATCCAGTCGGGGTCGGCGTCGCCATCGCAGATCACCAGAATTTCCGACGGCCCCGCGATCATGTCGATGCCGACCGTGCCGAACACCAGACGCTTGGCACTGGCGACGTAGATGTTGCCGGGGCCGACGATCTTGTCCACGCGCGGAATAGTTTCTGTGCCATACGCGAGCGCCGCCACCGCCTGTGCGCCGCCAAGGGTGAACACACGGTCGACGTTGGCGATGGCTGCTGCGGCGAGTACGAGATCGTTCACCACACCGTGCGGTGTGGGCACCACCATAATGAGTTCGCCGACGCCCGCGATGTGGGCGGGCAGTGCGTTCATCAGCACCGATGAAGGGTAGGCGGCCTTGCCGCCGGGCACATACAGGCCGACGCGATCCAGCGCCGTGACCTGCTGGCCGAGCAGGGTGCCATCGGCTTCGCGGTAAGACCAGGACTGTGCTTTCTGATGTTCGTGATAACGGCGAATGCGCTCTGCCGCTGCCGTCAGCGCGTCATGCTGCGCCTGTGGCAGTGCGGCGAGCGCCGCCTGCATGCGCGCCTTGGGGATTTCCAGCTCGCTTACCGAGCGCGCTGTGACGTGATCGAAGCGTGCGGTGTATTCAAGCAGCGCGGCGTCGCCGCGCGTGCGCACCGCGTGCACGATCTCGCCCACCGAGCGCGCGACGCCTTCATCCGCGACTGCTTCCCATGCCAGCAGTTTTTCCAGGCGGCTGCGGAAATCCGGGCTGTTGCTGTCCAGGCGTTGCATCGTCTTGTGCGCGTTACTTGCCGCCAGTCACCGCAGCCGACAGGAGTGCGATGAGTTTTTTAATCTGCACGTGTTTCATTTTCATCGCGGCCTTGTTAACGATCAGACGCGCGCTGATGTCGGCGATGTGTTCCAGCGGTTGCAGGCCGTTCGCCTTCAGCGTGTTGCCGGTGTCCACCAGATCGACGATGCGGTCGGCGAGGCCGACAAGCGGCGCAAGCTCCATCGAACCGTAGAGCTTGATGATGTCCACTTGCATGCCCTGCGCGGCGTAATAGCGGCGTGTGATATCGACGTATTTAGTGGCGATACGCAGGCGCCGCGCGTGATCGGCGGCCTCGGGTTTCCCTGCCACCATCATGCGGCAGCGCGCAATCTGCAAATCGAGCGGTTCATACAGACCGTCGCCGCCGTGTTCCATGAGCACATCCTTGCCCGCGACGCCGATGTCTGCGGCACCGTATTCGACGTAGGTGGGCACGTCGGCAGCACGGATGATGACGAGTTTCACGTCGTCGCGGTTGGTGTCCAGTATCAATTTACGGCTGGTGTCCGGGTCGTCCTTGGGCGTGATGCCCGCGTACGCGAGCAAAGGCAGCGTCTCCTTGAAGAGGCGGCCTTTGGAGAGGGCGATGGTCAGGGTGGTACTTGTCATGTCTCAATTAAAAAGAGAAAAGAGGCAAGAGGCAAGAGAAAAGTTGAAAACATTTTGATGATGCTTTTCACTTGCCTCTTTTCTCTGTCTTTAGCCCGGTACGCGGTGTATGCGCGCGCCGAGTTGCGTGAGCTTCTCTTCGATGCACTCATAACCACGGTCAATGTGGTAGATGCGATCCACCGTGGTGGTGCCTTCGGCCACTAGCCCCGCCAGCACAAGGCTCGCCGAGGCGCGCAGGTCAGTGGCCATCACCGGCGCGGCGGTGAGTTTTTTTATGCCGCGCGTGATGGCGGTGTTGCCTTCCAGTGTGATGTCGCCACCCATGCGCTTGAGTTCGTGCACGTGCATGAAACGGTTTTCGAATACCGTTTCGGTGATGATGCCGGTGCCGTCGGCGATGCAGTTGAGCGCGGTGAACTGCGCCTGCATGTCGGTGGGGAAGGCGGGATAAGGGGCGGTGTGCACATCGACCGCCTTGGGCCGCCGTCCCTTCATGTCGAGTTCGATCCAGTCATCGCCGGTAGTAATCTCTGCACCCGCCTCGCGCAGTTTGCCGAGCACGGCGTCGAGCAGGTGCGGACGTGTGTCCTTGAGTTTCACGCGTCCGCCGGTGATCGCCGCCGCGACCAGATAGGTGCCGGTCTCGATGCGGTCGGGCAACACACTGTAACGCGTGCCCGACAGGCGCTCAACACCTTCGATGGTGATGGTGTCGGTGCCTGCGCCGCTGATGCGCGCGCCCATGCTGATCAAACAGTTGGCGAGATCCACCACCTCCGGTTCATGCGCCGCGTTTTCAATCACCGTGGTGCCATCGGCCAGTGCGGCCGCCATCATGAGATTTTCGGTGCCGGTGACGGTGACCTTGTCCATGACGAGATGTGCGCCATGCAGGCGTTTGGCCCTGGCGTGAATGTAGCCGTTTTCGACGGTGATCTGCGCGCCCATCGCCTCCAGACCCTGGATGTGCAGGTTGACGGGGCGCGGGCCGATGGCGCAACCGCCGGGCAGCGACACCTCGGCGCGACCGTAACGCGCCAGCATCGGCCCCAGTACCAGTATCGATGCGCGCATGGTCTTCACCAGCTCGTACGGCGCATACAGTTTTTTGATAGGGCGCGCATCCACTTCGATGTTGAGGCGTTCGTCCACGGTGAGGTGTACGCCCATGCCGCCGAGCAGCTCCATCGTGGTGGTGATGTCATGCAGGTGCGGCACGTTGCATATCGTCACCGGAGTGTCGGCGAGCAGCGCGGCGGCGAGTATCGGCAGCGCGGCATTTTTTGCGCCGGAGATGCGGATTTCCCCGTTGAGCGGCCCGCCGCCTCTAATGATTAATTTATCCATAAATTAAAATGCAGTGATGAACAACAAGCAGGGAGTAGCGTCGTGGTGAGCACTAGGATGTGCTGGTGCGCAAGGCAAGCGCGTGGATATCAGATTGCATGCTGTCGCCGAGTGTGGCGTAGACCATGCGGTGCTGTTGCAGGGTGGTTTTGCCCTGAAAGGCGGCGCAGATGACAACGGCCTCGAAGTGGGCGCCGTCCTCGCCGCTGACGCGAGCCTCGCTTCCCGGTAGCCCGGTTTCGATCATGCGCTTGATGGTGTCGGCGTCCATAAGTATGCGGCCTTTGAATGGGACACTGGTTAGATGTTAGAGAAAGACCATCCCCAGCTTTTCTCTAACACGAAAACGAAAAAATGTGATTTTTATTTTTCTTCATTTTTCAAAGACGAAAGGTCTTTGAAAAATGGCGGTATATCCCTATACCGCGCTAGCACGGTGCTTCTCAGCACCCTGCTAGCATACCGTTTAAGCGCGGATTTTGTAACCTCTTTTAAGTAAAAACAGGCACGCGGCGCTGAGCAGTGCGGCAAAACCGAGGGTGATGCCCAGACTCAGTGCCGGCGCGACGTCCGACACGCCGAGCACGCTGTAGCGGAAGCCGTCGATCATGTAGAAAAACGGATTCAGGCGCGATATGTCGTGCCACAACGGCGGCAGGTCATGAATGGAATAAAACACGCCGCTCAGAAATGACAGCGGCACGATAATGAAATTCTGCAAGGCGGAAAGTTGCTCATAGGTATCGGCAAGAATCGCGGTGAGCAGGCCGAGTGCACCCAGCACCAGGCCCGCAAGCAGCGCGAACATAATCGCGCCGCTGAGGTGTGCCAGCGGCAGATCGGTGAACCCGAGTGCCGCGAGATACACGCCCGCGCCCACCAGCAGACCGCGCAGCATGGCGGCGCCGACATAGGCGAGATAAAACTCGACGCTGGAGAGCGGTGCCAGCAGCACAAATACCAGGCTGCCGTTGACCTTGGCCTGAATCAGGCTGGAGGAGGTGTTGGCGAAGGCGTTCTGGATCACGGCCATCATGACGAGGCCGGGTATTAGAAACGCGGTGTAGCCGATGCCGCTGTACACCTCCACATGTTCCTCCAGCACCTGCTTGAACACCAGCAGGTAGAGCAGCGAGAGTACGATGGGTGTGAGCAACGTCTGCACGGTGACCTTCAGAAAGCGCCACACCTCTTTCCAGAACAGGGTGAACATGCCACGCGGATTGCTGAACGGGTGCGATGTCATGCGGCGTCGCCGGAGAGGACGGGGGTGGCGGTGATCTGGAGGAAGACCTCTTCCAGTCCGGGCTCCTGCGTATAAAGATCGGTGATGCTGAAACCGGCATCGCGCAAGGCGTCCAGTACGCCGGCGATGGAATCATCTTGTTTATGCAGGCGGAGTTTGATTTGTTGCGCGTCACGCATGACGAGCAGCGGCAGCAGGGCCGGCGGCAGCGCGGGCGCGGGGTCGCTCACACTCAGACACAGCATGCGATAAGGATAACGTTGCAGCAGCGCGGTCTTGCTGTCGAGCGCCGCGAGCCGCCCGTGATCGAGGATGGCGATGCGGTCGCACAAGGTCTCGGCCTCGGCAAGATAGTGTGTGGTGAGCACCACGGTCACGCCCTCGCGATGCAGGCGGCGGGTGAATTCCCACAGCATGCGCCGCAGCTCGGTATCCACCCCCGCTGTGGGTTCGTCCAGCACCAGCACCTGCGGCTTGTGTACCAGGGCAAGCGCGATCAGCACGCGGCGCTTCATGCCACCGGAGAGTGCGTGGATGCTGGTGTCGGCCTTGTCCGACAGGCTCAGCGTGGCGAGCAGTTCATCCAGCCAGGCGGCGTTTTCGCGCCCGCGGCCAAAATAGCCGGACTGCAGGCGCAACACCTCGCGCACGGTGAAAAACGGATCATAGAGCAGCTCCTGTGGCACCACGCCGAGCGCACCTCGCGCCTCGCGGTAGTGCCGGATGACATCGTGCCCCAGAATCGAAACATGGCCCGCATCGGCGCGTGTGAGGCCGGCCATGATGTTGATGAGCGTGGACTTGCCCGCGCCGTTCGGCCCCAGCAGCCCGAAGAATTCGCCGCGCGCGATGCTGAAGTCCACGCCCTGCAAGGCGTGCACCGACGCATAGTGCTTGTGGAGGTGGCTGATGGTGACGGCGGAATTCATCGGGACAAAGGTGCGACGCGTGTGACCGCGCGCCGGGGGCATCTAAGAATGATTGGCGAGCGGCAGGATTTTCTCCAGGCCACTGGCCTTGGCAATCGCCAGCAGTTGTGCGGGGATATTGCGGAAGCGTAAATCCTTGCGCTGATGGCGCGCCTGACGCAGCCATTCCACCAGCAGCGCAAGCCCCGCGCTGTCAGTGCGCTCGACGCCGCTGAGGTCGAGCACGAGGGTTGCCGCCTGGCTGTCGAACAGCGCGCGCCCTTGCGCGTAAACCTGCGGCACGGTGGTAAAACTTAATTCCCCGGCAAGCTGGAATCGCCCCTCACTGCCTGCGACGGGCGTAATCATGCTCAATGTGCGGCAGCGCTGCGGACTTTGTCGGTGAGCATGGTGTCGCTGACCTTTTTCTGGTTGATGGTGGCGAGCTTGTCTATCAGCGCATCCAGCCCGCCCTGTTTGATGTCGTGCGAGAACGTGGTGCGGTAGTTGGCCACCATGCTCACGCCGTCGATATTGACGTCGTACACCTTCCATGCGCCGTCTTTGAGGTACAGGCTGTAGGCTACCGGAATCGACGGGCCGCCGCGCATTTTTACCTCGCTCCTGACGTTGACATCGTCCGCGCCGGGCTCGGCCTTGAGCGGCAGGTAGACGATTTCCTGGTCGCGGTACTCGGCCATCGCAGTGGCGTAGATGCGCACCAGCAGCATGCGGAACGCCTGCACAAAATTCTTCTTCTGCGCATCACTTGCGGTACGCCAGTGCTTGCCGAGCACCCAGCTCGACATGCGCACGAAGTCGAAGTGGGGCAACACGATTTCTTCCACTAGGGGGTAGAGCCGCGTCGGGTCGGCCCTCATTGCCTCGCGGTCGGCCTTGAGCACGGCGATCATGCGATCCGAGGTCTGATGCACCACTTTTTGCGCATCGTCAGGCGCCGCATGGCTCGCTGTAGTGGCGGTGATGGCCAGCAACACGGTCAGCAGCATTCTGGTGACAAACTTCATGGATATTGACTCCGGTACAGCCGTCTATGTGGGTGCCTATTATAATGCAAATGGCCGGTCAGGACTATTTACCGGACGGCCCTTCCTGGGCCTTGCTGAACAGGAATTGGCCGATGATTTTCTCCAGCACCAGCGCGGGCTGAGTGATCTTGATCTCGTCGCCCGCCTTGAGCGCCTTGACGTCGCCGCCCGGCTCCAATGCTAAGTATTGCTCACCCAGCAGGCCGGCGGTAAGGATGCTCGCGCTCGTGTCGGCGGGTATGTCGGTGTATTCCTTGTTGATATTGAGCTTGACCACGGCCTCGTGCGTGGTGTGGTCGATGCCGATGTTCCCCACACGCCCCACGCGCACGCCCGCAATGCTGACCGGAGCGCCCACCTTGAGGCTGCCGATATTTTCAAACTTGGCGACCAGCTGGTAGCCGGTATCGTCGGTGAAGGCGGTGAGATTGCTCACCTTCATGGCGAGCACGAACAACGCGCCCAGCCCCGCCGCCACGAACAGGCCCACGGCAACTTCTATCGTCCTCGTCTGCACCATAGCTAAAAGCCTCCGAACATTAACGCCGTCAATACAAAATCCAGCCCCAGTACCGCGAGCGAACTGTTCACCACCGTGCGCGTGGTAGCGCGGCTGATGCCCTCCGAAGTCGGCGCCGCATCGTAGCCCTCGAACACTGCGATCCAGGTGACCACGAAGCCGAATATCACGCTCTTGATGACACCGTTCATGATGTCTTCCTGCAGCTCGACCTTGGACTGCATCTGCGACCAGAACGAGCCGTCATCCACGCCCAGTAGCCCCACGCCGACAAAATAGCCGCCGAACACGCCCACCGCGCTGAACATCGCCGCCAGCAGCGGCATGGCGATAAAACCGCCCAGCAGGCGCGGCGCAATCACACGCGCCAGCGGGTCTACCGCCATCATCTCCATGGCGGACAACTGCTCCGTCGCCTTCATCAGGCCGATCTGCGCCGTCAGCGCAGAGCCCGCGCGGCCCGCGAACAGCAGCGCCGCGATCACCGGCCCCAGTTCGCGCACCAGCGACAGCGCCACCAGCACGCCGAGCGATTCCTCGGCGCCGAAATCCACCAGCGTATTATAGCCTTGCAGACCGAGCACCATGCCGACAAACAGGCCGGACACGATAATGATGACCAGCGATAGCACGCCGGTGGCGTAAACCTGTTGCAGCGTAAGACGTGGGCGCAGCAGCAACGCAGGCAGACCGGCGAGCACCTGCATTAAAAACAGGCATCCGCGCCCGAGACGCTCGAAGCGCATCAGACCCCAGCGACCCAGGATTTGCAGCCGGTTTATCATGGCGCGGCCCCGGGCGGATGGTTCAAGAGCTCTTCCTCATAATCCGCCGCCGGGTAGTGGAACGGCACCGGGCCGTCCGCCAGCCCCTGCATGAACTGCTGCACCCAGGGCGAGTCTGAATGCGCGAGCTCCTCGGGCGTGCCGTGGCCGATCACCTTGCCGCCGGAGAGCACGTAGATGTAATCGGCGATGGCGGAGGTTTCATGCACGTCATGCGAGACGATGATGCTGGTGAGCCCCAGCGCCTCGTTGAGCGCGTGAATCAGTTGCACGATGGCGCCGAGCGAGATCGGATCCTGCCCGGTGAACGGCTCGTCGTACATGATCATCATCGGATCGAGCGCGATAGCTCGCGCCAGCGCCACACGCCGCGCCATGCCGCCGGAGAGCTCGCTCGCCATCAGGTGACGCGCACCGCGCAGGCCGACCGCCTGCAGCTTCATCAGCACCAGATCGCGGATCAGCATCTCCGGCAGCTGGGTGTGCTCGCGCAGCGGAAACGCCACGTTGTCGAACACGTCGAGATCGGTCAACAGTGCGCCGCTCTGAAACAGCATGCCCATGCGCTTGCGCAATTGATACAGCGCGGCGCGCTTGAGCTGCGGCACAGGCTGGCCGTCCACCACGATGCTGCCGGCAAGAGGGCGCAACTGCCCGCCGATCAAACGCAGCAACGTGGTTTTGCCGGTGCCGGAGGGCCCCATGATGGCGGTAATCTTGCCGCGCGGAATGTCGATGTCAACGCCGTCGAAGATCATGCGCTCGCCGCGCGCAAAGCGCAGGCCGCGGATTTGAACCAGCGGATTGTTTTCTGCGATGGGGGTGTCAGGCATGTATCGGGCGCGGCGGGTGGATGGCTATTTTCAATAACCGCTTAGTATCGGGAGCAGGCCCATGGAAGTCAACTTTATAAGCCGCATAAGCCGAGTCGACTTGGACGGGCGGCACGGATAAACTGCACACATCATGCAGCAACATTCCATTCCACCCGCTCAACCCGTATCGGACGGGGTGCTTTTTGCCCTGGTCTTTGCCCTGACAGCCGTTCTCGCCGCAGTCGGAGCCGGCCTTGGTGCGCGCTGGGGCTGGTGGACGTTCGGCACCGGTTTTTCGATGCTGAAGTACGCAGCGGTGGGCGCCCTGGTTTCAGTGCCGCTGTCGCTGCTGGGCTTATGGTTTGTCATCCGGAGGCAAAGGCGTGGGCGGGGATGGGCGCTGCTCGCATTGGTGGCCGGCCTGGCCGGGGTGTTGGTGCCGCTGCATACGCTCTACACGGCCCGTGGCCTGCCGCTGATTCATGACATCAGCACTGATACGGATCATCCGCCACAGTTTGTGGCGGTACTTCCGCTGCGCATTGGGATAACGAATACTGCGACTTACGGTGGCGCAGCGCTCGCCGCACAGCAAAAGCGGTTTTATCCGGATATCCAGCCGCTGACACTGGCGCAGCCGCCGGCGCAGGTGTTCCCGCAGGCGCTGGCGGCTGCGCAGGACATGGGTTGGGAAGTGGTTGACGCCAACGAACGCGAAGGGCGCATAGAGGCGACGGCCACCACATTCTGGTTTGGCTTCAAGGACGATGTGGTGGTGCGCCTCACCCCGGCCGGGGCGGGCAGCCGCATCGACGTGCGTTCCCTCTCACGCGTGGGCGTGAGTGATCTCGGGGCTAACGCACAACGGATACGGGCTTATCTGAAAAGGCTGGCCCGCTAAAGATCAGCTACGGGCGAAGCGGGTTTAGATGGCGCGCAGGCGGGTGTTGAGACGGCTCTTGTGGCGCGCGGCCTTGTTCTTGTGGATGAGGCCTTTGCGGGCCATGACATCCAGATTGGACACGGCATCTTTGTACGCAGCGCTGCCGCCGGTCTTGTCGCCGGAGGCGAGTGCAGTGACCACCTTCTTGACGCTGGTGCGCAGCGTCGAGCGCTGGCTGGTGTTCAGCTGGCGGTGCTTTTCTGCCTGACGGACGCGTTTTTTGGCTTGTAGGGTGTTGGCCAAGATCAATCTCCTGAATGCTTTTAAGCCCGCCATTATCCGGTTTTGAGCCGCATGCGTCAATGTTATCGTAGCGCTCATCCCGCGCTTTCTGCGATAATTCCTGACCATTCTGATTCCGGGATTCCGGCAAAGACCACCGTCAGGGCACTGCGCTGAGCAAGAGTTTACTCAAATCCACCGCCACAATCGGCGCAGTGACCTTCGTTTCGCGCATTCTGGGCTTTGCGCGCGACGTGGTGATCGCGCGCCTGTTCGGCGCTACGAGCGATGCCGACGCCTTTTTCGTGGCGTTCCGCATCCCCAATTTCTGGCGCCGATTGTTTGCCGAGGGCTCGTTTTCACAGGCCTTTGTCCCCATCCTTGCGGAGTACAAAAGCCAGCGTAGCCACGAGGAGGTGCAGGAACTGGTCGACCGCGTCACCGGCACGCTGGGTGCGGTGCTGTTTGGGGTGACGCTCATCGGTGTGGTGGCGTCGCCGCTGGTGGTGATGCTGTTCGCCCCCGGCTTTCACGACGAGCCGGATCGCTACGGCATGACCGTCGAGATGCTGCGTATCACCTTCCCCTACCTTTTATTTGTGTCGCTGGCGGCGCTGGCGAGCGGTGTGCTGAACACGTATGGACGCTTTGGTGTGCCTGCATTCACGCCGGTGTTTCTCAACATTGCCATGATCGTGGCGGCGATCTGGCTTGCGCCGCATCTGGAAAATCCGATCACGGCGCTGGCCTGGGGTGTGTTTTTCGGCGGCCTGATTCAACTCGCGTTCCAGTTGCCGTTTCTGAAAAATATACGCCTGCTGCCGCGCCCGCGTTGGGGCTGGAAGGACAGCGGCGTGCGACGCGTCATTAAGCTCATGGTGCCGGCGCTGTTCGGCGTCTCGGTGACGCAGATCAATCTGCTGTTCGACACCCTGATCGCCTCGTTTCTGGTGGCGGGCAGCGTGTCGTGGCTGTATTACTCAGACCGCCTGGTGGAATTTCCGCTCGGCGTGTTCGGCATCGCGCTCGCGACGGTGATCCTGCCGAGCCTGTCGCAGAAACACACCGAGGCCGCGCCCGAGGAATTTTCGCGCACACTGGACTGGGCGCTGCGCTGGGTGTTATTGATCGGCGCACCTGCGACCCTGGGCTTGCTGCTGCTGGCAGGCCCACTGCTGATTACCCTGTTTCAGTACGGCGAGTTCAGCGCGCACGACGCGGAAATGTCCACACGCAGTCTGCTCGCCTACAGTTTCGGCCTCACGGCGTACATCTCCATCAAGGTGCTGGCGCCCGCGTTTTATGCGCGCCAGGACATGCGCACGCCGGTGCGTATCGGCATCATCGCCGTGTTGGCCAACCTGGTGCTGAACTTGGCGCTGGTGTTTCCGCTTGGGCATGCCGGGCTGGCGCTGGCCACCGCCTTGGCGGCGTTTATCAACGCGGGTTTGCTGTATCGCGCGCTGCGCAGTCAAAACATTTACCAGCCACAGGTCGGCTGGGGAAAGTTTATGGCGCGTGTGCTGGGTGCAAATGCCGTGATGGCGCTGGTGTTATTTATCGGCGTGGGTGAAATCAGTACATGGCTACAGTGGCAGGCCGTCACGCGCGGCTCTTATCTGCTGCTGTTGATAGGTTGCGGCGCACTGGTTTACCTCATGTCGCTGCATCTTGCCGGGGTGAACCTGAAGGCGCTGTTAAAGCCGGAGACTGGGCAGGCCCTGCCTAGGCAGGATGGCTGATGGAGATTGTGCGAGGTGTTTATAATCTGCGCGCGCGCCACCGGGGTTGTGTGGCGACCATCGGCAATTTCGACGGCGTGCATCTCGGCCATCAGGCGGTGCTGGGGCAGCTGGCGGAGAAGGGCGCGGAACTGCGGCTGCCCACCGTGGTGGTGACCTTCGAGCCGCACCCGCAGGAATTTTTTTCCGCCCATGCACCGTCGCGGCTGACGCGCTTTAGGGAAAAGATTCAGGCGCTGCGCCGTTTTTCGGTGGAGCGCGTGGTGTGCCTGCGTTTCAATCAAAAACTCGCCAACATGGCGGCGCAGGATTTTATTCAGACGCTGCTGGTGGACGGGCTCGGCGTGCGCTACCTGGTGGTGGGCGACGACTTCCGCTTCGGCCATAAGCGCCTGGGCGATTTTGCCCTGCTGCAAGAGGCGGGCGCACGCCACGGCTTCGAGGTCGTCAACATGCACACCTTCAGCGTCGCCGATGCGCGCGTGAGCAGCACGCGCGTGCGTAGCGCACTGACGCAGGGTGATTTTGCAGCGGCGGAGCAGTTGCTGGGGCGGCCTTACCGCATGTCCGGTCGCGTCGCGCACGGCGACAAGCGCGGACGCGATCTGGGATTCCCCACCGCCAACATCCACCTGCATCGCAAAAACGCGCCGCTGCATGGCGTGTTTGCAGTGGAGATGTTCGGCATCCACGGTGAGCCGGTGGCGGGCGCGGCCAACGTCGGCACGCGGCCCACGGTAGGTGGTACGCGCTGTTTGCTGGAGGTGCATTTGCTCGATTTTAACGAAGACATCTACGGTCGCCACGTGCAGGTGGAGTTTCTGCACAAGCTGCGTGATGAGGTGCGCTATGATTCGCTGGCTGAATTGAAAAACGCGATAGCCGGGGATTGTGAACAGGCGCGTGAATTTTTTCCGAAGCATCGCGCGCGTTAGGATGAAAAGTGCCAAACGCAAAGACGCAGAGATTTTTATTTCTTAGCGTCTTTGCGGCTTTGCGTTGAGATTTTAAGATTCAGATAAGGGGTTGCTAGTGGTCGATTACAAAAACACATTGAATTTGCCGCAGACGGACTTCCCCATGAAGGCCAGTCTCGCTATGCACGAGCCGAAAATCCTGCAACGCTGGCAGGAGATGGATCTCTACGCCAGGCTGCGTGCGGAGGGCAAGGGCCGCAAAAAGTTCGTGCTGCATGACGGGCCGCCGTACGCCAACGGCGACATCCATATCGGTCACGCGGTGAATAAAATCCTCAAGGACATTATTGTAAAAAGCAAAACCCTGGGCGGTTTCGATGCGCCCTATGTGCCGGGTTGGGACTGCCACGGCCTGCCCATCGAGCTGATGGTGGAGAAGAAAATCGGCAAGGCGGGCGTGAAGGTCGATGCCGCCACGTTCCGCAAGGCGTGCCGCGAATACGCCGCGCAGCAGGTGGACAGCCAGCGTGAGGATTTCAAGCGCCTCGGCGTGATCGGAGACTGGGAGCATCCCTATCTCACCATGGACTTCAAGTTCGAGGCCGGCATCATCCGCAGCCTCGCGCGCATCATTCAAAACGGCCACGTGCACAAGGGCTACAAGCCGGTGCACTGGTGCGTCGATTGCGGCTCGGCGCTGGCCGAGGCCGAGGTGGAGTACGAGGATAAAACCTCGCCCGCGATTGATGTGCGCTTCGCGGTGCTGGACGAAGAAGCCTTGCTCGCGCGCTGCCAGCACGCGCCGGGGCAGGAGGGCAGCGGCCCCATGAGCGTCGTGATCTGGACCACGACGCCGTGGACGCTGCCCGCGAATCAGGCCGTCGCACTCAATCCGGAAATGGATTACGTCGTGGTGCAATGCGTGAGCGAGCATGGCACCGAGCGTTTGCTGCTCGCCGAGAAGTTGCTGCAAGATGCGCTGGGGCGTTACGGCATCAACGATTATCGCGTCATCGCCACCTGCCGCGGCCTCGATCTCGATGGCGTCAAATTGCAGCATCCGTTTTACGCGCGCGAAGTGCCGATTATTTTGGGCGCGCACGTCACCGCCGATGCGGGCACCGGCGCCGTGCACACCGCGCCCGCGCATGGTCAGGACGATTACGTGGTCGGCATGCACTATCACCTGCCGGTGGATAATCCGGTGGGCGCCGACGGCAAGTTTTTGCCCGGTACGGAATTGTTTGCCGGCCTACACGTGGTGAATGCGAACAGCGAAGTGATCGAAGTGCTCAAGGCGCGCGGCGCGCTGCTGCATGCCGAGGCACTGCGTCACAGTTACCCGCACTGCTGGCGTCATCACACGCCAGTCATTTTCCGCGCCACGCCGCAGTGGTTCATCGGCATGGAGCAAAAATCCCTGCGCAGCGCGGCGCTGTACGCTATCGAGCAAGCACAGTGGTTTCCCGACTGGGGCAAGGCGCGCATCATCGGCATGGTGGCGGGCCGCCCCGACTGGTGCATTTCGCGCCAGCGCACTTGGGGCGTGCCGATCACGCTGTTTGTACACAAGGAAAGCGGCGCGCTGCATCCCGATACACCGGCGCTGATCGAGCAGGTGGCGCTGCGCGTGGAGCAGCATGGCATAGATGCGTGGTTCGATCTGCAGGCCGCCGAACTGCTGGGCGCGGATGCGGCGCAGTATGAAAAAGCGACGGATACGCTGGACGTGTGGTTTGACTCCGGCGTGACGCACGCATGCGTGCTGGACCAGCGCGCCGATCTGGATGGCGTGCCCGCCGATTTGTATCTCGAAGGCTCCGACCAGCACCGTGGCTGGTTCCAGTCGTCGCTGCTCACCTCGGTCGCCATGCGCGGCGCGGCGCCGTACAAGGCCGTGCTCACGCACGGCTTCACCGTCGATGCCAAGGGCGAGAAGATGTCGAAGTCCAAGGG
>CAWUTX010000002.1:0-4686 GCA_963925015.1 uncultured Gammaproteobacteria bacterium
CCTGCCAACCTCCTCCATTACCTTGTTCCAATCGGATATTCGCAGCCTGCCCCTTTTGAACTGCGGCAAGGTGCGTGACATCTATGAGGTGGATGATAAGCATATTCTCATCGTGACGACCGACCGCTTGTCCGCCTTCGACGTGGTGCTGCCCACGCCCATCCCTGGCAAGGGCCGCGTACTCAATGCGCTCTCCAATTTCTGGTTCGGCCGCCTCGACTACATGATGCCGAATCATCTCACCGGCATTGCGCCGGAAGACGTGGTGAAGACCGCTGACGAGCGCGCGCAGGTGGAGGGGCGCGCGGTGGTGGTGCGCAAACTGAAGCCGCTGCCGATCGAAGCCATTGTGCGCGGTTTTATCGCGGGCTCGGCGTGGAAGGAATATCAGGCACAGGGCACCGTGGGTGGCATGGGGATGCCTCCCGGTATGGAGCAGGCGGAGTGGATGCCGGAGGCGCTGTTCACGCCGAGCACCAAAGCGGAGCAAGGGCAGCATGATGAAAGTATCAGCCTGAAGCAGCTGGAAAATATCATCGGCGTGGAGTTGGCGCGCGAGGTCGAGACCATGAGCCTGACGCTGTATCTCGAATCCATGAAATTCGCGTCAGAGCGCGGCATTATTATTGCCGACACCAAGTTTGAGTTCGGCGTGAATGAAGGCGGCGAGCTTACGTTGATTGACGAAGTGCTGACGCCGGATTCTTCGCGCTTCTGGCCGACGCAGAGTTACGAGGTTGGCCACAATCCGCCGAGTTTCGATAAACAGTACGTGCGCGATTATCTGGAAGGCATCGGCTGGAATAAAAAGCCGCCCGCACCGGAATTGCCGCCGGAAGTGGTGGAGCGCACCGCCGAGAAATATCAAGAAGCGCTGTGGCGGCTGACGCAAAACGCGGACTGAAGAGGGTGCGCGCGGCTGATCTTTCCGACGCGCTCGGGACGGACATCGAGGCCGCCGTCCACGTCCTGCGCACCGGGGGCGTCGTCGCCTTTCCCACCGAGACCGTCTACGGCCTCGGCGCCGATGCTTTAAATCCTGTAGCCGTCGAACGCATCTTCGCCATCAAGGGCCGCCCCGCGCACCATCCGCTCATCGTGCATCTTGCGGATGCGGCGCAATTGCCGCACTGGGCGCGCGACATTCCCAAAGATGCCCACACCCTCGCCAGGCATTTCTGGCCCGGCCCGCTCACACTTATCCTCAAACGCACGCCGCAGGTGCCGGACTGCGTCACCGGCGGGCAGGACACGGTGGGCCTGCGCGTTCCCGGCCACCCGGTAGCGCTGGCGTTGCTGCGCGCCTTCGGCGGCGGTATCGCCGCACCGTCGGCAAACCGCTTCGGGCGCGTGAGCCCGACCACGGCGGCACATGTGCGCGCTGAATTGGGTGATGACGCGGACATGATTCTCGATGGTGGCCCGTGCCGTGTGGGCCTCGAATCCACGATTGTGAGTCTGGTGGGCGCGCGGCCCGTCATTCTGCGCCCCGGCGCGATTACCGCTGGGCAAATCGAAGCACTGCTGGAAGTGAAAATTGAGGAACTGTCGGGCGTGGAAACGCCGCGCGCTCCCGGTATGCTCAAGATGCATTATGCGCCGCGCACACCGCTGCGGCTGGTGCAGGCAGCGCAGTGGGAACAGGAACTCGCCAGGCAGGTTGTGCAGGGAAAGCGCAGTGCCGTGTTGAGTACGACCCGGGAAAGTGGCGCGGTGCCGAAAGCCACGGCACATTTCTTGATGCCCGCAGATCCGGGGGGCTACGCGCAGCGCCTGTACGCTGCGCTGCGCGAGGCAGATCACGCCGGTTGCGACGTGATTCTGGTGCCTGAGCCACCGCCGGGCGAAGACTGGCTCGCTATTCGTGACCGCCTGACGCGCGCGGCGGAGGGCGGCGACGAGGCTGAACCATGAACAGTGCCGAACAGCGCTGCGATTACCGCCCTGCTGCAACACTGGGTGGATACGGGCGTCATCGTGGGCGTGGTGGTAATGTCACTGCGCGCGGCTACGTGGTCAACTTCGATGTGCCGCTCGCGCCGGAGGATGGCATCCATCGCGTCGGCAGAACCGGACGCGCGGAAGCAAGACTTCGTTAACCGTTGCACTTCAAAGTTGAATCCGCCTAGCCTTACTTTGTGACTCCTGAGTAATATGAACAACAGCCCGTAGGGCGAAGTGTAGCGCATTGCACCGAATGTCTAGGCGTCCGCGCCTGCGGTGAGTGCCCACTACGCGAGCGCGCGATGTAAATGGAGAACGTCTTCATTGCCGGTTCTGCGTACCGCCATCCTCGGCTGCCTGCTCCTCCAGCCACTCGCGCCACACCGCCATCAGCACGGCGAGGATCACCGGGCCGAGGAACAGTCCGACCAGGCCGAACGCCGCCAGGCCGCCGAGCACGCCGAACATGACCAGCAGGAACGGGATGCTGGTGGCGCGGCTGATCACCAGGGGGCGGATCAGGTTGTCCACCCAGCTCACCACCAACACGCCCCACAGCAACAGACCGATGCCGGCGGCCAGTTGGCCTTGGAGCAGCAGCCACACGCCGATCGAGCCCCACACGAAAGGCGTGGCGAAGGGAATCAGCGCGACCAGCACGGTGAGCGCGGCAAGCAGTACCGGCGCCTCAACGCCCGCGGCCCAGTAGCCAAGGCCGGCAAGCGTGCCCTGCGCCAGCGCGGTCAGTACCAGACCATAGACCACGGCCTGGGTGGTGACGCCGACGGCGGCGAGATAGGCGTCCACCCGCGCGCCCACGAAACGATGCAGCACGTGCCGCACCTGGCTGAGCAGGCTCTCGCCGTCGCGGTAGAAGAAGAACACGGCGACCAGGGCGAGGCCGAACTTGGCGGCGTTGCGTCCCACCCCGCCCAGCAGATTCATGAGTTCGTCGGTGCGCTGCTCGACCCAGTGCCCGATCTGCGCCCGCGCCGCAGCGGGATCCGCGGCGAGTTGAGTGAGGAATTCCTGCAGCCGCTCGCCCAGCCACGGAACCCCCGCAATGAACTCCGGCAGCGGGCGCGGCCCCTGCGCCAGATAGGCCGCCACCGCCACGTAGGCGGCGGTCAGTTCGCCGCGCAGCAGGGCGATCAGCCACAGCAGCGGCAGCACGAACGCCGCCGTCAGCAGCAGCGTCATAATGAGCGCGCTGCCCGTGGCATTGCCACGCAGCAGCAGGCGCAGCCGCGCGTACAGCGGCCAGGTGGTGTAGGCGAGAATGACGGCCCAGGCCACGGGAATCAGGAACAGATGCAGCACCGAGTAGCCCAGAATCACCAGTCCGCCCAGCAGCAGGCTGAGGATGATGCGGCGCGTCAGGGTCGCGGCGACGAGATCGCTCATCGGTGGCCCCCGGCGCTCATGTCGCGCTGCGCCTGAGCCCCGAGCAAGCGCGCGCCGAGCTTGCGCGCCTCCTCCAGCAGCAGCACCGAGGAGGCCACCGCCGCCGCCAGACCCCAGTCCGCCAGGCTGAGATCTGTGGTGTGGAAGATCGCCTGCGCCGGTTCCCAGTGCACCACTACCACCTGCAGCACCAGCACGCTGGCGAGCGCCAGCCAAAGCATGCGATTACTGAAAAAGTTCCGGTTGAACGCCGATCTGGTTTCGGCGCGGGCGTTGAACACGTTGAAGAACTGGAACAGCACGAAAGTGGTGAAGGCGAGCGTTAGCACCCGTGTCTGGTCGCCGGATTGCAGCCCGTACCAGAATACGGCCAGCGTGCCTGCGGCCATGGTGAGACCGAATAGCACCAGCTTGCGCAGGCGGCGCAGTGTCATTATCTCGGCTCCGGATGGGCGCGGCGGCTCATCCATGATGTCGTGGCGCGCCGGATCCACGCCCAGCGCCATGGCGGGCGGGCCGTCCATGATAATGTTCACCCACAGGATCTGGATCGGGTTGAACGGCACCGGCCAGCCCAGCAGGCTCGCGCCGAGCACCGCACCCAGCGCCCCCATGTTGGTGCTGAGCTGAAAGCGCACGAACTTGACGATGTTGTCGTAGATGGTGCGGCCTTCCTGCACTGCGTGCACGATGGTGGCGAAGTCGTCGTCGGTGAGTACCATGGCGGCGGCCTCCTTGGTCACCTCGGTGCCGGTGATACCCATGGCCACGCCAATATCGGCGCTCTTCAGCGCCGGGGCATCGTTGACGCCGTCGCCGGTCATGGCGACCACGTGGCCGTCGCGCTGGAGCGCTTGCACGATTCTCATCTTGTGCGCGGGTGAGACGCGCGCAAACACGCCCACCTGCTCGATGCGCCGGGCAAGTTCGGCATCACTCATGCTGTCCAGTTCCCGGCCTTCGATGACTTCGCCGGTGAGGCCCAGTTCGCGGGCGATGGCGGCCGCCGTCGCTTTGTGGTCGCCGGTGATCATCTTGACCTGGATGCCGGCGGTCTTGCACAGTGCGATCGCCGCGCGCGCCTCCGGGCGCGGCGGATCCATGATGCCCACCAACCCTTGCAGGCACAGATCAGCCACGTGGGGCATGAGGTCGTCGGCGGACGGGTCGAAGTCCTTCGCGGCCAAAGTGCGTGTAGCGACCGCCAGCACGCGCAGCCCGCGCGCGGCCAGCGCCTCGTTGTCGCGCAGCAGCGCCGCGCGCGCGGCGGTGTCCAACGACTGCTCGCCGCCCTGATCCAGCACGCTGGCGGTCGCTCCCGGCGTCCTGCCTCCCGCG
>CAWUTX010000003.1:0-4765 GCA_963925015.1 uncultured Gammaproteobacteria bacterium
CGATCCGGGCTATTCGCGCTTCTACCTTTCGCTCGACGACAACCTGATGCGGCTGTTTGCCTCCGAGAAGGTAGCCAACATGATGCGCAGTCTCGGAATGGAGAAGGGCGAGGCAATCGAGCATCGCATTGTCACCAACTCGATCGAGAAGGCGCAGCGCAAAGTCGAGAACCGCAACTTCGACATCCGCAAGCAGTTGCTGGAATACGACGATGTGGCGAGCGATCAGCGCAAGGTGGTTTACGAACAGCGTAATGAATTGATGGACAGCGAGGATATTTCTGACACCGTTTCTATCATCCGCTGCAATGTCATTGACGGCATTATCGACGCCCACGTGCCGCGCGAGAGCCTCGAAGAACAGTGGGACATCTCCGGCCTGGAGGCCGCCCTGGACGCCGGGATCGGCATGACGCCGGCCATCGGGGCATGGCTCAAGGACGACGACACGCTGCACGAGGAAACCCTGCGCACCCGCATCCACGACGAGATCGAGAACGCCATGAAGGCGCGCGAGGCCTCTGTCGGCAACGGCATCATGCGCCATCTCGAAAAGGCCGTCATGTTGCAGGTGCTGGATGGATTCTGGAAGGATCATCTTGCCGCCATGGATTATCTGCGTCAGGGCATACACCTGCGCGGCTACGCGCAAAAAAATCCGAAACAGGAATTCAAGCGCGAGTCGTTCGAATTGTTTGCGGATTTACTGGAACGCATCAAGCACGAAGTCACGCGCCTGATCTGCACCGCGCAGGTGCGTGCCGAAGAAGACGTGCGCATGATCGAGCAGCAACGGCGTGAAACCACCAACATGCAGTTCCAGCATGCTCCAATGAGCGCACTTGCGGCTGAAGCCGCTCCCGCGCCGGAGCCTGCTACCGCCGGGCCTACGACCCCATTTGTACGCAGCGAACGCAAGGTGGGGCGCAACGATCCCTGTCCCTGCGGCTCGGGTAAAAAGTACAAGCAGTGTCACGGTACGCTGGCCTGATTCAGTTTCTACACTTATGGCAGTAAACGTCCAGCCCTTACCGCCGCTGCACCCGGTGCATGGCATCCGCCTTGGCACCGCCGCCGCCAACATCAAAAAACTGGGGCGACGTGATCTAGTCATCATGGAAATTGACACCGGCGCGAGTTGCGCTGCCGTGTTCACCCAAAACGCCTTTTGCGCGGCACCCGTTGTGCTTGCGCGCAAGCACCTTTTACAAATCACACCACGCTATCTGCTCATCAACACCGGTAACGCCAACGCGGGCACCGGCGCACAAGGCCTGCATGACGCCGCCACGTGTTGTTCCGCACTGGCGCAGCTCGCGCACTGCAACAACGACGAAGTGCTGCCCTTCTCCACCGGCGTGATTGGCGAAGCGCTGCCGGTGGATAAAATCGTGCGTGGCCTGCCCGAGGCGTATGCCGCACTGAGCGATGCAGGTTGGAAAGATGCCGCGCACAGCATCATGACCACCGACACCGTACCTAAAGGTGTCTCGCGCAAAATTGATATTGAGGGCAACAGCGTTACCATCACCGGTATCGCCAAAGGCTCCGGCATGATCCGCCCCGACATGGCGACCATGCTCGCCTTTGTCGCCACCGATGCCGGGGTACATCAGGAAGTATTGCAGCAATGTCTGAGCGAAGCGGTACAGGCCTCGCTCAACCGCATCACCGTTGACGGTGACACCTCCACCAACGACGCCTGCGTGCTGATCGCCACTGGCAACAGCAAGCTCGCGCGCATCGACCATATCACCCATCCGGCGTATCGCATTTTTTGCGACGCGATTACGCAGGTGTGCAGCGAACTCGCGCAACTGATTGTGCGCGATGGCGAGGGTGCTACCAAATTCATCACCGTGCGCGTCAGCGGCGGCGCGAGCGCACAGGAATGCGATGCCGTGGCCTACACCATCGCGCATTCGCCGCTGGTGAAAACCGCGTTTTTTGCCAGCGATCCCAACTGGGGGCGCATCCTTGCCGCTGTGGGACGTGCTGGCATTTCTGACCTCGATCTTTCGCGCATCACGCTGCATCTCGATGACGTGTGTATTGTACGGGATGGCGGGCGCGCACCGGACTACGAGGAAAAACTCGGACAGGACATCATGCGCAAGAGCGAAATTACCATCGACGTCGATCTCGCACGCGGAGCGCACACTACTACCGTGTGGACGTGTGATTTCTCTTATGATTATGTGCGCATCAACGCAGAGTATCGTACATAGCCTCTGAAATTCGCTCGCTACGATTTCTGGCCCTATGCAGGGTAACTACCCATGAACCATCAACACGTTGTCGCGGCGGCGATTCTCAATGAGCACAACGAAGTGCTGCTTGCGCTGCGTCCGCAACACAAGCATCAGGGCGGGTTGTGGGAGTTTCCCGGTGGCAAGGTGGAAGCTGGCGAGAATGCGCCGCGCGCGCTCACGCGCGAACTTGGTGAGGAACTCGGCATAACCCCAACACGCATGCGTCCGCTGATCCGTATCCGTCATCAGTATCCAGATAAGGCGGTATTGCTCGACGTGTGGCGCGTGGACGCCTGGCACGGCGTCCCCCATCCGCATGATGCGGAACGTATCGAATGGATCGCGGTGGAGAGGCTGGCACAAAAACAATTTCCCGCGGCCAATCTGCCTGTCGTCAGCGCGCTGCGGCTGCCGCCGCTATACCTGATTACTGGAGAGCCCGCCGCAGATAGCCGCGCGTTCCTCGCCACGCTGGAGGGCTGTCTGCGTGGTGGTGTGCGACTGGTGCAGTTGCGTGCCAAAACACTTGATACGAATCGGTATCGCGAGCTGGCGCAAGCGACGTTGAGTCTGTGTCATCAATACTCAGTGCAACTGCTGCTAAACGCTACGCCTGCACTGGCGCATGAGATCAATGCCCACGGCGTGCATCTGAGCAACACCCGTTTGATGCAACTGACGGAGCGTCCGCTCGACCGGACACAGTGGGTGGCGGCCTCGTGTCACAACAGCGAGGAACTCGCGCACGCACAGCGCATTGGTGTGGACTTCGTAGTGCTCTCGCCGGTGTTGCCGACGCAAAGTCACCCCGGTGCCGTTACACTCGGCTGGGAGGGATTACAAAAGTTGTGTAAGGAATGCAACGTACCGGTGTACGCGTTGGGCGGCATGACGGCGGAACATCTGCAGGAGGCTTGGCGACAAGGCGCACAGGGTCTCGCGATGCTGAGTGCGGTGTGGGATGCGGCACAACCTGAGCTAGTGATTGCGCCGTTACTCTGAGTTGTCCTCCGGCGGTTTTTGTTCGACATCCGGCACACGGTAGGACTCGTCCGCCCAGGCACCGAGGTCGATCAGCTTGCAGCGCTCGCTACAGAATGGCCGCCAGGGATTGTCCTTCGACCACTCGGCATCTTTGCCGCAGGCCGGGCAGGCGATGATCTTTGCGCGGCTCACTCAGGAGTCACAAAGCAAGGCGACAACGTGAATGATGTGACTCCTGAGTAAAAACACTGTTTTACCTACCCCCATCCTGTCCCGCCCCCTACACAGGGGGCGGGGACGCAGCAGGAAGTGTAGCCTTAAACTTACTGATTCATGAGTAAACAGCAGGTAAGGTCAAACTCCACGTCTTCGGTGGCCTGTACCGTGCGCCCGTCGGTCACCGGCGCCAGAAAGCGCACCGTGAAGCGGTGCTTGCCACCGCTGATCTCGGCATAATAGGGCAGGTTCGCAGGCACTGCGACGCGCACCATTTGGCAAGGCGTGCCCTGGTCGAGCGAGCGCTGGAAGAGGCCCGCAAGGGCGACCTCCTGTGTGGCGGAGGCGCTTTCGCGCGTGAGCTGCAGGATGACGTCAATGGCGAGTCGCATCGGTTCGAGCGGCGCCAGCCATTCCTGCAAATCCGCCAGGCGCTCCCTGGCGGGACGCTGCAACCAATAATGATAGGCGGGCAGATCGAAATTACACAGGCCGCCGGATATGGTGCTACGCTGACGGATGCTGCTGATGAACTCGTTGTTACGCAAAGATTGACCGAACTGGCCGCTGGTGGCATGCAGGCTGTCGACGAGCACATCCACTTCACTCAGCACTTCTCTCAGCCGTCCCTGATCGACTTCCGGCACCTGCTCAAGACGCGCTAGCATGATGCCGTGACGGTCAAGTTCGCGTAAAAGCTCTGTCTTGAGGTCGGTGCGGCCACACACGTTGAGAATTTCAATCAGGCCGGAGAGCGCGGCTCGGCTGTCCCACTCCGAGCTTCCTTCCAGATCATGCCGCGTTTGCAGAAACAGAAACTCGAGCCGCAGAAAGGTGCGTATCTTTTCGTTAAGCGGCTGTTCGTAGGTAATTTTTTCTGACGCCATCACCATCGCCAACTGCAAATTCGGGCTATTGTGTAGTAGTTAAACAGTGCTTGCAATTGCTATTTTCGGCCAGCGTGAGCGTGCTGGAGATAGCTCGCGTGCAACTCATGCACGCGTTTTTCCACGTGTTCGAACGCGCGGTCATTTTCAATCACGTCATGTGCCGCCGCGAGACGCTCACGCCAGTCGGCCTGGACGCGCAGAATGGCGGCGATCTCCGCCACACTTAAGCCGCGCGCCATCAGGCGCTGGTATTGGAGCGCATGCGGCGCATCGACCACCAGCACGCGCTCGACCTCCCGCGCCTGGCCGGTATCCAGCAACAGCGGGATACTCAGCACGCAGTAAGGCGCCGTCAGCCGCGTCACGCGCAGATCCATCTCGGCGTGGATCAGCGGGTGCAGGATGGCCTCCAGTCGTTTGCGC
>CAWUTX010000004.1:0-7788 GCA_963925015.1 uncultured Gammaproteobacteria bacterium
TTTTTCAGCGCACGCTGTGCAGTGCTTGCAGCAGCGGCCACTGCCGGTACACCAGCCAGCCTGCAATCAACAAAATGAACCAGGCAAAGCCTGTGCGCAAGTGTCTCGGTGACAGGCGTCGGGCCAGGGCGTAGCCGAGCAGTGTGCCGGCGCTGGCGAACGCGCCCACCCACAATGCCAGCGTGTAGTCTATGGTGACGTGTGCGGCATGCCCCAGCAGTCCGGCCACGGAAGTCATCACAATCACCAGCAGTGAGGTGCCGATGGTCTGATGCAGACTCAGGCCCCCCAGCAAGGAAAGTGCAGGCACCACCAGAAATCCGCCGCCCGCGCCGACCAGGCCGGTGAGTGCGCCGGTCAAGGCGCCCAGCGTCACTACCTTGGGCAGCGCGGCCGGTGTGTGGGTGCCGACGCTACGCGCACCGTTTGCGGGTGCAATTTCGGCGGCGGCACGCAGCATGCGCAGCGCGGAGACCATCATCACTGCGGCCAACAGCGTCAGCAGCCACGCGCCGGGGATAAAGGCCGCTGCCCGCGCCCCCGGCATAGGCGGCCGGAACGCTGGCCGCGCCGAACAGCAAGCCGCTGTTCCAGATCACATGGCCCGCGCGGGCATGGGGTACCATCGCAGCAAGGCCGGCGACCGCGACCACCGCGAGCGAGGTGCCGATCGCGGTCTGCGCGTCGAGATTTTCATGCACCAGCAGCGCCACCGTGAGCAGCGAGCCGCCGCCGCCGAACACGCCGAGCGCAAGCCCAATCAGAAGCGCGGCCGCCAGCAAAAACATGCGTCAGCCTTGCCGCACTTCAATCTCGCGGCCGCAGGCCTGATTCGCGGGCACGGCGCGGTCTATCTGTTTCGGATAGGGCAGTTTTAGATCGCGCATGATTTGAATAAACTCCGCGCGCGTCTTGCCGCCACCGAGGCGAGCGTTCTTCGCCATTTCCTGTTTGGTGGTGGATACGGTGTTGCCGTTGTAATCGTGCGCAGGGTACACCAGCGTGTCGGGCGGCAGGGTGAACAGTTTTTTGTGCACACTGTCGTACAACCGGCCCGCGTCGCCGTGCTGGAAATCGGTGCGCCCGCAGCCGCCGATAAGCAGCGCATCGCCGGTGAATACACGGTCGCCCATTACATAGGAAACGTCGGCATGGGTGTGGCCGGGGGTGTGACGCACCTCGATATGGATGTCACCCATCTGCAGTGGATCGCCGTCAGCCACCAGCAGATCGGCGCAGCTGGCGCCTGCCTCGCGGTGCACTACGCTCTTGCTACCCAGTTGCTCGCGCAACGACGCTGCGCCGGTGACGTGGTCGGCGTGGACATGCGTCTCCAGAGTGTAGACGAGCTTCAAGTCCAGGCCGTTGAGGAGTTGAATGTAGGCGTCCACCTCCACCACCACCGGGTCTATGAGCAGCGCCTAGCGCGTGCGCTCGCAACCGAGCAGATAGGTATAGGTCGAGCTGATGGGCTCAAAAAATTGGCGGAAGATCATGTTACATAAGATAGTGGCACGACCGGGTGTTTTCAAGCTATATAGTTGATGGGGAGCAGATCACTCGTTTCGTTGCGGTGCAAACAACACTTACCATTTCGCCGCGCGCGCCTCTCGCGACAGCCTTGCGCGGGAGTGACGGAAAATGAATTATGCAGGGCTGCCTTGGCGTGGACGTTGGTGCAAGAGAATGGTGGGCCGTGTGCGGATCGAACGCACGACCAACAGATTAAAAGTCTGCTGCTCTACCGGCTGAGCTAACGGCCCCACGGGGACTGCGTATTGTAATCGGGCGCGGCCCTAACACCAAGGCGCGTCTGCGTTTTGGGACAAACTTATTGGTAACGGGTGGTGTCAGCCACGCCTGCGGCCTTGAAGCCTGCGGTGCGCAGGCGGCAGGCGTCGCAGCGGCCGCAGGCGCGGCCGGCGTTGTCGGCGCTGTAGCAGGAGACGGTGTCGGCGTAGTTCACACCGAGGCGCAGGCCTTCATGGATGATGTCGGCCTTGCTCAAGTGGATGAGCGGGGTATGACAGATGAAGCGGTTGCCCTGCACGCCGGCCTTGGTGGCGACGTTGGCGAGGTGCTCAAACGCCTCGATGAATTGCGGGCGGCAATCCGGGTAGCCGGAATAGTCCACCGCGTTCACGCCGATGAAGATGTCCCAGGCCTTCAGCACCTCGGCCCAGCCCAGCGCGAGCGCAAGCAATATCGTGTTGCGCGCGGGCACGTAGGTAACGGGGATGCCTTGGCTCGCCTGCTGCGGCACGGCGATGCTGGCGTCGGTGAGCGCCGAGCCGCCGATGGCGCCGAGGTCGACCTTGATCACCTTGTAAGCGGCGACGCCGAGGCTGTGGGCGGCGCGCTCAGCTGCGTCGAGCTCCGCGCGGTGGCGCTGGCCGTAATCGACGGCGAGCGCGTAACACTCAAAGCCTAAGCCCTTGGCGATGGCGAGCGTGGTGGTGGAGTCCATGCCGCCGGAGAGTAGCACCACGGCGCGGGTGTGTGCGGCAGTTATGGGGATGACGGCGGCGCTCATAAATTACTTCCCCGGGACGTTGCCCCAGAGATATTTGTGCAACTGTATCTGCAAGCGTACCGGCAGGCGGTCTTGGAGTATCCAGTCGGCGAGCTGTGTGGCGTCCAGCTCGCCGAAGCTCGGTGAAAACAGCACCTCGCAGCGTGCCGCGAGATCGTATTGGGTCAATAGGGTTTTGGCCCAGTCATAGTCGTCACGGTTGCAGAGCACGAACTTGACCTGATCGCGCGGCGTCAGGTGCGCAATATTTTCAAAGCGGTTTTTGTCTGCTTCGCCGGAGCCGGGTGTCTTGATGTCCATCACCTTGACCACGCGTGCATCCACCTGCGCAACATCGAGTGCGCCGCTGGTTTCGAGCGAGACTTCGTAGTCGGCATCACACAAGGCGGTGAGCAGATCGAGCGTGGCGCGCTGGGCGAGCGGCTCGCCACCGGTGACGGTGACGAAGCGCGGCTTGAAGTCCGCTACGCGTGCGAGGATATCCGGGAGGGGCATCCACTCGCCGCCTTGAAACGCGTAGGCGGTATCGCAGTAGCCGCAACGCAGCGGGCAGCCGGTGAGGCGCACGAATACGGTGGGCATGCCGACGGTGCGTGTTTCACCCTGGAGTGAATAAAAGATTTCCGTGATGCGCAGCCGCGTCTCGTGTGAGGGCGCGGCATGCGTCACGGTGTCATGCTTGATGTCGGTGGTAGCCTGCATCCCAAGTATTTTACACCTTGCCGCCGCAGGTTTTGCGCTAATAGGCTATTAATGCCCCTCTTTCTTCATGCGTTGCAGACGGTTGTCGGCGAGCTTGGCGGCAGGGGCGGTGGGGAAGGCCTTGATGACTTCGTTCCATGCTTTGCGCGCGTTGTCCCACTGGCCGAGTTCGTAATGTACGAAGCCGATCTTGAGCAGGGCATCCGGGCGCTTGGCGCTGGTGGGCATGTTGTCCACCAGGGTCTGAAACGCCTGTTGCGCTTCCTTGAAGTGGCGCGTGACGTAATACGCCTCGCCCAGCCAGTATTGGGCGTTGTCGGCGTGAGCGCCGGCGGGGTAGCGTACAAGATAGTCCTGGAACGCCGTGATCGCTTTTTCGTAGCGCGCCTCTTTGAGCAATGCGAAGGCCTGCTGGTAAGCCGCCTGCTCCTGCGTGGCGTCTCTGGCCGCAGGCGCTGACGGTGGTGTGGGTTTTGCCGGCGCTGTTGGCGGTGCAGCAGCAGGCGGGGATGGCGGCGCTGTGGATGGGGCCGTCACCGGAGCGGGTTCACTGGTGACCACAGGCGCGGGCGGCGGCGCGCTCGCAGTGCGACTCTCCAGTTCGTGCAGGCGGCGGTCGAAATCCTGATTTGCGCCCTGCTTGCTGCTTTTGAGTTCCTCGATCTCGTGTGCCTGCACTTCGATGACACCCTGTAGCCGTTGCAGCTCTGTCTGCAGGGCTTCGGTGCGCGTGACCTGCTCCGCCATGCCCTGACCTTCCGTGATGCGCTCCAGCCGCATGATGCGTGCCTGCAGGGACATCTGCGCGTTCGCATCCTCTGCTGCCGCTGCGAACAACGGGAGCAGTAATGCGCCTGCAAACACCAGTGTGAGCGCTGCCTGCACGGTGGTTACTTGCGGCTGGTATAGACGATTTCGACGCGGCGGTTTTGCTGCCAGGAGCCTTCGTCATGACCGGTCGCCAGCGGCTTTTCCTCGCCGTAGCTCACCACCTGGATTTGCTTGGTGGCGGCGCCTTCAGCGAGCAGGAGCTGGCGTACGGCGTTGCCGCGACGCTCACCGAGCGCGAGATTGTATTCACGTGATCCGCGCTCGTCGGCATGGCCTTCCAGCGTGACGGCGGCGGCAGGGTTGCCGGCGAGATGCCTGGCGTGGGCCGAGACGGTGGCGCGGTCTTCCTGCGTGACCTCGCTGCTGTCGAGAGCGAAATAGACGATACGCTTGGACAACACGCCGGCGGGATCATCTAATGCGTCACCACGGAATGTGCCTGCATCGCCCGCTGCGCTGGTGGCTGCGCCACTGGATTTGTCTTCGATGGCCGCACTCTCACCAGACTTGGTGCCTGTGCTCTGGCAGCCGATCAAAAGGGCTGCGGGCAGCATTAAAAGTAGCAGTTTTGCGGACAAGGTTATGGATGATTTCATGCAAGGCTCCTGTTGTTAGTTCAAGTCAAGGTTTGGGGTCAGGCTGAAGCATTATACGACGGCCAAGCGGCGACCACACGGCTTCACGCACGTCGCCTTCCTGCAATACTAGGCGGTTGTGCACGCGTCCGTCCACTGAGACCGCTGCAAGCGTGCCGCGATTGTTTTCATTGGTGGCGTAAATAATCATGGCGCCGTTGGGCGCGAAGCTCGGTGACTCGTCCAGCGTGCGGTCGGAGAGCATGCGCAGGGCGCCGGTTTTCAGCTCCATGAGCGCGATACGGTACTGGCCACCCGTGCCGTGCACCATAGCGAGCTGATTGCCGTCGGGTGAAAACACGCCGCGCGCATTATAGTCGCCTTCAAAGGTGATGCGCTTCGCTGCGCCGCCATTCACCGACATACGATACAACTGCGGACGTCCGCCACGATCGGAGGTGAATACCAGCGTGCCGCCGTCGGGCGACCAGACCGGTTCGGTATCGATGGCCGGATTGCTGGTGAGACGTTGCAGGGTTTTGGCGGCGAGACTCAGCACGTAGATTTCCGGGTTGCCGTCCTTGGACAGCGTGAGCGCGAGCCGCGAGCCGTCGGGCGACCACGCGGGCGCGCCGTTCAGGCCGGGATAAGACGCGATCAACTCGCGCTTGCCGGAGGCGATCTCCTGGATGTAAATCTGCGCGCGCTTGTTTTCAAATGATACGTAGGCGAGCCGCGTGCCGTCGGGCGACCACGCGGGCGAGAGCAGCGGCTGTTTGGAGTTGAGTATCGTCCGCGGATTGTGGCCGTCGGCGTCGGCCACCTGCAGCGAATAGATTTGCGTCGGCGCCTTGCCTGCGGCCGTGACATAAGCGATGCGTGTGTTGAATGCGCCCGGCTCGCCGGTCAGTTTTTCGTAAATGATGTCGCTGATCTGGTGCGCGGTGCGGCGCAGTTCAGCGTTTGTGGTCGGAATGGTGTAGCCCGCAAGCTGGGTGGCCTGAAACACGTTGAACAACTGGAACTGCACCGTGTACTGGCCCGCGCCGGTGGCGCGCACCTTGCCCACCGCCAGGCCTTCCACGCCGAGTACGCGCCAGTCGCGGAAATTGACCTCACGCCCCTCGTGCGGACGCGCCAGCATATCCTGCTCCGCCAGCGGCGCAAAGCGTCCGCTGCGCTTCAGGTCGGCGGCGACGATGGCGCCGATGTCTTCCGGCGGCGCACCTTGTCCTTCCACACCGAACGGCACGACGGCAATGGGCAGCGCGCCCGGCACGCCTTCGGTGATCTCGATGGTGAGCGCCGCATGCGCGATGTTGAGCGGCAGCCACAGGATCAGCGCGCACAACGGCAGAAATCTTTTATTCAGCATGTGTCCTCAGGGTTTGAAGATAAAATTCAACTCACGAAAATATTCAAACAGGGCCGGATCGGCCGGCAGCGGCAGCGGCGAGGCCTTGTTTATGGCGGCCTCCACCGAGCGGTCGAAGATCGCGTCACCGCTGCTCACGGTGACGCGCGCATCAGTCACCTCGCCGCCCGGCAGCAGTCGCACCGTCACCGTACACGACAGGCCTGGCTTGGCGCTCGGCGGACGCAGCCACTTTTCTTCCACGCGCTTCTTGATCAGCGGGATATACTGACTGATCAGCGTTTGCGCCTGCTGCTCGCGTGCCGCCTGCTCCTCCGAGGCGAGTTGCTCCTTGATCTGTTGTTCGGCCTCGTGCCGCTCCTGCGCGGCTTTCTCCGCTTTGCGCTTCTTTGCCGTCTCTATTTTACGTTGCGCATCGGCTGCGGCCAAGCGCTTTTCTTCTTCGTGGCGCAATTGCTCCGTGTGCCGCTTTTCTTCCGTGGCCTGTTTTTCCTTCAGCACCTCACGTTTGGCCTCTTCGACGCGTTTTTGTTCCGTGAGCTGTCGCTCCTGCCTGATCTGCTCCTGGCGCTGCGCCTCGTCTTCCGCCTTGCGCCGCACCTCTTCTGCGGCCTGATGGTTTTCGTCTTCGCGGCGTTGCTTCTCCGCGCGCTGCTTGCGCTCGGCCTCTTCCTGCTTTTTCTGTTGCGCGGCCGTGAGTTTGGCATTGTCCACCACTGTGGCCTGAACCACGGCGGGTTGCGTGCCCACCGGCGTCGGTTTGGGCGTCCAGTCGAGGCTCACAACCAGCATCGCAATCAGCGCGACGTGCACCAGCACGGCCAGCACCACCGCACGCAGGTTATTACGCAACTTGTTCAGCATGAGGCGGTGATTATTTATGCTTGCCCGCAGGAGGCGACTCGGTGACGAGCCCCACGCTCGGCGCGCCGGCGCTCTGCAACAATGTCATGGCGAGGATCACGCGTCCGTAATTGACGCTCTTGTCGCCGCGCACCAGCACCGGCGTGCCGGGCTGGTTGCGCAGCACTGCACCGACGCGCTGCGCCAGCAGCTCATCGTCGATGCCTTTCTCCTGGCCGTCGCCGACGTTGAGATAAAATTTTCCGCTCGCACTCACCGTCACCACCAGCGGCTCTTTCTTGTCCGGCTGTATCGACGTGCTCGCCGCCTGCGGCAGATCCACCTTCACGCCTTGGGTGAGCAGCGGCGCGGTGATCATGAAGATGACGAGCAGCACCAGCATGACGTCGATATACGTCACAACGTTCATCTCCACCATCGGCGCACGCCGTTTGCGTTCGCGCGCCATTACTCAGGAGACACACGCAGGGAAACACTGCCGACGGGGTGTCTCCTTAGTAAATGCCCTGTTAACTCTACCCCCACCCTGTCCCCTTTTGCGCTGCGCTCTCCATGCTCTGCGCAAAAGTCCAGCCAAGCCGTCCTGGCTTGGCGTTCGGCCGTCTTTACGGCCTCACCCCTAAACAAGGGGCGGGGACGTAGCGGAGAGTGTCGCCTTAACAATGAACTCATGGCTATGCGTGCGCTTGCCGTTGCAGGATGGTGGAAAATTCCTCGAGGAAGGCGTCGTAGCGGCTGTGCAAACGCTCGACATCATTGGCGAAGCCGTTGTACGCAATCACCGCCGGTATCGCCGCGAACAGGCCCATAGCGGTGGCGATCAGCGCCTCGGCGATGCCGGGCGCGACCATCGCGAGCGTGGCCTGATGCACGTTACCCAGGCTGCGGAATGAATTCATGATGCCCCA
>CAWUTX010000005.1:0-8173 GCA_963925015.1 uncultured Gammaproteobacteria bacterium
GTATGCCCGCCATGTCACTCACTGCTGGTGTTGCCGCCAGCGCAACCTGCGTCCCCAGCACAAGACACAGCAACGACAAGAAATACGACAATCCTCTGTTTCGCATGACACACCTCCTGATTGCACGACATGGATGCAACAAGCCACAGTTCTGCCTTAAACAGCCAAGCCTGAGCATGCCTACATTTACCGAATCAAGGTTACGCCTTATCGCACATGTATGCACATATTTTACTCAGGAGTCCAAAGTAAGGCGACAACGTGAATAATGTGACTCCTGAGTAAATACGCTGTTTACCCTACCCCCACCCCCCGTTCAATCCGGGGGCAGGCTCTGTCCCGCCCCCTGAACAAGGGGCGGGGACGTAGCGGGAAGTGTAGCCTTACTTGCTGACTCATGAGTAACCAGCACCACCCCCATCGTTGTCCTGGGTGCAGGGCCATTCTTTTCAGCTGAGTTTACGGCCCTTCCAGAGCAAATACAGCACCGGAATCAGGAATAGCGACACCAGCGGGGCGGTGATGATGCCGCCGATCATGGGGGCGGCGATGCGCTTCATCACTTCGGAGCCGGCGCCGCTGCCGATCATGATGGGCAAGAGTCCCGCAATGATGATCGCGACGGTCATGGCTTTGGGGCGCACACGCATCACGGCGCCTTCCATCACGGCGGCGCGCAATTCCGTAAGCGTCTTGGGTTGCAGGCGCTTGCAGGCCTGGTCGAGATAGATCAGCATCACCACGCCGAACTCTGCGGCAATGCCGGCGAGCGCGATGAACCCCACCGCAACAGCCACCGACATGTTGTAACCCAGCACATAAAGCAACCAAAATCCGCCCACCAGCGCAAGCGGCACGGCGCCGAGCACCATGAAGGCCTGCGTGAGGTTGCGGAAGCTCAGGTAGAGCAACAGCAAGATGATGACCAGCGTCGCCGGGATGACATATTGCAGCCGTTCCCTGGCGCGCTCCATGTATTGATATTGCCCCGCCCAGGTGAGGGTGTACCCGGGCGGCAGGCGCAGTTCGTTTTGCAGCGCGCGCTTGGCGTCCTGCACATAGGAACCCAGGTCGCGGCCTTCGATGTAGACGTAAATCCAGCCGTTCAGGCGCGCATTTTCACTCCTGATCATGTCCGGCCCGTCGGCGATTTCGATGCGCGCGACCTCGCCTAACGGGATGTGCGCGCCCGCCGGGGTCACCACCGGCAACAGGCGTAATTGCTCCGGCGAATCACGCAGTTGCTGCGGGTAACGCAGGTTCACCGGGTAGCGTTCACGCCCTTCCACGCTCTCGGCGATGTTCATGCCGCCGATGGCGGTGCGCACGACTTCCTGCACGTCGGCGATATTGAGATTGAAGCGCGCGGCGGCGCGGCGGTCTATCTCAATGTTGATATAGCGCCCGCCGGTGACGCGTTCGGCGTAGGCCGATGAAGTACCCGGCACCTTGCGCAGCGCCTGCTCCACCTGTTTGCCCAAGTCTTCGATCACCTTGAGATCAGGCCCGGCGATTTTCACACCCAGCGGCGTTTTGATGCCGGTGGCGAGCATGTCTATGCGCGTCTTGATCGGCATCACCCAGACGTTACTCACACCGGGAAAGCGCACCACACTATCCAGTTCCTGTTTCAGCTTGTCCAGCGTCATGCCGGAGCGCCACTGATCTTTTGGCTTGAATTGAATCAGCGTCTCCAGCATGATGAGCGGCGCGGGGTCGGTGGCGGTGTCGGCGCGCCCCACCTTGCCGAACACGGTATGTACCTCCGGAACGGTCTTGATGAGTTTGTCGGATTGTTGCAAGAATTCCTGCGCCTTGCCGATGGACACGCCGGGCAGCAGCGTGGGCATGTACATCAGGTCGCCTTCGTCCATGTCGGGCATGAATTCCGAACCGAGTTGAGTCAACGGATAGGCCATGCTGAGCACCAGCAGCAGTGAGACCGCCAGCATGGTCCTGGGGATATGCAACGCACGCTCAACGAGCGGGCGGTACAGATTGATGAGCGCGCGGTTCAGTGGGTTGCGCTGCTCCGGCGCAATCTTGCCGCGGATCAAATAGCCCATGAGCACCGGAATGAGCGTGATGGACAATCCCGCCGCTGCGGCCATGGCATAGGTCTTGGTGTAGGCCAGCGGCGCGAACAGCCGTCCCTCTTGCCCCTCCAGAATAAACACCGGGAGAAAACTGATCGTGATGATGAGCAGCGCAAAAAACAGCGGCGGGCCGACTTCGGTGGCGGCCTTTTGCACGATGGCCCAGCGTTGCGCTTCGTCTTTAACTGTTTCTCGCTCCAAATGCTTGTGCACGTTTTCGACCATCACAATAGCGGCATCCGCCATCGCGCCGATGGCGATGGCGATGCCGCCGAGAGACATGATGTTGGCATTAATGCCCTGGTAATACATCACGATATAGGCGACGAGTATGCCCAGCGGCAGACTCACCACCGCCACCAGCGCCGAGCGCAGGTGGTAGAGAAAGGCGAGACACACCAGCAACACTGCGATGAACTCCATGATAAGTTTTTGCTTGAGATTGGCCACCGCACGATGTATCAGGCCGGAGCGATCATAGGTCTCGACGATCTCCACGCCTTCAGGCAATTGCTTTTTAAGTTCGACCAGCTTGGCCTTCACGCCCGCGATCACCTGCTGCGCGTTTTTGCCGGAACGCATCACCACGATGCCGCCCACCACCTCGCCTTCGCCGTTCAGTTCGGCGATGCCCTGGCGCAGTTGCGGCCCGATACGAATTTCAGCGACGTCTTCCAGCAGCACCGGCGTACCATTTTGCGCGATACCCAAGGGCACGGCGCGCAGGTCCTCAATGCCTGAGATGTAACCTTTGGCGCGGATCAAATATTCCGCCTCAGCCATCTCAATCACAGAGCCTCCGCTCTCCTGACTGGCGCGCTCTATCGCACTGCGTAGCGTGGACAGGCTGACGTTATAGGCGCGCATACGGACAGGATTCGCAACCACCTGATATTGTTTGACCATGCCGCCCAGCGTGGCGACCTCAGCCACGCCGGGCACAGAGCGCAATTCAAATTTTAGAAACCAGTCCTGCAAACTCCTCAGTTGTGCAAGGTCATGCTTGCCGCCTCGGTCTATCAGCGCGTACTCATATACCCAGCCCACACCGGTGGCGTCCGGCCCCAGCGCGGGGCGGGCTTCTTTGGGCAGGCGCTCACTCACTTGATTGAGATATTCCAATACGCGTGAGCGCGCCCAATAAAGGTCTGTGCCGTCTTCAAACAGCACGTACACATACGAGTCGCCAAAGAATGAGTAGCCGAACACGCGAGTCGTACCCGGCACCGCGAGCATGGCGCTGGTGAGCGGATAGGTGACCTGATCCTCCACCACCTGCGGCGCCTGGCCGGGATAAGAGGTCTTGATAATCACCTGCACGTCGGACAGATCGGGAATGGCATCCAGCGGCGTGTTCTTTACCGCATACACGCCCCAGCCGGCAAGAATCAACGCTAACAGCAACACCAGGATGCGGTTACTGAGCGACCAACCGATAATGTGCGCGATCATGGCGCCGTCTCTGGCACTGGCGTGATATTGCTGACCACAAACTCGCCGCCTTCTTCATGCAGGTCAAACTCGATACGCGCACCCGGCTTGAGTGTAGGCGGTGCGCCCTCTGCCAGACGGAAGTCCATCGTCATGGCCGGCCACTTGAGACTGGGCACCGGCGCATGGCTGATATTGATCTGACGGCCGTTCAGCGTGTTGATTACGCCGCTGGTGTGCGCGGGTTTTTTCATCGGTAGCGCAGCCTCACCCTCCGGCTTGTCCTGCGGTGCACTTAATCGCGCCAGGCTTGCGTGCAGGCTGGCTTCTGAGTCAATTAGGAATTGACCGGAGGTGACCACCGTATCGTCTTCTTTCAGGCCGCTGACGATCTCGATCCGTTCACCCGACTCGATGCCCGCCTCCACCGTGCGCGGCGCAAACTTGCCACCCTCAAGCGCCACAATGACGCGCTCACCGCTGCCGGTACGAATCAACGCCTCGCGCGGCACATGGAGCGAGACCCGCCGTGCGCCTGCCTTGATACTCACACTTGCGTACATATTGGGCTTGAGCAGGGCAGCGGGATTGTCGAAACGCAAGCGCACCTTGAGCGTACGCGTGACGGGATCAATGCCGGGATAAATATAGTCCACACTGCCCTGCCAGGTCTTTCCGGGGATGGCGGCAAAGCGCGCAACAGCCTCCGCACCCGGATGTATCTGTTCTGCGTCCTGCCCGAACACGTCGGCCAGCACCCACACGCTGGACAGATCGGCCAGCACCACGGCCTCTGTCGCGGGCTCCACATAGGCACCGGGACGGATAGCCAAGGTTTGCACCACACCGTCTTCCGCTGCGTAAAAACCTGTCGGACGAGGTACGCGGCGCGCCTTCTCCAGCACTGCAATCTGCGCCTCGCCCACACCGAGCGCCACGAGCCGCTGGCGCGCGGCCTGTTGCAGCGGTGCATTGTCGATTGCCAGCATAGCCAGATATTCCTGCTGCGCGTTCACCAGTTTAGGCGCATACAGTTCAAACAGCAGGTCGCCCTTGCGTACATTCTGGCCCACAAAATTCACACGCAGGTTTTCCACCCAGCCTTCGGTACGCACCTGCACGCGGCGGATTTTATTTTCGTCCACGCTGACGTAGCCGACGGTGTCGATGCTGCGCTTGAGCGCGCTGCGCTCGACGCGCGCCGTGCGCACGCCCATGTTTTGAATCATCTGCGGTGCGATACTCACGGCACCGGCCTCACTCATCGCCGGCGGCGCGGCCTCGTCTGCATATACCGGAATATAATCCATGGCCATATCATCCTTGAGTGGCTTGGCGGACGTGATCGCCGGATTCATCGGGTGACGATAAAACAGGATTTTCTTTTCGGCATGCGCCCCACTCATGGTAGTGGTCGAAGCCGATTTCCCCATATAGTGCTGGAACGTAATGCCAATCAACACACCCAAAATCAGCAACACAGTGCTGGCAACCGCATAGCGGAATACTTTATTCATGACGCCTCTCCCGCAAAATACAACAGATCGGCCTGCGCCTTGGCGTGATCGATGCGCACACGCAGCGCCTGCAACTGCACTTCCTGTCCGGTGAGTTGCGCGCGCATCACGCTGGTGAAATCCACGCTGTTATTCTGATAGGCCTTGAGCGCGAGTTCTGCGTTCTGCGCCGCCTGCGGAACGATTTCCTTTTCATACGCCGCCAGACGCTTGCCCAGCCCTGTCCATGCGGCATAGCCGGACTCCAGCCGGTGCAGCAATTCACGGCGCTGATCGTCGCGCGCATAACTGGCCGCGATGGCCTGCTGCTTGCTTGCCGCCAGGCGGCGATCCTGCCGTTTATCGGCGAACAGCGGCAACTCCAGTGTGACGCCTGCCGATATATAATCCGTGCGACCGCCGCCGCGTGCGCCATAGCCTACATCCACTTCCCAACCGGGTTTGTACTGCTCGCGCGCCTGATTCACCTCGCTGTCGCTCGCGCGCACCATGGCGGCCTCCGCCGCCATCAGCGGATGTTCGTCTAGGTGTGCCTCAATCACAGCGCGTTCGGTGGGGAGTGCGAGCAGCGGAAACTCCTCCGCCAACACACGCGGCGCACGAGGATGGCCCAGCCAGCGCATCAACTCGGCACGCGCCGTTTCGTGCGCGGTTTCCGTAGCCGTGATGCGCTCTTTGATCTGGCGCAGCTCCAGCTCCGCATTCAGCAAATCCTGCGCGCCGGTGAGACCGGTGCTGTATTGCGTGCGGGTTATCTGCAGCAGCTGGCTGAGCAGCGTGTGGCTGGCGCGCAGGATGTCCAACGCACGCGCCTGATAATAGGTTTCGAACCAACTGCCGCGCACAGAGCTCACCAAGCGACGTGCCTGCTCCTGCGCGCGCGCGGTTTCAGCCTCGCCCAACGCAGTGGTCTGCGCAGCACGGTATTTGAGTGTCGCACCGGGTGGTATGGCCTGCTGCACACCCACGCTCAACTGTGTGAAATCATCCTGCGTGAAGCGCGGGGAAGACGTGGGGATATCCTGCACGCCGAGGCTGAGCTTCGGGTCGGGCAGTTGCGCATCGGCCACCGCCTGCTCGGCGTAGGCCGCCGACAATGCATCGTAACGGCGCGTGAGCGGATCGCTCTCCAGAGCAAGCCGTTCGGCCTCGCGCAGCGTGAGCGGGGCTTCATTCGCCCGTACCACGGGCGGCAACAGCAGATACAGCAATATAAACAGGCCACAGAGGGGCCGGGATACAGCACGCATAATCGTTCTCCTGAAAAATCCTTTGGAAACCCCATCGCTTCGTGCCCGCAGCAATTGCGGGAGAGGGGCCAGGCTTCTGGAGTAACGATCAAATACGCAGGCTGCCGAATCTCAGTAAGGGAGAGGGTGCAACGTAGTCAGGCGGGGTAAAAACAACTACAGCCGGTGGATATGGCGGAGCAATCCACGATAGCAGTATCGGCAACGCGGGCGTGACGGGCGTCACAGCGGCGGGATTCACGAGCTGCCGGTCATCCATGCTGGCGCAGCTCGCCATGGTGATACCATCCGCCTGTGCCGTGACGCCAGTATCCGGCATCGGGCACTGCGCGCAGTCTTGCGGCATGCTCATCGCGCACGGCCCCGCCATTGCACACGGCTGAAGTGCGAGCATGAGCCATGCGGCCGTCAGCACCGTGAGCACGGCGCGCGCTAGCGGACGCAACCGGTGACGGAAGAATGTGCGCAGGCTGAAGGAGGATGTGTACACGAGTGCTACCCTACACCGTATAAGCGCACGCAGTCAACTCGCGGGCTGGGTGTTCAGACACTGGCCCAGTGAACCCACCGCGCACACGCTGCCGTCGAACCAGATGGCACGGTCGAATTTTGCGTTGGTAAACTCTGCACCGCCGATATTGGCGCCGCTGAGATCAACATAGGATAAACCCGCGCCTTGCAGGTTGGCCGACGATAGGTCGGTGTTACCCAGATCCGCGCCGGTGAGCGTGGTGCGCTCCAGATTAGCATAGCTCAGATCGGCGAGGCTCAGGTTGCTGTAAGCGAGATCACTGCCGATGATTTTTGCGCCGCGAGCGCGTCGACGCGCGGGAACAGTGCCTTCACCCGCGCGATGAGTTCGCGGATGCTGAACGGCTTGATGAGGTAATCATCCGCCCCCCTCCAGCCCCAGCACGCGGTCAAGTTCGGTGGACTTTTGCGTGCCATCCCGTCTCACCGATCCACCGCGTGACACTCAGGATAATGCCGGAATTTCACAAAGCATCACGCAAGCATAAAAAAGCCCCACCAGGCATGCGCTTGGCGGGGCCGTTTACAACTATGGAACTGACGTCAGTCGTCTCTGCCAAAGGCACCCAGCAAATGCAGCAAACTGGTGAAGAGGTTATAAATGCTCACATAGAGCGTCACCGTCGCCAGGATATAATTGGTTTCGCCGCCGTTCACAAGCTGGCTGGTTTGATAGAGTATCAGGCCGCACATCAGCAGTACGAACATGGCCGATACGCCGAGCGCCAGCCCCGGCATGCTGAAAAATATCGCGCCCAGCCCGGCCAGAAAAGCCACCAGTATTCCGGCGACCAAGAAGCCGCCCATGTAGCTGAAATCCTTGCGCGTGGTGAGCGCATAGGCGGACAGGCCGATGAAGATCGCACCGGTGCCGCCGAGCGCCATCATCACCGCTTCATGGCCATTGGGCAAATTCAGGTAGGAATTCAGTATCGGGCCCAGGGTCAGCCCCATAAAACCGGTCAGGGCAAACACGGACACCAGGCCCCAGGCGCTGTTTTGCAGCTTGTAGGTCAGGAACAACAGCCCAAAATACCCCAGCAAGGTAATAAGGATGCCGGGATGCGGCAGGTTCAGCACCATGGCCGTACCGGCGGTCGCAGTGCTGAACAATAGCGTCATCGCCAGCAACATATAGGTGTTGCGAATCAGCTTGTTAGCGGCCAGCACCGACCCTGCGGACTGCGTTGCGGTAGCGGACTGGGAGGGATAATTAGTCATCGTAGCCAAGCTCCTGAGTTCCAATGGGTTGTACAGACTGCACGGTTTGACCACCGTGACAGCCGTGAGTTACTCAGGAGACAAAAATAAGGAGACATTGCTGACGGGGCGTCTCCTGAGTAACAAC
>CAWUTX010000006.1:0-14990 GCA_963925015.1 uncultured Gammaproteobacteria bacterium
GCGCGAGCGCTTGCAGCACTAACAATATGTAGGTCGGCTCAAGCCGTCAGGCGGAGCCGACAGGGTTGTGTCGGATCCGCTGCGCTTGATCCGACCTACGGCCAAACTTCAGGCCGCGCCCACAAGGCGCGGCCTTTTTGTTTGTGTGCCATCTAGCGCAGGCTGATGATCGGCCAATGCTTGCCCTGTGCGTGCTCGATGAGCTGCGGGTCGGCATCTACTGCTGTGGGGTGTGTGACTTTCTCCAACAACGGAATGTCGTTGTGCGAGTCACTGTAAAACCAGCTTTCGCCCAGCGTGAGATCGCTTTCACTCAGCCACGATTCCAGCCGCACTACCTTGCCTTCGCGGAAGCAGGGCACGCCCGCCACTCTGCCGGTGTAGCGTCCATTCTGTATTTCAGGCTCGGAGGCGAGCAGGTTGGCCACGCCCAGACGTTCGGCGATAGGCCCGGTGATAAAGCGATTGGTGGCGGTGATGATGAGCAGAGTGTGGCCCTGACGGCGGTGATCTTCAATCAGCGCCTGCGCCTTGGGCAGCATGATGGGCTCGATCTTTTCGCGCAGATACTGGCTGCGCCAGCCGTGCAGGGTCGCCATGTCATGAGCCGCGAGCGGTCGCAGTTGAAACGCGAGGAAGCTGTGGATGTCGAGCGTGCCCGCTTGATATTCGCGGTAATAGCGCAGGTTTTCACGCTCATAGTGCGCGGCGTCCACAATGCCGTGTTCCACCAAGAATTGTCCCCACAGATAGTCGCTGTCGGCCGCGAGCAGGGTGTTGTCCAGATCAAAGATGGCGAGACCCAAAACACTTCCTCCTTTAGTTGCGGCCATGCTACACGATATGGGTGCTGTGCGCAGGCGCCGTCGGAAAAATGCGCTGAACCCTTTTGCGTGTGTGCTATTTATGGAACAATGCAAATTGGATATGTTTCTGGTGATGCCATGCACGCTATGGATTCGGATGGCTATCGGCCCAACGTCGGGATCATTCTGACCAACCATGCGAGCAAGCTGCTGTGGGCGCGGCGCATCGGCCAGAATGCCTGGCAGTTTCCGCAGGGCGGCATCCACCGCGATGAAACGCCGGAGCAGGCCATGTATCGCGAGCTTGAGGAAGAGGTGGGGCTCGAGGCGGAAGATGTGCGCATCATCGGCAACACCAGCGGCTGGTTGCACTACGACCTGCCCAGCCACCTGGTTCGCCGCGAACGCACGCCGCTCTATATCGGACAAAAGCAGGTGTGGTTCATGCTGCGCCTGCTCAGCGACGATGCGCGGGTACGCCTGGATCTGAGCCGCAAGCCGGAGTTTGACCACTGGCGCTGGGTGGATTACTGGGAGCCGGTGGCGGAGGTGATCGAGTTCAAGCGCGAGGTATACATCCAGGCCTTGCGCGAACTGGAGCCGCTGTTGCTGCACGAGTCCGCCGTCACCCAGCCCGCATTCCCGCCGCGCTGACGCCCATGCTGGAAACCCTGCGGCGCATCATACAGGAGGTCAATGCGGCGAAGGACCTGGATCAGGCGCTCGCCATCATCGTCGCGCGCGTGAAAGAAGCCATGAACGCCGACGTGTGCTCGGTCTATCTCACCGACCTCAACAGCAAAGAATATGTGCTCATGGCCACCGACGGACTCAACCCCGAGGCCGTCGGCAAAGTGCGGCTCGCGCATAACGAGGGCCTGGTCAGCGTGGTGAGTGAGCGCGCCGAGCCGCTCAACCTCGATAACGCCCCCGACCATCCCCGCTATCGTTTCGTCGCCGAGACCGGCGAAGAGCGCTACCACGCCTTTCTGGGCGCGCCCATCATCCATCACCGTGAGGTGCTGGGCGTACTCGTGGTGCGTCAGCGCGCCCGGCGCAAATTCGACGACAATGAGGTCACCCTGCTCGTCACCATCGCCGCACAGTTGGCGGGAGGCATTGCCCACGCCCGAGTGAGCGGCGGCATCAGCGGCCTTTCCCAAAACCGCCAGCACCAGGGCCGCGCGATCGAGGGATTGGCCGGAGCACCCGGTGTCGGCATCGGTCAGGCGCTGGTGGTCTACCCGCCCGCCGATCTCGACGCCATCCCGGATCGCAAGTGCGACGATGTGGTAGCGGAGGTTGCGGCCTTTGAAAGCGCCGTCGCCAAGGTGCGCAGCGATATTGAAGCCCTCGCCATACGTCTGCGCGCGACGCTGCCTGCGGAAGACGTGGCGCTGTTCGACGCCTATCTGCAGATACTGCGCGGCGAAAGCCTCCTCGGCAAAACCAGTGCGCGCATACGCGCCGGACTATGGGCGCCGGGCGCGCTGCGCGACACCATCCTGGAGCACACGCACGCCTTCGAGGCCATGGGCGATGCCTACCTGAGCGAACGCGCGAGCGACGTGCGTGATCTCGGTCTGCGCATTCTGGTCTATCTGCAACGCGACACGCGCGGCCAGCGTCAGTATCCTGAACATACCGTGATCGTAGGTGAGGATGTGTCCGCCACCGAGCTGGCCGAGGTGCCGAAAGACAAACTCGTCGGCGTGGTCTCGGTGCGCGGTTCCAGCTCATCCCACGTGGCGATTCTGGCGCGTGCGATGGGTGTTCCCGCCGTGATGGGCGTGGCAGACCTGGACGTCAGCCGTGTCGATGGCCGCGAAATAGTGGTGGACGGTTATCGCGGGCGTTTATACATCGAGCCCACGCCAGTGGTGCGCGATGAATACCTGCGCATCGCGCGCGAAGAGCAGGCGCTGACCGCCGAGCTTGCGGAACTGCGCGACCTGCCCGCAGTGACCACCGATGGATATCGCATGCCGCTGTATGCCAACACCGGCCTGGTCTCCGACGTTACGCCGACGTTGAACAGCGGCGCGGAGGGCGTAGGGCTGTACCGCACCGAATTTCCCTTCATGGCGCGCGAGCGTTTTCCCAGTGAAGAAGAGCAGCGCGTGATTTACCGTCAAGTGCTGGAGGGATTTTCACCGCGCCCCGTGATTCTACGCACCCTCGACATCGGCGGCGACAAGTCGCTGCCGTATTTCCCGATTAAAGAAGACAACCCGTTTCTCGGCTGGCGCGGCATCCGCATCACGCTCGATCATCCTGAAATTTTCCTGGTGCAGTTGCGCGCCATGCTACGCGCGAGCTGTGGCCTGGACAACCTTCACCTCCTGCTGCCCATGGTGAGCACCCTCAGTGAAGTGGACGATGCGCTGCGCCTCATCAAACGCGCCTACCAGGAATTACTCGAAGCAGGAGAAGCCATCGCCATGCCGAAAATCGGTGTGATGATAGAAGTACCCTCGGCCGTCTACCAGGCCGACCGCATCGCCGCGCGCGTGGATTTTCTTTCTGTCGGCAGCAACGACCTCACCCAGTATCTGCTTGCCGTGGATCGCAATAACGCGCGCGTTGCCGGGCTTTATGACGCACTGCACCCCGCCGTGTTGCGTGCCCTGATGCAGATCGTGGAAGGCGCCCACCGCCACAAAAAACCCGTCAGCGTGTGCGGCGAAATGGCGGGCGACCCGGCCGCCGCACTGTTACTGCTCGGCATGGGCATAGACAGCCTCAGCATGAGCGTAGCCAGCCTGCCGCGCATCAAATGGGTGATCCGAAACATCAGCCGCACCGATGCGCGACGGCTGCTGGAGGAGGTGCTCAAGCTGGACGATGCGGCCTCCATCCGCACACAACTTAACCGTGTGCTTGAGCAAGCAGGCATGAAGGGGCTGATCGCGGTACACAGTGGCCGGTAATTTAAGATTTACTTGCGCCGGTAGATCAGGTTAATCCGCCTTTCCCATGGAAGGGGGAAGGGAACTCAAAGCTGTTGTAGACTATAGCTATAGCTATTGCTGAAGCAAGCAAGCTACAACAGCCGTCCTACTATGACTAACAACGACCCCTACCGCCCCCTCGCCGACCGCCTGCGGCCTGCCCGGCTGGAGGACTTCTACGGCCAGTCGCATCTGCTTGGCCCCGGCAAACCGCTGCGGCTCGCCATCGAGTCGGGCCATCTGCACTCCATGATTTTCTGGGGGCCGCCGGGCACGGGCAAGACCACACTGGCGCGTCTCATCGCAAAAAAATCCAACGCGCAATTCCTGAGTATCTCCGCAGTGCTGGCAGGCGTGAAGGATATTCGTGACATGGTCGCCAAGGCGCAGCAGGCCGGCACGCTGGGCCAGGGTACGGCGCTGTTCGTGGACGAGGTGCACCGTTTTAATAAGTCGCAGCAGGATGCCTTTCTGCCGTACGTGGAAAACGGCACCTTCACCTTCATCGGCGCGACCACGGAAAATCCGTCGTTCGAACTCAATAGCGCGTTGTTGTCGCGCGCACGTGTTTATGTGCTGAAGGCGCTGCAACCGGACGACATACGCAAGGTGATTGACCGTGCGCTGTCAGATGGTGAGCACGGCCTAGGTAGCCTGCGACTGGAAATGTCTGAAGCATTGCGCGACCGCCTGGCGCTGGCCGCCGACGGTGATGCGCGGCGCGCGCTGAATCTGCTGGAAGTCGCCGCCGATCTTGCCGAGCCCGGAGACGGACGCGATACGATCACCGAGGAATTATTGAATGATGTGCTGAGTGGCGGCAGCACACGCCGCTTCGACAAATACGGTGAGGCGTTTTACGACCAGATTTCCGCATTGCACAAATCGGTACGCGGTTCGTCGCCCGACGCTGCGCTCTACTGGCTCGCGCGCATGCTCGACGGCGGTTGCGATCCGCTCTATATCGCGCGGCGCGTGCTGCGCATGGCGAGTGAAGACATTGGCAACGCCGACCCGCGCGCACTCACCATTGCCCGCGAGGCGTGGGATGTGCAGGAGCGTTTGGGGAGCCCCGAAGGCGAACTTGCGCTGGCGCAAGCCGTGGTCTATTTCGCCTGTGCGCCCAAGAGCAATGCCGTCTACACGGCGTTTGGCGCCGCGATGCGAGACGCGCGCGAGTATGGGTCACTGGAAGTACCGCTGCAGCTGCGCAACGCGCCCACGCGCCTGATGAAGGAACTCGATTACGGCAAGGATTATCGCTATGCCCACGAGGAGACCGAGGCTTACGCCGCCGGTGAGCGTTATTTTCCGGAGGAAATGGGCGGCAAAATATATTATCATCCCGTACCACGCGGGCTGGAAATAAAAATCGCCGAAAAACTTTCCCATTTGCGTGCGCTTGACCGGCAAGCGTCCGATACCAAGAAGAAATAGGTCAGATACCGTGATACAAACACTCGCCATTGCCGCAGGCGGCGCGCTGGGCTCCGTGCTGCGCTTCTGGATGTCCAACTGGACGCATGCGCAACTGGGGCGTAGTTTCCCTTATGGCACGCTGATGGTGAATGTGCTGGGGTGTCTGCTCATGGGTGTGTTGTTTGTGTGGCTTACCGAGCGCGCGAGTCTGGCGCCGGTCTGGCGCGCAGGGCTGCTGATAGGTGTGTTGGGCGGGTTTACCACCTTTTCCGCGTTTTCGATGGAGACCGTTAGTCTGCTTGAGGAGGGTGCGCAGGTGAAGGCGCTGCTCAATGTGGTGTCGAGTGTGGTGGTATGCCTGGGCGCTACCTGGGTCGGCATGATAGCCGCGAGACAGCTATGAAAACTGTTGCGACTTCAGTGGTGTGCCCGGCACAAATTCAAGGGTGCCTCTAAAAATGATGGATTTTGCTTCAAGACAAGCTGCAACGCAGTATTGGAGCAAAAGACGCATTTTTAGAGGTGCCCTCAAGATGATCGTATTAATAACGTGAGGATAAGCCTATGCATGCACTTGAAGTCACTATATTGCGGATTTACCTTCCCGATGACAAGGAGCATCTGGACAGGGTTTTAGGTGCGATCGCAAGCTTTTTTCCGAGCGGCGACGTGCATGTGTATGAGTTGAATTCCGCCTTTGACCAGAGTGGGCGCCGCATAAAATTGGGTGCGGCGCGCACGCTGGTCGTTGAATACATCGACGAGTCGGATCGCGCCAAGGCATTTGTCGATTCGTTTCATGATGTCATCAAGCCGGGCAAGATCGTTGGCAGTACTGCGTACATGTGTGCGGCGGAAGAGGAGTCAGAGGAAGAGGAGTCAACTGAATCGAGCGGGGAGGGGGAAGTCTAATAATAATGCTTGATCCGCGTTTTTTAAGAAGTGAACTGGAAACGGCCGCGCAGCGCTTGGCGGCCCGTGGCTTTGTGCTTGATGTAAAACAGCTTGCCGGATTTGAGGCGGAGCGCAAGCAGATTCAGGTCGAGGCGGAAAAGCTTCAGGCCGAGCGCAACGCCAGCTCAAAGGCAATCGGCAAGGCCAAGGCGGCGGGTAAGGATGTCACGCCGCTGATGAGCGCAGCCGCCGATCTGGGTGACAAGCTGAGGCAGGCGGAGGCGCGTCTCGCGGAAATACAGCAGCGGCTGGATGGGGTGCTGCTCGGCATTCCGAATTTGCCGCACGAGAGCGTGCCGGTCGGAAAAAGCGAGCACGACAACGTCGAAGTGCGCCGCGTCGGTGAGCCGAAAAAATTTGATTTCACGCCCAAGGATCACGTTGATCTCGGCGCCGCGCTCCGCCAGATGGATTTCGACGTCGCCGCCAAAATCAGCGGTGCGCGTTTTGTCGTCTTGAGCGGCCGGCTCGCGCGCCTGCAACGCGCGCTGACTCAGTTCATGCTCGATGTGCATACAGAGGAGCACGGTTACACTGAAGTGTATGTGCCTTTTATGGTGAATGCCGATAGTTTGCGCGGCACCGGGCAGTTGCCTAAATTCGAGCAGGACTTGTTCGCGCTCAAGGGTGAGCAAAACTATTACCTGATTCCCACCGCAGAAGTGCCGGTGACCAACCTCGTGCGCGACATGATACTCCCCGCCGAGGCCTTGCCGCGCAAATACGTCGCGCACACGCCGTGCTTTCGCAGCGAGGCGGGTTCCTATGGCCAGGACACGCGCGGCATGATTCGCCAGCACCAGTTTGAAAAGGTGGAGCTGGTGCAGATTGTGCGCTCGCAGGATTCCTTTGCCGCCCTAGAAACACTCACCGCACACGCCGAGGCCATCCTGCAAAAACTGGAGCTGCCGTATCGCGTGGTCGCGCTGTGTACGGGCGACATGGGATTTGCTGCCGCCAAAACCTACGATCTGGAGGTGTGGCTGCCGAGCCAGAACAAATACCGTGAAATTTCTTCATGCAGCAATTTCACTGATTTTCAGGCGCGCCGCATGCAGGCGCGCTGGCGCAACCCAGAGACGGGAAAACCAGAGCTGGTACACACCCTGAACGGCTCTGCGCTCGCCGTTGGCCGTACGCTGGTGGCGATCATGGAAAACTGCCAGGACAGTCACGGCAATATTCATCTGCCAAAAGCGCTGTGGCCTTATCTGGGTGGTGTTGAGGGCCACATCCTGAAGTGCACGTGAGCCTCCGGCTTCGGGGTCTAATTGTTGACTGATTTAATCAGGTATAGTATCTTTACCGCTGGCTTCGAAGTGCGTTGTATAGAGGTTGTGCGATGGCGTTGCTGATTACCGACGCGTGCATCAATTGCGATGTGTGCCTGCCGGAATGCCCGAACAGTGCCATCATGCAGGGCGCGGATATTTTCGTGATCGACCCCGTATTATGCACCGAATGCATCGGCCATTTTGACAAACCGCAGTGTGTCGAGGTGTGCCCGGTGGACTGCATTCCACTCAACCCCGATGTGGTCGAAACACAAGAACAACTGTACGAAAAATATCTCACGCTGACACACCAGAAAGCCGCCATGTGAGTCGTATCTGCGTTATATTTGACGCTTCAAGCATTTGCATGAGCGCAACCGTCTGTACGTCTCATGTGCTGCGTCACCACCCTTTAACCGCCAGCAGGACAATAGATAATGTCGAACACGCATAAACACAGCAAGAAAGACCTGGAAGTCATGGCGCATATCCGCGCGCTGCTTGAGCACATCGGCGAGGACCCTGATCGTGACGGATTGCGCGACACGCCGGCGCGCGTGCTTGACGTGCTGGCGGATCATTTCCAGGGCTATGAGCAGGATCCGAAAGAGCATCTGATGAAGACGTTTGAAGACGTGCAGGGGTACGACGAACTGGTGCTGGTGTCCGACATCGAGCTGCACAGCCACTGCGAACACCACATGGTGCCGTTTTTGGGCAAGGCACATGTGGCCTACATTCCCGATGGACGCATCGTCGGCCTGTCGAAACTCGCGCGCGTGGTGGATATTTATTCCAAGCGTTTGCAGGTGCAGGAAAAACTCACCGCGCAGATAGCAGACATAATTCAAGAGGTATTGCAGCCGCAGGGCGTGGCGGTGATTCTCCAGTGTCAGCATTTCTGCATGTGTTATCGCGGCGCGCGCAAACCCGGCTCATGGACGACCACAAGCAAGCTGCACGGTCTGTTCCTGAAGAATGCCTCATCGCGCATGGAGCTGTTTACCCTCATCGGCATGAAGCGCGAGCTGAATTAAGAGCGCTCACAAGCGGCAGGGCAATACTCTGGGAAGCGCATAATCGAGGCGTTGAGGTGCGCGAGATCAATAGAGGAACCCTGGAATGATGAGCGAAGGAGTCCATCCTGCCGACGCAATAACACTGTATCCCTCCAATTTACCCAGGCTCGGTGCGCGTCCCCGCAACACACGCAAAGGTGATTACGGCCGCGTGCTCGTCATCGGCGGCGATCACGGCATGTCCGATGCAGTAGGGCTTGTGGCGGAGGCGGCGGCCCGCGTGGGGGCTGGTCTGCATCGCCACGCGCAGCGCGCACGCAGAGCACATCAGCGCGCAGTGGCCGGAGCTGTTGTGCTACGGCGTGGAGAATGCCAACGAACTGCGTCCATTACTGGACGCGACGAACGTTATCGTTATCGGACCGGGTCTGAGTCAGTCGCCGTGGGCGCGCGAATTATTTTCCGCCGTGCTGGAGACAGATTTACCGTGTGTGGTGGATGCCGATGCGCTCAACCTGCTGGCGGCGGAACCTGTCGTGCGTGAGGCGTGCGTGTTCACGCCGCATCCGGGCGAAGCGGGGCGGCTTCTGGCGTGCAGCAGCGCGGACATTCAGGCCGACCGCTTTAACGCGGTGCGCGAAGTGCGGCGGCGCTATGGCGGCGTCGTGGTGCTGAAGGGTGCGGGTACGCTGGCGGCGGCGGGTGACGAGCCCGTCGACATTTGCGTCGGCGGCAATCCCGGCATGGCCAGCGCGGGCATGGGTGACGTGCTGAGCGGCGTGATCGCCGGTTTGATCGCGCAAGGTTTAAGTCTGCGGGATGCTGCCCGCCTCGGGGTGTGGTTGCACGCCGAGGCGGGCGACCGTGCTGCACGGGCAGGTGAGCGCGGCTTGCTCGCAGGCGATCTGATGCCGTATTTGCGCCGCCTGGTGAACCGGTTGTGACGGCAAAAGAGCGTGTAATTCCTGCGGCTGATGCGATGGAGGCCTTGGGCGCGGAGCTCGCGCGCACGCTTAAAGACGGCGCGATGGTTTACCTCACAGGTGAGCTGGGCGCGGGCAAGACCACGCTGGTGCGCGGCCTGCTGCGCGCGCTGGGACATACAACGACCGTGAAGAGCCCAACCTACACGCTGGTCGAGCCGTATTTTTTACAGGGGCGTCATGTATACCACTTTGATCTTTACCGCCTCACCGGCCCGGATGAGCTTGAGGCCATCGGCGCGCGTGATTATTTTCATCCCGGCGCGCTGTGTCTGATCGAATGGCCGGAGCGGGGCAGGGGATTTCTGCCCGCGCCTGACATCGAGATCGCGTTGAGCCATGACCCGGCGGGGCGCAGGGCTCGCCTGACCGCGCTTTTATTTTGATATTTACATGATTATTTGAAGGTTGCGGCCATGTTTTTAGGCCATCTAGGAGGTTTATCGCCTATCCATCTATAAAATAATAAAAAATGCTTGCAAAAGCACGCGCTCTTCCTACAATAAGGGCCGTATGCAGGTGGGTAGGGCGAACACCATGAGAATTCCGAGTGTCTTGCTTCTGGTCATGCTTTCCACCGCTGTCGCAGCGGCGCCGGTGGAGATCGTGGGCGTGCGCGTCTGGCCAGCGCCGGACAACACGCGCATCGTGTTTGATCTCAGCGCGGCGGCGGACTATCAGTTCAACCGCAGCGGCGACCAGATTCAAATCGACCTCGCCCACACCGTATTGCACCCCTCCCTGCCCGCTGTCGATACCAAAAATGGCCTGCTTACCCGGCTTCAGTCGCAACCTGTGCGTGACGGTGTCCGGCTGATGCTGGCGCTCAAGCCGGGCGTGCAGGCGAAGAGCTTCGTGCTCAAACCCTATCAGCAGTATGGCCATCGCCTCGTTGTGGACCTGTCCCCGGCCAAGACGGAAGCCGCTGAAACGGTGGCCAAGCCCGCCGCAACGGACAACAAACCGAACCCACCCGCACCGCGCGAGATCGTCATCGCCATTGACGCCGGCCACGGCGGTGAAGACCCCGGCGCGCTCGGGCGCAACGGCACGCGCGAGAAGGATGTCGTGATGGCGGTGGCGCGGCGTCTGGAGGCGCTGGTGCGCGAGGAGGGGGGCATGCGTCCGGTTATGATCCGCGACGGCGATTATTATCTGAGCCTGCGCCAGCGCATGCAGAAGGCGCGTCAACACAAGGCCGATTTGCTTATCTCCATACACGCCGATGCCTATTTGCATCCCAACGCCAAGGGCTCGTCGGTCTACACCCTGTCCGAGCGCGGCGCGAGCAATGAAGCGGCGCGCTGGCTCGCGGAAAGCGAAAATGCGTCCGATCTCGTGGGCGGCGTGAGTCTGGACGACAAGGACGAATTGCTCGCCTCGGTGCTGCTCGATCTGTCGCAGACCGCCACCGGCAGCGCGAGTCAGGATATTGCCTCGGAAGTGCTCGACGGGTTGAGAGACGTGGGGCACGTGCATAAGCCGCAGGTGCAGCAGGCCGGATTCATGGTGCTGAAGTCGCCGGATGTCCCGTCCATCCTAGTCGAAACCGCGTTTATTTCCAATCCGAAGGAAGAGAGCAACCTGCGCGACCCGGGCTTCCAGCAGTCACTGGCCCAAGCCATGATGAGCGGTGTACGTTCTTATTTTGCGCGCCACGCCCCGCCTGACAGCGCGATTGCGCTACGCGAGCACGTGGTAAACCGCGGCGACACCCTCACCGGCATCGCGCGTCAGTATCAAATCAGCCCGCAAGACCTGCGCGCGACAAACAACCTCACAAACGATGTACTGAAAGCGGGAGCGGTGCTGCGCATACCCGCCACCGAGGCCGCAACAGCGCCCGTCGATACGGATAACCCGCCGCACAAATCCCCCGCTGCGCCGCAGCGCAAAGCGCCTTTAAGAACAGCCGCTGCTGAAACGTTGTAGCCTGATTTCTGCTGTGCCGAGTCCGCAATTAGCGACCATTGTCAGTCCCCAGCTTCATAAAAAATGGGCGATCCACTTCGGTCTTAATCAAAAATCAATCGTGTCTGATCTTACTCACGCTTGATGGACGCCCTAACGGGGGGATACTTACCCTGATAGGAGCAGACCATGAACCGCAAACCCTGCAAGCAATATAGCCCGGAATTTAAACTGGAAGCCCTGCGCCTGGCAACAGTTGGCGACAAGTACACCGCGTGTGCACGCGCAACTGTGTGCCCAGGGCGAACCCTGCTGCAAGAATACTGTAGCGCGGCTCATGCATGACGCCGGCATCGTTCCCAAGACGATCCGCCGCTTCAAGGTGACGACCGACTCGCGTCATACTAAGGCCGCTCCTAACCTGCTCGGTCGCGTCTTCACGGCGGCGCAGCCCAACGACTGCTGGCTGACTGACATCACCTTCATTGCAACACGCGCTAGCTGGCTCTATCTGGCCGCGATCATCGATTTACCGGTTAAAGCAGGAGGCGGCGCTGGGGATAGGCGGCGCGCGCATGCTGCAGGCACTCGGGTTCAATGTGCGTCAGTATCATATGAATGAGGGCCATTCCGCGCTGCTTGCGTTCGAGCTGCTGCGCCGTTATGCCTATTCGCCTGAGGATTTGCGGCCAAGCGAATCACCGTACAATATGCCGCGCGTGCGTGAGCAACGCAACTTCACCACGCATACTCCGGTGGAGGCGGGGTACGATCAGTTTTCCTACAATCTCGTGCAGCGGGTGCTGAACGATTTTGTTGATCTGGCTACACTCAAGTCGCTGGCCGGGAAAGACGTGCTTAATATGACGCAGCTTGCGCTCAACCTGAGTCAGTTTGTCAACGGTGTGGTCAAGCGCCATGCCGAGGTATCGCAAAAAATGTTTCCGGGTTACAGCGTGCATGCCGTGACCAACGGAGTGCATCCTTATTCATGGTCTGCGCCGGCCTTTGCAAAACTCTATGATCATTATCTGCCCGGCTGGTGCCACGAGCCGGAACTCCTGTCACGCGCTGACCGTATCCCGGAAGAGGCGATCTGGACGGCGCATATGGAGGCCAAGCGCGCGCTCGTCGAAAAGGTCAAAACCCTGACCGGCGTAAATCTGAACTTGAGTGTGCTGACGCTCGGTTTCGCGCGGCGCATGACGGACTACAAGCGCCCTGATCTGTTGTTCACCGATCTGGCGCGCCTCAAGGCGATCGCGCAGGAACGCCCGTTTCAACTGGTGCTCGCGGGCAAGGCGCATCCGCATGATGAAGGCGGCAAGCGTCTGATCGAGCTGCTCCATCAACATATGCGCGAACTCGCGGGCAGCATCACCATGGCCTATCTGCCCAACTACAATCTGGATATGGCGCAGGCCATGACCTCTGGCGTGGGCGTGTGGCTCAACACGCCGCTGCGGCCGTTGGAGGCCTCCGGCACCAGCGGCATGAAGGCCGCTTTTAATGGCGTACCGCAGTTGAGCGTGCTGGACGGCTGGTGGGTGGAGGGTTGCATCGAAGGCGTGACCGGTTGGGCGATCGGCGATTCCAGCGAATCGAAAAATTCCGATGATGCGGTGACGCTTTATCAAAAGCTCGAACAAGTCGTGCTGCCGCTGTACTACAGCGACCGTGCCGGGTGGATCGGTGTGATGAAGGGTGCGATCAGCAAGAACGCCTGCTATTTCAACAGCCACCGCATGATGCGCCGTTACGCCGCCGAAGCCTATATCCGCTGAACGTGCGCCTGCTGATATTTAACGCCGGCAGTTCATCGCTCAAATTCCAGTTGTTCGAAGCGAGTGATGCGGGATTGCAGCCCGTCGTCAAGGGCGCTGTCAGTGGATTAAGCGCGGATGCGCTGTGCCGCTATCAGATCAACGCTAAGCAGGAAGAAGAGCGCGCGCACATTGCCGATCACGCTCAAGCCGCGCGCTGGGTGTTTGCGCGCATGCAAAAGCACTTTTGTCTTTCCTGGGGCCACTCCATCGCGGCGACCGGGCATCGTGGAGTGCATGGTGGCACGCTGTTCACTTCGCCCGCGCGCGTGACGCTGGAGGTACTCGCCGGTATCGAGTCGCTGAACCCGCTGGCCCCGCTGCATAATCCCGCCGCCGTTGCGGTGATGCGCGCATGCCGCAGTGGCGGTCTTCGATACCCCCTTTTTTTATGATCTTCCCGATGCGGCGCGCACCTATGCCGTGCCCGCCGAGTGGACATCGATGTTCGGTATCCGGCGCTATGGATTTCACGGCATCGCGCACCGTTATATGTATGAGCGTTACCTTGAGATCAGCGCTGCGGATAAAGACGCGAGCCGGATAGTCACCTTGCAGCTAGGGCAGGGCTGTTCGATTACCGCGTTGCGCGGCGGGAATCCGCTGGACACCAGCATGGGCTTTACTCCGCTCGAAGGCCTCATCATGGCGACACGCCCCGGTGATGTGGATGCGGGCGTGCTGTTGCATCTGTTAAAGCAGGGCGTGAGTTTGCCTGAGTTGAGCGAAGGCCTGCACAACCGCTCCGGACTGCTGGCGCTCTCCTCTGCCGGCGCCGACATGCGCACGTTGTTGCAACTCGAAGCTCAGGGCCACGAGGGCGCGGTGCGCGCAGTGGAGGCCTTTTGCCTGCGCGCGCGTAAATATCTCGGTGCCTACGTTGCGCTGCTCGGCGGTGCTGACGCCGTGATTTTCGGCGGCGGGGTGGGTGAGCACGCGCCGGAGATCCGCGCGCGCATCCTCAGGCAGATGGAGTGGTGCGGTTTACTGTTGGACGAGACGGCCAATGCCGCTGCATGCGGCGTGGAACGCCGCATCTCCGCAACGGGTTCAACGCTCGCTGCCTACGTGATTCCGGTGGATGAAGAAAAGCTGATGGCGCACGATGTGCGCGACTGTCTCGGCGCGACAGCGTAAGCAGCGGACGACGCTCAATGCGTAAGATTTACTCTATGCAACCGTTCCGCGGCCGGGATTTTTAATGACCTCCAGGGCCTGCAGGATGGGCCCCGCATCGATCTCGCGCATCAGTTTGCCGATGTATTGCAATTGACGCCTGCGCGCCCCGCGCTGGCCCATGTTGCGCGCCGCGACGATGGCATTATGTAGGTCTTCTGGCAGGTCGAACTGGGCCAATTGGCTCGCCGTGAGGCCCACCAGTTCCGCGCCGACGTCTTGCAGTGCGATCATCTCGCGCTTGCGCTGTGACTTGCTCTTTTCACGCGGCTCCAGGTCTTCGTGCTTAGACATGTCGCGCTCGCATCTTAAAGTTCATTTATCATGTAACCTTCAATTAGAGGGGACGCTACCCTTTGTTTAATCGCTTCTTTTAAAGGGTAGCGCCCCCTTTATTCCGACTACATCGAGCCGTTTTACAACCGAAGGCACCGTCACTCGACACGCGGCTACAAGTCGCCGCCCCAGTTCATGCATGACTGGATCAGCGCTCAGCATGAGAAAAAACAGGCAGCATGAGCGCCACCCGTTGGAAGACGAAAAACCGAGGGAGGCTCACCCTGATTCCCAATTATGAACAGCTGACTGGCTTTAAAATGGCGTCCCCAAGGGGATTCGAACCCCTGTCGCCGCCGTGAAAGGGCAGTGTCCTAGGCCTCTAGACGATGGGGACG
>CAWUTX010000007.1:0-20429 GCA_963925015.1 uncultured Gammaproteobacteria bacterium
CACTGGTTACCTTGCCCCCCCCACTCTGTCCCGCCCCCTACACAGGGGGCGGGGACGTAGCGGGTCGCTCCTGCGCATCCATGCGCCCGCGACATTCGCACGTCCCTGTGCAGCAGAAGTGTAGTCTTACTTACTGACTTATGAGTAAACTTTTTAGCGTTTCCCCGCGGCCGCCTGGGCCTTGCCTGCCGTGACGCGCGGGTCAAGTTCGCCCTTGCCGTAACGCTTCACCATCGTATCCAGATGGATGGGTTTGATCTTGGCCGCCTGTCCTGCGCAGCCGAAGGCTTCGTAACGCAGTTTGCAGATTTCCATCATGGCCTTGGTGGCGGCCTTGAAGAATTTGCGCGGGTCGAACTCGGACGGGTCTTCCGCCATCGCCTTGCGCATCGCGCCGGTGGCGGCGAGACGCAGATCGGTATCGATGTTGACCTTGCGCACGCCGTGCTTGATGCCCTGCTGAATCTCCTCCACCGGCACGCCGTAGGTCTCGCGGATCTCGCCGCCGTATTTATTGATGATCTCCAGCCACTCCTGCGGCACCGAGGACGATCCGTGCATGACCAGATGGGTGTCTGGAATCCGCGCGTGAATTTCCTTGATGCGCTGGATGTCGAGGATGTCGCCGGTGGGCGGACGGGTGAATTTGTACGCGCCGTGGCTGGTGCCAATGGCGATGGCGAGGCTATCTACCTTGGTATCAGCGACGAACTGTGCAGCCTCCTCGGGGTCGGTAAGCAGCATGGAGTGATCCAGCGTTTCGTCCGAGCCGTGGCCGTCTTCCTCGCCCATCTTGCCGCTCTCCAGCGAGCCCAGACAACCCAGCTCACCTTCCACCGACACGCCGCAGGCGTGGGCGACTTCGACCACTTTGCGAGTGACTTCGGCGTTGTACTCGTACGAGGCCGGCGTCTTCATGTCTTCCTTCAGCGAACCGTCCATCATCACCGAGGTGAAGCCGCTCTGGATGGAGCGTATGCACACGGCCGGCGACGCACCGTGATCCTGGTGCATTACGACGGGGATGTGCGGATACATCTCGATCGCCGCCCACATCATATGACGCAGGAACGGCTCGCCCGCGTAAGAGCGGGCGCCCGCCGAGGCCTGCATGATGACTGGCGCGCCGACGGCATCGGCGGCCTGCATGATGGAGTGCATCTGCTCCATATTGTTGACGTTGTAGGCGGGCACGCCGTAGCCGTGCTCCGCCGCATGATCCAGTAGTTGACGCATTGAGATAAGAGCCATGTGAACCTCCTTAAGTTATTCGTAATCCGGTAAACTGCTGGGCTGAGTGCCTTAATAGTACCCTTTTAGCAATCCAACACGAAGACGCAAAGAACACCCAGACAAGAGTTTTGATAATATTAAGTAATCTCGTGTAGTTTTATGACCACATCAGGAAAATTTTTAACCATATTTTTATATCTTTGCGTCTTCGCGTCTTTGCGTTGGATTTTATAGACTCATCAAGAGCCGACCTCGACCATATCCCCCACGCGCACGATCTTCATCGCGTTGGTGCCGCCGTGCACGCCCATGAGGTCGCCCTTGGTGATGATGACGAGATCGCCGCTGCGCACCGCGCCACGCCGCACCAGTTCATCCACCGCCTCTTTATTGACCTCGGCATGATTGGTGCTGAGCAGGTCGAAGCTCACGGGATAAACGCCGCGATAGAGCGTGACCTTTCTGCGAGTTGCGGCATGTTTCGTCAAGGCGTAGATCGGGATGCCGGAACTGATTCGCGACATCCACAGCGGCGTGGAGCCGGATTCGGTAAGCGCGATGATGGCCTTCGCGCCCAGATGGTTCGCCGTGTACATGGAGGCCATCGCAATGGCCTCGTCGATATGCTTGAACTCGGTGTTGATGCGATGGTCGGAAACGCGCACCGCCTGCTGCTTCTCGGCCTCGCGGCAGACACGATCCATCGCCGCCACGGCCTTGGCGGGATATTTCCCGGAGGCGGTCTCGGCGGAGAGCATCACGGCGTCGGTGCCGTCGAGCACCGCATTGGCCACATCGAACACTTCGGCGCGGGTGGGAATCTGGTTCTCGATCATGGACTCCATCATCTGCGTCGCGGTAATCACCACGCGGTTCATGGTGCGCGCGAGACGGATGATGTGCTTCTGCACCGGCGGCAACCCGGCGTCGCCGATCTCGACGCCGAGATCGCCGCGCGCGATCATCACCGCGTCGGAGGCCTCAATGATTTCCTCGATAGCGGCCACCGCTTCGGCGCGCTCGATCTTCGCCACGATGCCGCCTTGCCCTCCCGCGTCGCGCAACAACTGGCGCGCCTCATGGATGTCGGCGGCACAGCGGGGAAACGACACCGCGATGTAATCCACCTGCATGCTGGCGGCGGTTTTAATATCAGCGCGATCCTTGTCGGTGAGCGCGCGCGCCGACAGTCCGCCGCCCTGGCGATTGATGCCCTTGTTGTTTGATAAGCCACCACCCACCACTACCCGGCACTGGATTTCACTGGCCGTGACCTGATCCACCCACAGCACGATGCGCCCATCGTCCAGCAGCAGGGTGTCGCCGCGCTTCACGTCATTGACGAGCTCGCGGTAACTAATACCCACACCCTCTTCCGTGCCACCCTCGGAGTCCCACTCGGTGCTGAGGGTAAACTTCGCACCTTCTTCCAGTGTCACGTGCGTGTTCTTGAAACGCTCGATGCGTATCTTCGGCCCCTGCAGGTCGGCGAGCACACCGATGTGGCGGCCATAAGCGCGGGCGCGGTTGGAGGCGGTTTCGGCGCGCATGCGATGATCTTCCGCGCTACCGTGCGAGAAATTGAGGCGCACCACGTCCAGCCCGGCCTCGATCATCTGATCCAGCACCTTGGCGTCATCGGTGGCAGGACCGAGCGTGGCGACAATTTTGGTTCGACGTTGCATGACTACAGTGGTATAACTACAGTGGCAAGTAACAAGTGGCAAGTGGCAAGTGGCAAGAAAAGACTTGCACGCAGCTGGGTGCTAAATGGTTTTTGGCTAGTCACTGGTCGCTGCCTGTTTGCCACGCTCTTCCAGAATCGCAACTGCGGGCAGGGTCTTGCCCTCCAGGAATTCGAGGAATGCTCCGCCGCCGGTGGAAATGTAGGTGATGTGGTTCTCGACGTTGTATTTTGAAACGGCCGCAAGCGTATCGCCGCCGCCCGCAAGCGAGAAGGCGGCGCTCTTGGCGATGGCCTTGGCAAGCGCCTCGGTGCCGGCGCCGAACTGGTCGAACTCGAATACGCCCACCGGGCCGTTCCACACGATGGTGCCGGCCTTGCTCAGTATCTCGGCCAGGCGCGCCGAGGTCTTGGGGCCGATGTCTAAGATCATGTCATCGTCTTTTACCTGATCGACGTTTTTCAGCGTGGCTTGGGCCGTTTCGGAAAACTCCTTGCCGCATACCACGTCCACCGGTACCGGAATCTCCGCACCGCGCGCCTTGGCGCTCTCCGCCAGCCGCTTCGCCGTAGGGATGAGGTCGGGCTCATACAACGACTTGCCGACGTTGTAGCCCGCTGCCGCGATGAAGGTGTTAGCAATACCGCCACCGACAATCAACTGATCCACGATACCGGCCAACGATTCGAGCACGGTGAGCTTGGTGGAAACCTTGGAGCCGCCGACGATAGCGACCATGGGGCGTTTCGGATCCCTGAGCGCCAGATTCAGCGCCTTCAGTTCCTTCCACAACAGAGGGCCGGCGCACGCCACCGGCGCGTATTTTGCCACGCCGTGCGTCGAGGCCTGCGCGCGATGCGCAGTGCCAAAGGCATCCATCACAAACACTTCACACAACGCCGCCATCTTTTTTGCCAGCGCGTCGTCGTTACCCTCTTCGCCCTTGTTGAAGCGCACGTTTTCAAACAGCACCACTTCGCCATTCGCCACCTCCACGCCGTCCAGCCAGTCCTTGACCAGACGCACCTTCCTGCCCAGATGCTCAGACAGTTTCTCCGCGATCGGCGCCAGCGAATACTTCTCGTCATACACGCCTTCCTCAGGCCGGCCCAGGTGCGACATCACCATCACCTTAGCGCCTGTACTCATCAGAAACTCGATGGTCGGCACGCTGGCGTAGATACGTGTCTCATCGGTGATCTCGCCACCCTTCATCGGCACGTTGAGGTCGGCGCGAATCAGGGCGCGGATGCCAGTTAAATTTCTCAGCTCTTCTAATTTGATGATAGACATAAAGTGCAATCCTTGTAAAAAACTTAACGCAAAGGCGTAAAGTCGCAAAGAACGCCAAGATGGGCTATGGGCTTTTGCATATGATTCCTTTGCGTCTTCGCGTCTTGGTGTTGGAAGTTTTTAATTTTTACTTGGCGCTCATCAACGCCACCGTGGTATCCAGCATACGGTTGGAGAAACCCCACTCGTTGTCATACCAAGCGAGCACCTTGACCAGCTTGCCATCGACGACCTTGGTGAGCGTTGAGTCATAGGTGCTAGAGGCCGGGTCGTGGTTAAAATCCACGGAAACGAGCTGCTTGTCATTGTAGTTTAACACGCCCTTCAGCTCGCCGTTGGCCGCCTCTTTCATGATGGCGTCGATCTCATCCTTGCTGGTCTCGCGCGCGGCGACGAAGGTCAAATCCACCAGCGACACATTGATGGTCGGCACACGCACCGCGAAACCGTCGAGCTTGCCTGCCAGCTCCGGCAGCACTAGGCCGATAGCCGCCGCCGCACCGGTCTTGGCGGGTATCTGCGACATGGTCGCGGAACGCGCGCGGCGCAGGTCGGAGTGATACACGTCGGTCAGCACCTGGTCATTGGTGTAGCTGTGTATCGTGGTCATGATGCCATGCACGAGACCGATCTTCTTATGCAACGGCGCCACCATCGGCGCGAGGCAATTTGTGGTGCAGGAGCCATTGGAGATCACGGTGTGCGCGGACTTCAGCGTCAGATGATTCACTCCGTACACAATGGTTGCATCCACCTCGGTAGCCGGTGCGGAAATGATGACCTTTTTCGCACCCGCCTTGAGGTGCAGGCTGGCCTTCTCTTTGGTGGTAAAAATACCAGTGCACTCGTGTACCACGTCCACACCGAGCTCGCCCCACGGCAGTTTTGACGGATCGCGCTCGGAGCAGACGCGAATCTTGTCGCCGTTCACGATCATGTAGTCGCCTTCCACCGTCACCGTGCCGGGGAATTTTCCATGCACCGTATCGTACTGTGTGAGGTGGGCGTTGGTCTCGGCATTGCCGAGATCGTTGATCGCCACGATCTGGATATCCTTGTTACGTTTGCCTTCATACACCGCGCGCAGCACGTTGCGTCCGATACGGCCGTAGCCGTTGATTGCAATTTTAATTGCCATTAGTGATCTCCAAAATTTAAACAAAATAGTTCTTGTAACCGCGAGAAAAGAGAGAAAATACAAGAGAAAAGTAAATACAGATCCCGGATGAAAAATATTTCTCCGTTTTTCTACTTTTCTCTTTTCTCTTGCCTCTTGTATCGGCCGTTAAAGCAAATCCGTCACCGCGTCGATCACATTTTCCACGGTGAATCCGAAGTGCTTGAACAGATCGCCTGCCGGTGCGGATTCGCCGAAGGTGTTGATGCCCACCACCTTGCCCTCGAATCCGACGTATTTCATCCAGCCATCGGTGACGCCGGCCTCGACCGCCACACGCGCGGTAATGGACTTGGGCAGCACGGACTCGCGGTAGGCGGCATCCTGCGCATCGAACAACTGTGTACACGGCATGGACACGACCCGTATGCTGAAGCCGCGATCATTCAGTTGCCTGGCGGCATCAATGGCGAGGCCCACTTCAGAGCCGGTGGAGATGATGATCGCTTGCACCAGATATTTACACTCCAGCAGCACATAACCGCCGCGTCTGATGTTCGCAATCTGCTGCGCGTTGCGTGGCTGATGATTGAGATTCTGGCGTGAAAAAATGAGGCACGACGGGCCACTGGTATGTTCGATGGCGGCCTGCCAGGCGACAGCCGACTCCACCGCATCGGACGGACGCCAGGTCTGCATGTTCGGAATCAGGCGCAAGGTGGCCGTCTGCTCTACCGGCTGGTGCGTGGGGCCGTCTTCGCCCAGACCAATCGAGTCGTGCGTATAGACGAACAACACACGCTGCTTCATCAGTGCCGCCATGCGCAGCGCGTTACGCGCATATTCGGAGAACATCAGGAACGTCGCACCGTAGGGAATGAATCCACCGTGCAGCGCGACACCGTTCATGATCGCGGACATGGCGAATTCGCGCACGCCGTAGTAGATGTAGTTGCCGTCGGACACGGTGTTGCTGACGCCGACTGAGCCCTTCCAGATGGTCAGGTTGGAACCGGCCAGATCGGCCGAGCCGCCCAGCAGTTCGGGCAACAACGGGCCGAAGCCGTTTAGCGTATTCTGCGAGGCCTTGCGCGAGGCGATGGTCTCGCCCTTCTCGGCCACGGCAGTAACGTAGGCCGCAGACTTTTCCGCCCAGTCAGTGGGCAGTTCGCCACGCAGACGGCGCTCCAGTTGCTCGGCCAGTTCCGGGTGGGCCTGCTGGTAGGCGGCAAAACGCTGGTTCCAGTCCGCTTCCAGCTTGGCGCCTTTGGGGCGCGCATCGAAGCCCGCATAGTACTCGTCGGGCATCACAAACGGCTCGTGTTTCCAGCCCAGATTTTCGCGCGTGGCGGCAATCTCTTTTTCGCCCAGCGCCGCGCCGTGGCAATCGTGACTGCCGCACAGATTCGGTGCGCCGAAGCCGATCACGGTCTTGCAGCAGATAAGCGACGGTTTGTCGTTCACGGAGCGCGCTTCTTGAATCGCCTGCTTCAGCGCGTCGGCGTTGTGGCCGTCCACGCCCGGCACCACATGCCAGCCGTAGGCCTCGAAACGCTTCGGTGTATCGTCGGTGAACCAGCCCTCGACGTGGCCGTCAATGGAGATGCCGTTGTCGTCGTAAAACGCGATGATCTTGCCGAGGCCGAGTGTGCCCGCGAGCGAGCAGGCCTCGTGCGAGATGCCTTCCATCAAGCAGCCGTCACCCAAAAACACATAAGTGTAGTGGTCGATGATGTGGTGGCCGTCGCGGTTAAACTGGCCGGCCAGCAGCTTTTCGGCCAGCGCCATGCCGACGGCGTTGGTGAGACCCTGGCCGAGCGGGCCAGTGGTGGTCTCGATGCCCGGCGCGTAGCCATATTCAGGGTGGCCCGGCGTTTTCGAGTGCAGTTGGCGGAAACGCTTGATCTCCTCCATGGGGAGGTCGTAACCGGTGAGGTGCAGCATCGAATACAGCAGCATCGAACCATGGCCGTTCGATAACACGAAGCGGTCGCGGTCGGCCCACTTGGGGTTGGCCGGGTTGTGGTGCAGGAAATCGTTCCACAATACCTCGGCGATATCGGCCATGCCCATCGGCATGCCGGGGTGGCCGGATTTGGCCTTCTCTACGGCATCCATGGACAGCACGCGGATGGCGTTGGCTAACTCTCTGCGAGAGGGCATCGTTGTCTCCTAAATTAAAAAATAAAATGCTTCAGCGCGCCCGATGCACGGCGCTCTCGACACAATACGCTTACTTGAATACGCCGGAGGCTGCCGTCAGCAGGTGATAGGCAATCAGCAATTGCGTGAGCGCCAGCGGATGCGACTTCAGCGCCTCGCCGGTGGTGCCGGTGATGGCGCCGATGCCATCGTTACGCAGGTGATGGTGCTCGCCGGGGATATAACTCCACAGCAAATCTTCCAGTTGTTTGGATTTCTTGTCCGAGATCGCGCCGGAGATTTCGAGCCGGTCCACTGGCAGATCCATGTCGCGATCCAGCACCAGACGGATACCGTTGCCGCCCTCCTCCAGCACATGCGAGAGGTCGGGATGCGTCGGCAGCGTGGGGCGCAGCACGATGGAGGCGTTCAAGTGTCCGCCGGTTTCTTCCTTGTGCTCCGGTGGCGGATAAAACGAAATCACCATGTCGGCCCACTTGCGCTGCGGACGGATGAAGGCTTCGGAGTCAGGCTCGCGCGCCTTCATCTCCTTGCGCACATCATCGGCAGTGTGGCCACGCTTGATCGTGTCACGCTTCATCTTCCACTGAAAGCGCAGCTCTTCGGGCGGCGCGAGGTAGAGCTTGACGTCATAGCTGTCGCGCATGGCCTTGCTGGAATAACCCAACAGCCCTTCGACGATAATGAATTCCCTGGCCTCGGCATAGTTGGGCGGGTCAAAGTCGCCGGTGGAGTGGTTGTAGTGCGGCTTGAGGATAGGCTGGCCGTCCTTCAGCACCCGCAGGTGTTGCTCGATGATATCGAGGTAATTGCAATCCGGATGCAGCGCGGTAATGCCCAGGCGAGCACGATCCTTGCGGTTATATCTGTGATAGTCATCGGTGCAAATCGTGGTGACGCGATCTTCGCCCAGCACCTGGGCGATACCCTTGGCGATGGTAGTCTTGCCCGCAGCGGAGTCGCCAACGATGCCAAGTACGATGGGCTTCTTCATTGCTACACACCTTAAAATAAAACCTGGAATGCCTGGCGCACCAAACCTCGCAGCCCGGTTGCGCGCATATACCCTGCGGCGCATCCCTCAGACAGGCGGTTTTCATACGGCGAAAAATTCCCCGGCGCCCTGCTCCTGGAGGCCACTGGCCCGGGGCTGATGTCCTGATTTTGTTATGGCTTTCTGGGGACTATCTGCGCCGCCCGCAGCCGACCTCACCCAAACCGCTATTTTCGCTTACCTACGGGTTTTCGGCAATAGCAACAGAGGGCCGGTTCAGGCTTGTGTCCATTTTATCGAGCAGCCCATGCCCGGAATCTGCTCGCGCGGGCCATTTCCGGTGAGTGCCACCTGCCGCATCGCCTCGAACAGGTCGCGGCGGGCGTCTGGGGGAGCCGCTTCCTTGCGGCTCGCGTCGAGGCGTCCACGGTATTGCAGCTCAAGCTGCGCGTTATAGCCGAAGAAATCGGGCGTGCACACGGCGCCGTAGGCCTTGGCGATGGCTTGGGTTTTGTCCCACAGGTAAGGGAACGGGAAGCCGAACTCGACAGCCACCTGCTGCATGCTCTCGCACGAGTCCTCCGGGTAATCGGTGGGGTCGTTGGACATGATCGCCACACTCTTGACGCCGTAGTCGAGCAGCTCGCGCGCGTCGCGCACGATGCGCTCACGCACCGCCTGCACGTAGGGGCAGTGGTTGCAGATGAACATCACCAGCAGTCCCTTGTCGCCACAACATTGGGCCAGCGCCCACAATTTGCCATCCACACCCGGCAAGGCAAAATCCGGCGCAGGCCGTCCAAACTCACACACCGGCGTCTCCAAGCTGACCATGACACTCCCTCCGGCAATTATCCTTGCGCTATTTTACACATTTGGCATGAAAAATTGCCGCCGCCACGCTAAACTACCGCATCTTTAATGCGGCTAGCCGTTATTGACATCTACCACCATTGAGGAACGACATGGCCACTATGAGTTTATTCACCTCTGAATCGGTCTCCGAGGGGCATCCCGACAAGGTTGCCGACCAGATTTCAGACGGCATTCTCGACGCCATCCTGGCCCAGGACGCGCGCGCGCGCGTAGCGTGCGAAACCCTGGTCACCACCGGCATGGTAGTGATTGCGGGCGAAATCACTACCAGCGCGTGGGTAGACATGACCGCCGTGGTGCGCGAGACAGTGAAGAACATCGGCTACAACAGCTCCGAGATGGGCTTTGATGCGCAGTCGTGCGCGGTGCTGGTCTCGATAGACAAGCAGTCGGCGGATATTGCCCTCGGTGTGGATGAAGCCAATGAACACGAGCAAGGCGCGGGCGATCAGGGCCTGATGTTCGGCTACGCCAGCAACGAGACTGACGTGCTGATGCCGGCGCCCATCACCTACGCGCACCGTCTGGTCAAGCGTCAGGCCGAGGTGCGCAAAAACGGCACGCTGCCGTGGCTGCGCCCGGATGCGAAGAGTCAGGTCACCTTCCGTTATGAAAATCACAAACCGGTGGGCATCGACGCCGTAGTGCTGTCCACCCAGCACAGCCCGGATATCGCCTACAAAGCACTCAAGGAAGCGGTGATGGATGAGATCATCCTGCCGGTGCTGCCCGCAGAGTGGATCAGCAAGGACACGCGCTTCTTCATCAACCCCACCGGACGTTTTGTCATCGGCGGCCCGGTGGGCGACTGCGGCCTCACCGGTCGCAAGATTATCGTCGACACCTACGGCGGCATGGCGCGTCACGGCGGCGGCGCATTTTCGGGCAAGGATCCGTCCAAGGTGGATCGCTCCGCAGCCTACGCCGGGCGCTACGTGGCGAAAAACATTGTCGCTGCGGGTCTGGCCGAGCGCTGCGAGATACAGGTCTCCTACGCCATCGGTGTGGCCGAGCCCACCTCGATCAGCGTCGACACCTTCGGCACCAGCAAGATCAGTGACGAGCGCATCGTGCAACTGGTGCGCGCGCACTTTGACCTGCGTCCGCGCGGCCTGATCAAGATGCTGAACCTGCTGCGCCCCATCTACCAGCAAACCGCCGCCTACGGCCATTTCGGGCGCGAGGAAGCGAATTTCACCTGGGAGCGCACCGACAAGGCCGCCGCATTGCGCGATGCGGCCGGCCTTAAAGCGGCATAAATCAATCGCGATCACTCAACGCCAAGACGCAGAGACGCCAAGATCGCAAAGCACACTGTTCACACATTAATTTCTTGGCGACTTTGCGTCTTGGCGTTGAAGCTTTAATTGTTTAAGGAAACCCTATGAGCAGTCCATTGGTAAAAAATTTCACCCCCGACCACAAGGTCGCCGACATCAATCTCGCCGCCTGGGGGCGCAAGGAAATCGCCATCGCCGAGACCGAAATGCCCGGCCTGATGGCGCTGCGCGATCAGTACGGCGCACAAAAACCGTTGCAGGGCGCGCGCATAGCGGGCTGTTTGCACATGACCATCCAGACCGCCGTGCTGATGGAGACGCTCGTAATACTTGGCGCCGAGATCCGCTGGTCGTCGTGCAACATCTTTTCCACGCAAGACCATGCCGCAGCGGCCATGGCGGCCGCGGGCATTCCCACCTTCGCCTGGAAAGGTGAGAACGAAGAAGAATTCTGGTGGTGCATCGACCAGACCATCTTCGGCCCCAACGGCTGGCGCCCTAACATGATACTCGACGACGGCGGCGACCTCACCCAGGTGATGCACGAGAAGCATTCTGACCTGCTCAAGGACGTGCGCGGCCTCTCCGAAGAGACCACCACCGGCGTGCATCGTCTGTACGAAATGATAAAAGTCGGCACACTCAAAGTCCCGGCCATCAACATCAACGACTCGGTCACAAAATCCAAGTTCGACAATTTGTACGGCTGCCGGGAATCGCTGGTGGACGCCATCAAGCGCGCCACCGACGTGATGATCGCGGGCAAGGTCTGCGTGGTACTAGGTTACGGCGACGTGGGCAAGGGCTGCGCGCAAAGCCTGCGCGGCCTCGGCGCCACGGTGTGGATCACCGAGATCGACCCGATCTGTGCGCTGCAGGCCGCGATGGAAGGCTACCGCGTGATGCGCATGGACGATGTGGCCGATCAAGGCGATATCTATGTCACCGCCACCGGCAACATCAACGTGATTACGCACGAACACATGCGGCGCATGAAGAATCAGGCCATCGTATGCAACATCGGCCACTTCGATTCCGAGATCGACATTGTGTCGCTGCGCCAATATCCGTGGGAAAACATCAAGCCACAGGTCGATCACGTCATCTTCCCCGACGGCAAGCGCCTCATCGTGCTCGCCGAAGGCCGCCTGGTTAACCTCGGCTGCGGCACCGGACACCCCAGCTTTGTGATGTCCAGCTCCTTCACCAATCAGGTCATGGCGCAGATCGAATTGTGGCAGAACTACAGTAAATACGAGCGCAAGGTCTACGTGCTGCCGAAGACGCTGGATGAAAAAGTCGCGCGCCTGCACCTGAAAAAGCTCGGCGTCAGACTCACCGAGCTGACATCGAAGCAGGCGGAGTATTTAAGTATCTCCGTCAACGGTCCGTATAAGCCGGAGCACTATAGGTATTAGTAGCGAGTAGCTAGTAGCTAGGAGATGGGGTTTTTTCTAGTTACTCGCCACTAGCTACTAGCCACTGCATGTATATGCAATCCCAAAAACAACACGAACGCGTCTACAGTTTTGAGTTTTTTCCGCCCAAAACAGCCGACGCGGCGGACAAGCTGCGTGAAGTACGCAATCAGCTCGCGCAGCTGAACCCGCGTTTTTTTTCGGTGACCTTCGGCGCGGGCGGCAGCACGCGCGACCGCACCCTGGAAACCGTCATCGAGATACAAAAGGCGGGCCTGCAAGCCGCGCCCCACCTCTCCTGCATCGCCGCTACACGCGCAGACCTGCGTGAATTACTGCGCGCCTACCAACAGCACGGCATCCGCCACATCGTGGCGCTGCGCGGCGATCTTCCTGAGGGTGATATCAAGCCGGGTGAACTGCCCTATGCGCGTGATCTGGTCGAGTTTATCCGCGCCGAGACGGGTGACCATTTTCATATCGAGGTGGCCGCCTATCCGGAGTTTCACCCCGATGCGCGTGACGCGACACATGACTTGCAAAACTTCAAGCGCAAGGTCGAAGTAGGCGCGGACAGCGCCATGACGCAATATTTTTACACCGCCGACGCCTATTACCGCTTTGTAGACAGCTGCGAAAAGATGGGTGTGACGCTGCCCATCGTGCCCGGCATCATGCCGATCACGAATTACACACAGCTCGCGCGCTTTTCCGACCGCTGCGGTGCGGAGCTTCCGCGCTGGCTGCGCAAACGCCTCGAAGCCTTTGGTGACGACGCTGCATCGCTGCGCGCGTTCGGGCTTGATGTCGTGAGCGGCCTGTGCCGCGAACTGCTCGCTGCCGGCGCACCCGGTTTGCATTTTTACACCATGAATCAGGCCGCCCCCACCATCGCTATCTGGAACAACCTCGGACTGCATATTGCCCATCCGGTTTCGTAACGTCTCCATGACTAATGACGAACTTGCGCGCCGCGACCTCTCCGTACTGTGGCATCCTTGCACGCAGATGAAGGATCACGCACAGCTCCCGCCGATCCCTATCCGGCGCGGTGAGGGCGTGTGGCTGGAAGACTACGACGGCAAGCGTTATCTCGACGCCATCAGCTCCTGGTGGGTGAACCTGTTCGGCCACTGCAACCCACGCATCAACGCGGCGCTACGCGACCAATTAGACCAGTTGGAGCACGTGCTGCTCGCGGGCTACACCCACGCGCCGATCATTGAGCTCTCCGAGCGCCTGATTCAACTCGCCCCCAAGGGCCTCGCACGCTGCCTTTATGGCGACAGCGGTTCCGCCGCCGTCGAGATCGCTCTCAAAATGAGCTATCACTACTGGCGCAATCTTGGACAAGTCAACAAGACCCGCTTCATCACCCTCACCAACAGCTACCACGGCGAGACTCTGGGTGCCTTGTCCGTCAGCAACGTGGCGCTCTACAAAGAGACCTACGCTCCGCTCCTGTTGCAGACGATCAGCGTGCCCTCGCCGGACTGTTTTTATCGAGAGGCCGGTGAATCCTGCGCCGATTATTCGGCGCGCATGTTCGCTCACATGGAGCAGGCTCTGCAAAAACACGCGGCAGAGACCTGCGCGGTCATCGTTGAGCCGCTGGTGCAGTGTGCGGGCGGGATGCGGATGTATGATCCGGTGTATTTAACCCTGCTGCGTGACGCCTGCCACCGTCACGGCGTGCACCTCATTGCAGACGAGGTAGCCGTGGGCTTCGGGCGCACCGGCACGATGTTGGCGTGCGAACACGCGGCGATTACACCGGATTTTCTGTGCCTGGGCAAGGGCTTGACGGGCGGTTATCTGCCGCTCTCCGCCGTGCTCACCACGGATGAAATTTATCAGGCCTTTTACGACGATTACGCCACGCACAAGGCCTTCCTGCATTCGCACAGCTACACCGGCAATGCACTCGCCTGCCGCGCGGCGCTGGCGACGCTGGATATTTTTGAGCAAGACAACGTGCTGGAGAACAATCAGAAACTCGCGCAGGCGATGCGAAATGCCAGCGCGCACTTCGCCGATCACGCGCAGGTCGCCGAGGTGCGACAGACGGGCATGATACTCGCCATTGAGATGATGCAGGACAGGGCCACGCATACGCCCTATCCGTGGCAGCAGCGGCGCGGCTTGCGCGTCTACCGGCATGCGCTGGAAAACGGTGTATTGCTGCGCCCCTTGGGCGATGTGATCTATTTCATGCCGCCCTATGTTATTACAGCGGACGAAATTAACTGCATGGTGGAAACTGCTGGGCGGGCAATCGACTTGGCGACGAGAGATTAGGCGAGGAGTCACGTCCTTTTCTCTTGCCTCTTTTCTCTTTTCTCTGCTTTCGTCGCTCCTGCGCATCCATGCGCCCGCGACATTTGCACATCCATGTGCAGCATAAAAAAACGGCGCTGTGTTGCCACAGCGCCGTCTTGAACTACTGCAATGACTAGCTAGTAAATATTAGTACTTGCCAGCTGCCAGCTTGTAACCGCGACGCTGATTGGTCATGTAGGCAACCAAATCGACCATGTCCTGACTGTCCGCAGCCATAGCCTTGCTTTCCAGCGGGTTCTCCATACACCAGTTGGTCATCTCCCACAGCTGCGACACCTTGCCGAGCTGCTTCTGGAACTTGGGATAGACCTCTGCGTGGGTGTTAGAGCCTTCCGGATGGCACTGAACGCAGGCCACCTCGTTGGTGCTCTTGATTCCGCCGTGGAACAGATCGTCACCGCGCTTTATGGAGGCCTTGAGCTCACTGTCCCACTTGGCAGTGTCGGTCACGGCTTCGGCATGAGCGGGCAAGGTTACGGCAAGGCCCAGAATAAAGGACGCGCCCAGCGCAGCCAATGTGCTTTTACGAATCATCATAGATTTTCTCCTTATTCTGTTAGTACATTGTCTGGGCTTTGGTGGCAGCACCAGCGCCCACTTCCTTGAACTTGCCATCCCAAGTGACATTACGCTTGGGATTATCGCCCCACTGGGTGACCGCGACATCGAACTTGCCGCCGGTATCCGTGTTGATCATGGACCAGCCGGTCGCATCACGGAAGTTGGAAACGTCTGCGCGATGATAAGGCAGGATCAGGCTTGGGTAGTAGTCCGCACCTTTTTCGCAACCCTTGAAAGCGCCGTCTCCGCACATGGTAGCATCGGCCAAGGAGGCCACATGCGGCCACGGCCAGGCAGTCGAGAAGTTGGAGAAGAAGGCAATGTTGCCCTTCTGGCTGGCCATAGGTTGATGCACGTGGTTGTACAGCACGGTCACGCGCTTGATGTCCTTCAGCGCAGCCTGTATCTGTTCCGCGTCCTCGGTCCAGAAGTTCCAGCCGCTGTAGATCTTCTGAATCGGTGAGTGCGAGCCCACGATGGTGTGCTTGTTCTTATCCAGGCCGGCGACGGTCTTCTTCAACCAGGCGAGGCCATCCTTGCCCAGACGGAAGGCGGAACCATCAACATAGTTGTCGATGCGCATCATCTGGTTCATGCGGTCCTGAGTGTTTTTGGCGTGGCTCGCTTCCCAGTCTTCGGCCGCACGGATGGTGGTCAGCATGATGAACTGCACGCCCTTGTGCTCGAAGTAGTAGTTGTCAGCGGGCATGGCTGCGCCCCACGCTGCCTTGGTCGACTTACCCATGTCGAGGAAGTAGTCGTGCTCACCGTTGATGGCGTGCATTTTGAAAGCACCCTTGGAAAGCATTCCCAAACCGTGATCCAGCTCGGACTTCAGGCCGGACTGGGCCAGGTCACCACCGTAGTAGACGAAATCGGGCTTCGGGCTGGCGTTCATGGCTTCAGAGACTGCCAACTTCAAACCGTCATCCCAGCTCTTCACGAACTTGGTGCCCTTGGTGCCAGAGATTGCTTGTATGTGCGAGTCGGTGATCCAGGCGAAGGTGAATGATTCACCTGCCTCGGCCTCGACCGTGACCATGCTCATTGGGATGATACTGCCAAGACTGGCAGCAGCAGCACCCTTGAGGAAATTACGGCGACTGATATTCATCATCGTTACTCTCCTAAATTTGGATTGTGGATGTTTAGGTTAATAAAAAATTAGCCTGTTTCCAGGGATTTTATATAAACCGCACTAGATGTTATGACGGGGCCGTTTCATTTGTCAAGCACTTCGCTGGAATAATTTTAATTTTTCATCTCCCCGAGCCATTCCAGCACAAGGCACGCTGAGCGTAGCACATTTTTGTCGCGCAACACACCCTGAGCGTTAGATATTTTCGGCCTCCAGATCATGCGCGCTGGCGGCGATAATACGCACCTCTGCCCAGGCTCCCGCACGCTGCCCGGCGACCACGGGGAACCGTATTACGCCATCAATCTCCGGCGCCTCGCGGGCCGAGCGTGCGCTGGCAACACCGGCCTCGCTCACCTCATCAATCAGCACCCGGCAAGCCTGACCCAGCCTGCGTTGCAGCTTGGCCGCCGACACCTCTTCCTGCACCGCCATCAGGCGTGCCTGACGCTCTAGTTTGACCTCCTCCGACACGGGGTGGGCAAGCACGTTGGCACGGGCACCCTCTACCGGCGAATAGGCAAAGCAGCCGACGCGATCCAGCTCGGCGGCACGCAGAAAATCCAGCAGGTGCTCGAAGTCGTCCTCGGTCTCGCCGGGAAAGCCGGTGATAAACGTGCTACGCAGCGTAATTTCGGGGCAGATTTCGCGCCAGCGGCGGATGCGCGCCAGCGTGTCTTCACTGTTCGCCGGGCGCTTCATGGCCTTGAGGATCGCGGGACTCGCGTGCTGCAGCGGCACGTCGAGATAGGGCAGAATTTTACCCTCCGCCATGAGCGGGATCAGATCATCCACATGCGGGTAGGGATAGACATAATGCAGCCGTACCCACACCCCCAGCTCGCCCAGCGCCTGCGCCAGCGGTGTGATGTGCGCCTTCACCGGCCGCCCGCGCCAGAAGCCGGTGCGGTATTTTACGTCCACGCCATAGGCGCTGGTGTCCTGCGAAATAACGAGCAGTTCTTTTACGCCCGCGTTGACCAGATGCTCCGCCTCCTGCATCACCTCGTTGATGGGCCGACTCACCAGATCGCCGCGCAGCGACGGAATGATGCAAAACGTGCAGCGGTGATTGCAGCCTTCGGAGATTTTTAAATAGGCGTAGTGCTGCGGCGTGAGCCTGATGCCTTGCGGCGGAATGAGGCTGACGAACGGATCGTGCGGCGCGGGCAGATGCGTATGCACCGCGCTCATCACCTCTTGCAAGGCGTGCGGCCCGGTGACGGCGAGCACCGCAGGGTGCGCCTGCTTGACGACATCGCCCTTGGCGCCGAGACAGCCGGTGACAATCACCTTGCCGTTTTCCGCCAACGCTTCGCCAATCGCGGCTAGCGATTCCTCCACCGCTGCGTCGATAAAACCGCAGGTGTTGACGATGACGAGATCGGCGTCCTGATAGCTCGGCGCCACCGCATAACCTTCGGCGCGCAGTTGAGTGAGGATTTGCTCGGAATCCACCAAGGCCTTGGGGCAACCGAGACTGACGAAACCGACTTTAGGTGCAGGCGTGGACATGGTTTTTATATGGGCACCTCTAAAAATCCGCTAAAGCTCGCGATGGCCGCGTTAGAAATGCCTCAAAATGCTCATGTACTAACTGTACACTGCGCTTTTTCGAGCATTTCCGCCTTGCCCTCGCGTCTTGATCGAATTTTTAGAGATACCCAATTAAGATGGTGGGCCCGGTAGGACTCGAACCTACGACCAAGGGATTATGAGTCCCCTGCTCTAACCAACTGAGCTACAGGCCCGGTTAAATACAGAGAAAAGAGCAAAGGGAAAGGAGACAAGCGGGTTGTTATCTTGTTTTTACTTTTCCCTTGTATCCCTTGTACCTTTTCTCTTTTTCTCTGCCGTCTAGAGGTCCAGGAAACTCCGCAATTGCTCGGAGCGGCTCGGATGGCGCAGCTTGCGCAGCGCCTTGGCCTCGATCTGGCGGATGCGCTCGCGTGTGACATCGAACTGCTTGCCGACTTCCTCCAGAGTGTGGTCGGTGTTCATGTCGATGCCGAAGCGCATGCGCAGCACCTTGGCCTCGCGCGGCGTAAGTCCTTCCAGCACGCCGAGCGTCGCTTCGCGCAACCCTTCGAAGGTGGCGGCGTCGCCGGGCGACATCACGCCGGAGTCCTCAATAAAGTCACCGAGATGCGAGTCTTCGTCATCACCGATGGGTGTCTCCATCGAGATTGGCTCTTTGGCGATCTTGAGTATCTTGCGCACCTTGTCCTCCGGCATCTCCATACGCTTGGAGAGTTCATCCGGCGTCGGCTCGCGGCCAACTTCCTGCAACATCTGGCGCGAGATGCGATTGAGCTTGTTGATGGTCTCGATCATGTGCACCGGGATGCGGATGGTGCGCGCCTGATCGGCGATGGAGCGCGTGATGGCCTGCCGTATCCACCAGGTGGCATAGGTCGAAAACTTGTAGCCGCGGCGGTATTCGAATTTATCCACCGCCTTCATCAAGCCGATGTTGCCCTCCTGAATCAGATCGAGGAATTGCAGGCCGCGGTTGGTATATTTTTTGGCAATCGAAATAACCAGGCGCAGGTTGGCCTCGACCATTTCCTTCTTGGCACGGCGCGCCTTGGCCTCGCCGATGGACATGCGGCGATTGATGTCCTTGATCTCGCTGATGGTCATGCCGTATTCCTGCTGCATGACCACGAGGCGGTTCTGCGCGCGCGTGATTTCGTCATGGAACTGCGCCAGTGTCGCGGAGTAGTCGCGCTTCGCCTTGATGTGGCGATCGAGCCAGCCGAGATCGACTTCATTGTCCGGGAACGAGGTGATGAATTCCTTGCGCGGCATGTGCGCCTTGTTGACGCAGATGTCCATGATCACGCGCTCCTGCGCGCGGATGCGCTCCACCACCTGGCGCAGATTGGTGACCAGGCGCTCGATCAAACGCGGCACCATCTTGAATTCCATGAAGCAGTCGGTGAGACTCTGCCGCAGCTTCTCGCTCTTCGCGTGCGGTTTGCCGTGTTTCGCCACCGCAGCGGTATATTTCTGTTGCAGGGTGCGCAGCCCGGCAAAGCGCTTGCGCGCCTCTTCCGGATCGGGGCCGGTCTCGATGGCCTCCTCATCCGACTCGGTGGCCACGGCGTCTTCCAGCGCGTCTTCGGCCACTTCCACCAGGGCCTTCTTGAGAATTTCCTCTGGCGCAGGCGGGCCATCGAGGGCGAGCGGATCGATGTAACCGCTGATGACCTCGGCCAACCGCTGCTCGCCCGCCTCGGCACGTTGGTGCTCGTGCAGCAGGTTAGTGATGGTGCCAGGATACGCGGCCAGCGCGGCCAGCACCTGGGACAAGCCATTTTCGATGCGCTTGGCGATGACGATTTCGCCCTCGCGCGTGAGCAACTCCACCGCGCCCATCTCGCGCATATACATGCGGACCGGGTCGGTGGTACGGCCAAAATCGCTGTCCACTGCGGCAATCGCGGCGGCCGCCTCTTCCGCCACATCGTCATCGGCAGTGACGGCGGTGTCCGCCATCAGCAGGATGTCGGCGTCCGGCGCGACTTCGTGCACAGGAATGCCCATATCATTGATCATGTTGATGATGTCTTCGATCTGTTCAGGATCGACGATCCCATCCGGCAGATGATCGTTGACTTCGCGGTAGGTCAGAAAGCCCTGCTCCTTGCCGCGCGCGATGAGGAGCTTCAACTGGGACTGCTGCTGTTCCTGGCTCATGCTGTCTTGACGACTCTTGAAATTAACGGACTATTATACAACAGACGACCCGCTGAGTCAGGGGTCTCTGCCGCGCGCAGCCCGATTAGCGCGTGACAGTGGGGAATAAGGCCGACATTTCCTGCTTTTCCTCGGCGGAAAGCGGGCCTAGTCGTGACTTGTCGATCAGACGCTCCTTGCGACACTCCAATCCTTCTGCGTACAAACGCTCCAGCGCGACGCGAAACTCGGCCTCGATACCCTCTTCCGGCACCGGGTGTTGCCACTGCGCCAGCTTCATCAGCTGACGTCCCTGCGCGGTATCGCGCCAGTGTTCGAGCAGCGCTGCCGTGCCTAAATGCGGTCGCGCCTGCACCAACTCCAGCAGCTCGCGCAATAATTCCGCGCCCGGCACCTCAAGACCTGCAAACCGCTGCGGGTCGCCCGCCTCCAGCGCGAGGCCGGGCCGATGCAACAGCAGCGCAATCACCAGCCGCGCCTGCGACATGGAAGCCGGTGCGGCGACACGCCCGCGCCGTTCCGCGCCGCCATGCGTGAGCGGCGCCTTGGCCGCCGACGCCAACATGCGCGTCATGTGCTGCACATCGATGCGCACCAGCTCCGCCAGCCGCACCACCATCAGGTGGCGG
>CAWUTX010000008.1:0-5163 GCA_963925015.1 uncultured Gammaproteobacteria bacterium
CCGCCGGCGAATCCGGCGATGACCTGATCGTGATACAGACGGCGCACCTTGCGCGCGTTGCTCTTTATCACGGTGTTGCCCAGCGACACCTGGCCGTCACCGCCGACCACCACGCAGGCGTTACGGCGCACCGATAAAATCGTGGTTCCGTGCACTTGTTCCACTGTTGAATTCCTGTGCTGATGCCTCACGCTGGCGTGTATTGTACTAAGTAATTCACCCATTAAGATGACATTTCAGTCTGCGTTCCCGCCCCATGTCTAGGGGGCGAGACAGAAGTGGCCCCACTCGTCTGAACAGTAATCCAAAGTTTTTAAGTGGATTCCCTGCTGATTCTCACGCTGCCAGTTTAACCGTCGGCAGCATCACGGCGTAAGCCTCATCCGGTGTTCTCTTGGCCAGGCTGGAATGTGGTCTGCAGCGGTTGTACCAATCCATGTATTGTATGATCGAGGTTCTGGCCTCGGTGACAGAATCGTAAGCATGCAGGTACACCCGCTCGTACTTCACCGATTTCCACAGACGCTCGACGAACACATTATCCCGCCAGGCCCCGCGCCCGTCCATGGAGAGCTTACAGCCCCGATCTTTGACGGCCTGCACAAACGCCTGCGCGGTAAACTGGCTGCCTTGGTCGGTGTTGACGATCTCGGGACTGCCATAGCGGTTGAAGGCTTCTTCCAGCACCTGCACGGCATGGCAAGCCTCCAGGGTAATGGCCACCTTGGATGCCAATACCTTGCGGCTCGCCCAATCCACTACGGCCGTGAGGTAAACGAAGCCTCTGGCCATCGGGATGTAGGTCGTGTCCAGCGCCCAGACCTGGTTGGCCCGGTCAATCTTCATGCCCCGCAGCAGATACGGGTAGATTTCATGCCCGGGGTGTTTCTTGCTGGTGCCGGGCTTCCTGTACAGCGCCTCGATGCCCATCTTCTTCATCAGCGTGGCAACGTGTTTGCGACCGATCCGGCCGCCTGCCCGGTTAAGCTGGTCGCGCAGCATGCGCGCACCCATGAAGGGATGTTCCAGATGCAGCTCGTCCATCCGGCGCATCAGGACCCGATCGCCGGGGCTGACCGGCTTGGGCAGGTAATACACGCTGCCTCGGCTGAGGCCCATCAGATGTGCCTGACGGGTGATGGGTAAGCGATGATGGGGATGGATCATCGCTTTGCGCTCAGCCATCCCACCTTGGTGAGCGCGCCTTCTAAAAAATCATTCTCCAGCGTCAGTTGACCAATCTTGGCGTGTAACGCCTTCAGATCAACAGGCGGCTCCGCCGGGGAACCCCCTCCGCTAAACACGTCGGCCGCGCGCTCCTGCATCTGCCGCTTCCACTCGGTGATCTGGTTGGGGTGTACTTCGAACCGCTGCGCTAACTCGGCCAGCGTCTTATCCCCTTGCAACGCCGCCAAGGCCACCTTCGCCTTGAACACCGCTGAATGGGTCCGTCTCGATCTTCTTGCCATCTCGTGCTCCGTTTCTTCGCCCCGCAGGGCCTTCAAAGGTAGCAGAGTTTCCACTTATCGCACTGTTCAAATTCCCGGGGCCACTTCTTACGTTTGTATTAAAACCACTGCCATATATTTCAAAATCAAAGGCATTGTATACATAACCCGAAATATAGGTCGGAGTAGCCTGATAGATGCCTCCTGTAGGGCCATCATCGCTAAAGGCGTTATACAAATCGTCAGCATTGCTAACCATACTGGCAAACCCTGCAGCAGAGTTGCTTACAGCCGAATTAGGGTAGCTTCCAGACCAATTGCTAATATATTTAGCCATCGTAGGGGGCCCTCTTCAGAGAGTGTTTTTGTAAATTATTATGCAGTTAACCGTAATGTACTCGTAAGCCCACTAGCGCGCAATAGCTACTGTATTATCAGTACTCATCGGTTTCCCCTTCTAACTAGAAGTAGACACCCTAAACAATCGGGAAATACACCTTACCGAGGTGGACAATACTGGAGCGCAAGATATAAGAAGCTGATTTATTCAGAGTAAATAAATTGGACACACCCCATGATCTCCCCTAAAGCCCCATCGCCTGATCGCCCGCGTTTGATGGATCGAGTACGTGGGCGGCTACGGGTAAAGCACTATAGTATCCGTACCGAACAGGTCTATACGAACTGAATTAAACGCTTTGTTTTGTTTCATGGCAAGCGGCACCCAGGCCATGGGCGCACCGGAGGTTGAGGCATTCCTGTCAGGGTGGCGCAGATTCATTCCAGCGCCTAGAATGATGGAACTGGATTCAAGGCGTTAACCTGGGGAACGCTATGAGCAATAAGAAGGGCGTGTTGCGTCATACAATCATTGGATTGATCTTGTCCACCGTGCTGGTTGCACCCGGGGTGTGGGCGGGCTTTGTAGAAGGACTGAACGCTGCCAGTAAGGGTGACTACGCCACGGCATTGCGCGAGTGGCGGCCGCTTGCCGAACAGGGGGATGCCTCTGCTCAGTTCAACCTCGGCCTCATGTACGACAAGGGTCAGGGTGTAGCGCAGGACTACGCCGAGGCGGTGAAGTGGTACCGCAAGGCCGCTGAACAGGGTTTTGCCTTTGCTCAGTACAACCTCGGCGCTATGTACGACAACGGTCAGGGTGTACCGCAGGATTATGTGCAGGCGCACATGTGGCTTAACCTTGCGGCGGCTCAGGGAGGTAAAGAGGCTGTCAAATTCCGTGACTTCGTCGAAAGCAAAATGACTCCCGATCAAATTGCCGAGGCGCAGCGGCGGGCGCAGGAGTGGAAGCCGAAGTGACCGGGATGGGGGGCGAAAATCAATAGGGTCAGTCTCGATTGATTTACTCTGAAGCGTGTAATGATGGTGGCTATGGGTGGACTCGAACCACCGACCTCAGCATTATGAGTGCCGCGCTCTAACCAGCTGAGCTACATAGCCTTGTAACGACAGAGAAAAGATACAAGAGAAAAGTAAAACAGGGCTATATTATATCTTTTCCCTTGTATCTTTTCTCTTTCATCTGCTTTTCAAACATTAAACCTGAAGTGCATCACGTCGCCGTCGTGCACTGTGTATTCCTTACCTTCCAGCCGCCACTTGCCGGCCTCTTTAGCGCCGGGTTCGCCGTGGTATTTGACGAAGTCGTCATAGGCGATGACTTCGGCGCGGATGAAGCCGTGCTCGAAGTCGCTGTGGATTACGCCTGCCGCCTGCGGTGCGGTGGCGCGGGCGGGGATGGTCCAGGCGCGCACTTCTTTTGCGCCGGCGGTGAAGTAGGTGTGCAGCCCCAGTAACTGGTGGCCCGCGCGGATCACGCGATTGAGGCCCGGCTCGTCCAGACCCAGCTCTTTCAGAAAATCCGCCTTGTCTTCGTCTGCAAGTTCCGCGATCTCGGCCTCGATGGCGGCGCACACCGGTACCAGCGCGGCGCCTTCGCGTGTGGCGTGGGCGCGTACCTGCTCAAGGTAGGGATTGTTTGTGAAGCCGTCTTCGGCCACGTTGGCGATGTACAGCGTCGGTTTCGCGGTGAGCAGATGTAATTCGTGCAAGCGCTTCAGGTCATCTGCGGCGAGATTGAGTGAACGCACCGGCTGGCCGCTGTCGAGGTGTGCGTGCACACGATCGAGCAGGGTCTTTTGCGCCAGCGCCTCTTTGTCACCCGACCTGCCGGCCTTGCCGATGCGCAACAGCGCCTTGTCCACCGTGTCGAGATCGGCGAGTGCCAGCTCGGTGTGGATGACCTCGATGTCGTCTATCGGCGAGACCTTGCCCGCTACGTGCACGACGTTGTCGTCCGCGAAGCAGCGCACGACGTGCGCGATGGCGTCCGTCTCGCGGATGTGGGCGAGGAATTTATTGCCCAGACCTTCGCCTTTGGAGGCGCCCGCCACCAGCCCCGCGATGTCGACGAACTCGATCACGGTGGGTATGACCTTTTGCGGTTTGACGATTTCAGCCAGTGCGTCGAGCCGGGTGTCGGGCACCGGCACGATGCCGACGTTGGGCTCGATGGTGCAGAACGGATAATTTTCCGCCGCGATGCCCGCCTTGGTGAGCGCGTTAAATAAGGTGGACTTGCCTACGTTAGGCAGGCCGACGATGCCGCATTTGAAACCCATAATGATTGCTCTTTAAAAAAACTTCGCAACGCAAAGACGCAGAGAACGCAAAGGTATTAAGCCCCAGACACCGAGTTTTTCTTTGCGTCTTTGCGCCTTGGCGTTTAAGAATATTAGTTATTAACGACTATGCAACTGCTGCATGGCCTTTTCCAGTTCGCCGCTCATGATCAGCGGCAGCGCGGCGAGCGCATCGGCGAGCGCGTCATCGAGCAGTTTTTGTTCCGCTGCCGGTGCGCGCTGCAACACGTAACCTTCCACATTGTTATCCTTGCCGGGGTGGCCGATGCCGACGCGCAGGCGGATGAAGTCTGCGCCGATCTGCGCAATAAGATCGCGCAGGCCGTTGTGGCCGCCGTGGCCGCCGCCCTGCTTCAGACGTACGCTGCCTGCCGCAAGGTCGAGGTCGTCATGCGCCACCAGAATGTTTTCCGCCGCTATTTTGTGAAACGCGGCGAGGCCCGCCACCGCCTGCCCGCTTTTGTTCATGAAGGTGTGCGGTTTAAGCAGCCAGCATTCGCGCACGGGGGGCGAGATGAGTGTGAATTTGGCGATCTCTGCGTGAAACCTGGGCTCGGCGCGGAAACACGCGCCGTGAGCCTGCGCCACGGCGTCGACGAACCAGAACCCCGCATTGTGCCGCGTCTGCGCATACTCCCGGCCCGGGTTGCCCAGGCCGACGATGAGTTCGATACGCGGCAAGATGAGAGTCCACGCCCCGGTGAGTAAAGGGGGATTAGCCCTTCTTGGCGTCCTTCGCGGGTTTGGCTGCCGCAGGTTTGGCAGCGCCTTCCGCACCGGGTGCCGCAGCCGCCGCCTGTGCGGTGGCTTCCACCGCCGTGGGGGCCACCACGACTTCGGGCTCCACGGCTACGCGCGGCATGTGGATGTTCACCACCGGGCGCGCACGCTCCGCGCCATGGGCGAGCGCCACGCCTTGCGGCAGCTTGAGGTCGGAGAGGTGTACCGTTTCGTTCAGCTTGACCTCGGCGAGATCGACGCCGATGAACTCCGGCAGGTCTTTGCCCAGGCAGACGATTTCGATGTCGCTCATCAGGTGCGACACGATGCCG
>CAWUTX010000009.1:0-11574 GCA_963925015.1 uncultured Gammaproteobacteria bacterium
GGCATTCCAGCACCGGTGTGTCACTCATAGCGCAGGGCCTCCGCCGGCTGGCAGCGTGCCGCGCGCCAGGCGGGGTACAGCGTGGCCAGCAGACTCAGCACAAAGGCCATGCTGCTGATATTGAGCACATCGCTCCAGTGCATATCCGACGGCACTTCGCTGATGAGGTATACATCCGCCGAGAGAAACTGGATACCGAAGGCGTGCTCGATCCACGGCACGATAGTCTCGACGTTGAGCGCAAGACTCACACCACCGATGACGCCGAGCGCGGTACCGGCGACGCCGATCACCATGCCCTGCACCATGAAGATCGCAAGAATGCTCGCGGGCGTGATGCCAAGTGTACGCAGGATGGCGATATCGGCCTGCTTGTCAGTCACCACCATCACCATGGTGGAGACGATATTAAAGGCCGCGACCGCGACGATGAGCGTGAGAATAATGAACATGATGCGCTTCTCCAGTGCCACCGCACGAAAAAAACTCACATGTTGGCGCGTCCAGTCGCTGGCGAAATACTGCGCAGGCAATTGCCGTATCAGATCGCGCACTATCTTCGGCGCCGCGAACAGGTCGTCGAGCTTGAGACGCAATCCGCTCACCCTGCCTTCCATCTGAAACAGGCGCGCGGCATCCTCCATGTGCATGAGAGCGAGGCTGCCGTCGTATTCATTATTGCCGACATGAAATATGCCGGTCACCGTGAAGCGCTTGAGGCGCGGCAGTACGCCGGCGGGCGTCACCGTGGCCTGCGGCGTGACCAGTGTGACCTTGTCACCCACACCCACACCCAAGTAACGCGCCAGCTCGCGTCCGAGCACGATGCCAAATGCACCGGGCACGAGATCACCCAACTGACCGGCCACCATCTTTTGATCGATGTAGGACACCTTAGGTTCTTCCCGCGGAATGATGCCGCGCACCTGCAAGCCGCTCACCACCTGACCGTTGGTGAGCATGCCCTGCGCCTCGATGTAGGGCGCCGCACCCTGCACGCGCGGATGATGAACGATACTGTCTTCAAGTGTGCGCCAGTCAACGAGCGTGCCGTCGATTCCGGTAATCGTCGCGTGCGCGGTCATGCCGAGGATGCCGTTACGCACCTCGCGCTGAAAGCCGTTCATCACCGACAGCACGGTGATGAGCGCCGCGACACCCAGGGCGATACCCAGAATGGAAGTCAGCGAAATGACGGAGATGAAGTTATTGCGGCGCTTGGCGCGGGTGTAGCGCAGTCCAACGAAAAATTCCAGCGGCCTGAACATGAGCCGCATTAAATCATACTTGCAAAAAAAATGCTTCCTGCAACGGTGGCTGTCACTGGATGCACAGGTAATAAACGCGTAGTGCGTCCGGCATCATGCGCCTATGAGGCAGGCGCTGGGGTTATTTGCCTTTGTGGGCGGCCAGCGGCGCCGGGCCGGAGAAGCGCGGCCCGCGCAAACTGCACGGTACTCTGGCGAGAAATTCATCACGCCATTGGTAATACTTGGATTCGCTGATCCCGTATTTATGGCGCAAGTCCGCCAGCGGTTGGCCTCGGAACCCTCAATCACAATTTGCGCGCGCTGCTTGGCGCTACTTATCACGGTGGTCATAACTTTCCGGGCACCCATTTGCCCTGTACAACCCAGAATAGCGGCACCGTTATCATATCCATTAGTCCGCATCACGCCCGCATGGCATATTGCAGGGAACATTACCGCCATCAGTCATAAAATAATACATTAATAACAATATATTACGCTTGTTTATTATTGTAAAATATACCGCAGATCGCACTTGGCTCTTAGGCGCCAAGAAGGCAGCCAATACCACGCGTAAGGTACAGCTACGCACTGCCTGCTACAGCGCCTCAGCGAGCAACTGCTGCGGCAGGCCAACTGGCGACGCTCGCTGATGCCGACTCCACCGCCGCTACCCCGCCGCATGCGCCTCGGCCTTTACTGCTATGAACGCGAATTCCGCTCACCGGGCCTGAGTGTCGAGCGCCACTAAATATCCTGATCAGCGCCGGCGCGTGGGCTATAATGCAGCCCATCCAGACGAGCCGCAGACCTGCTCGCCATAACACCCGCCCCGTTTCCCTGCGCCATCACTCGCCTATGTCGCTTCGTAGCAGCGAATTTCATCTCCCCCCGGAATGGGCCAGGCAAAGCGCCGTCATGCTGACCTGGCCGCATGCGCACAGCGACTGGCGCCCGTGGCTCGCCGAGGTTGAGCCGGTGTTCGCCGCCATTGCGCACGCGGCAACGGAACGCGAGCAGGTCATCATCACCGCGTATGATGCCGCGCACCTCACGCACATACGCACCTTGCTGCAAGGTGCGGGTACCGATCTCGACCGCGTCCACTTGCATATCGCCCCTTCCAACGATACCTGGGTGCGCGATCATGGGCCCATCACGGTGACTAAAAATGGCACGCCGCTATTGCTCGACTTTATCTTCAACGGCTGGGGTGATAAGTTCGATGCCACACTCGATAACGAGCTGGTGCGTCGTTTGCACGCACAGGCGGCCTTCGGCGCCACACCGCTCACGTCGATTGATTTTGTGCTGGAAGGCGGCAGCATCGAGGTAGACGGCGCGGGCAGCCTGCTCACCACGGAGCGCTGTCTGCTCTCGCCACAACGTAATCCCACCCTCAATCGCGCCGCCATCGAGGCGCGGCTGCGCGAGTGGCTGGGTATAGACCGTGTGCTGTGGCTCACGCACGGCTATCTCGCCGGCGACGATACCGACAGCCACATCGACACCTTGGCGCGCTTTTGCAGTCCCGACACGATCTGCTACGTCGCGTGTGACGATGCGGGTGACGAGCATTATGCTGAACTCAAGGCCATGGAGCAGGAATTACAGGCACTGCGCTCCGCTACGGGCGCTCCATATCGCCTGATTCCGCTGCCGTGGCCACAAGCCAAATACGGCGACGACGGAAGGCGCCTGCCCGCGAGTTACGCCAATTTTCTCATCATCAACGGCGCGGTGCTGGCGCCGACCTATGATGATGCGGCAGACAACGCAGCGCTGGCGCGCCTCAAGACATGCTTCTCAGATCGCGCCATCATCGGCATCCCGTGCCTCCCGCTCATCCGCCAATACGGCAGTCTGCACTGCGTTACCATGCAGTTGCCCGCCGATGTGCTGTAAAATGCGTACATGACTAATGCCATGCTCAAGGTCGCACTGATCCAGCACGCCTGCGGCATTAAGCGCAGCGCCAATCTTGCGACCACTGTACGTGCCGTGCGCGAGGCCGCAGGTCAGGGCGCGCGTCTCGTCGTATTGCAGGAGCTGCATCTCGGAACTTACCTCTGTCAGACCGAGGATACGCGTAATTTTGATCTCGCCGAAACCATTCCAGGACCGGCCACGGATGAACTCGGCAAGCTCGCTGCGGAACTCGGTGTGGTCATCGTCGCCTCGTTGTTTGAGCGCCGTGCTGCGGGCGTATATCACAACACTGCGGTGGTGCTGGAGAGCGACGGCCGTATCGCGGGCAAATACCGCAAGATGCATATCCCGGACGATCCGGGCTACCACGAAAAATTTTATTTCACGCCGGGCGATCTCGGCTTTACGCCGATCAAGACCTCGCTCGGTGCGATCGGCGTGCTGGTGTGCTGGGACCAGTGGTACCCCGAAGCCTCGCGCCTTATGGCCCTGGCTGGTGCCGATCTCCTCATCTACCCGACCGCGATCGGTTGGGATCCAAACGACGATGCGCAGGAACAGACACGCCAACGTGATGCCTGGATAACCATTCAGCGCGCACACGCCGTGGCCAACGGTCTGCCGGTGCTGGCCTGCAACCGCACCGGATTCGAGGCCGACCCGTCCGGGCGCGGCGCCGGCATACGCTTCTGGGGTTCCAGCTTTATCGCCGGGCCGCAAGGAGAAATCCTCGCCACCGCCGCGGAAGACACGCCCGCCGTGCTGATCGCCGAACTTGATCTCAGCCGTAGCGAACAGGTGCGGCGCATCTGGCCCTATCTGCGCGACCGGCGTATTGACGCCTATCATGACCTGACGCGGCGCTATCGTGACTAGCTCCCGCACTGCGCCAAAACCCGTGACGCACTTCCCGCTTACGCGCGCCGCCGAGCTGCTTGATCTCATCCTGCACGGTCGCTCCCCCGCCGACCAGCTGATGCAGGTCTACTTCCGCAAAAATCGTAACATGGGCATGCATGACCGCGGCTTCGTCGCCGAAACCGTGTACGGCTGTTTGCGCCGCAAGCGCCTGCTCGAACACTTCATAAATCAAACCTCGCCCGCTGCAATTGACATCGTCGCAACCTATCTTGCTGCCATTCAAGGCTGGAGCGCGCGCGCCCTGGAGCAGGCGGGCTATCCCGCCGACGTGCGCGGACTGGTGGCGCGCATCCGTGAGACCGATATCGCCACCCTGCCTGCCGCTGTGCACGCCGATCTGCCCGACTGGCTTTACGAGCGGCTGGCGGCGCAGCTCGGCGAGACAGAGACTCTGGCGCTCGCCGCCGCATTGAATCAGCCCGCGCCGGTGGATCTGCGCGTCAACACACTCAAGGCAAAACGCGAGGACGTAGCCATCTTGCTGGCAGAAGAAGGCTACCCCGCCACACCTACTCCGCTCTCTCCCGCCGGCCTGCGCCGCAACGAGCGCAGCCCGTTGTTCAAGACACGCGCCTTCAGCGAGGGCCTGGTCGAAGTGCAGGATGAAGGCAGTCAGCTGCTCGCCCTGCTGGTGGAGCCACGGCGCGGGGAAATGGTGGTGGACTTCTGCGCCGGAGCGGGAGGAAAAACGCTGCACCTCGGCGCGCTGATGGATAACAGCGGCACGCTGTACGCCTTCGACGTCTCCGCCAAGCGGCTCGATCAGATCAAGCCGCGCCTGCGGCGCGCCGGGCTCGACACGGTGCGGCGCGTGGTCATTGAACACGAACGCGATAAGCGTGTGCAGCGCCTGCGCGGCAAGATAGATCGCGTGCTGGTGGACGCACCCTGCACCGGCCTCGGCACGCTGCGCCGTAATCCTGACATTAAATGGCGCACGCCTGATCTGAACGTCATCACCGCGCTGCAACGCCGCATCCTGGAGGCCGCTGCGGAGCTGGTCAAGCCGGGCGGACGGCTGGTGTATGCCACGTGCAGCCCGTTGCGCGAGGAGAACGATGCCGTCGTCGAGTGGTTTTTGGCCGCGCACCCGGAGTTTCATATCGTTCCGGTGGCGGAAATTCTCGCACGCAAGGGCATCGCATTGAAACCGCCGCCCACTGAGGCGGCGTTGCGCCTCTACACGCACCGCCACGGTACCGACAGTTTCTTCGCCCAGGCACTTGAAAAAGAAAAGTAAATGCCCCTGAACCTGTTTTGTGGAATAATTGCGCGCCAGACCTTACCAGACAAAATAACATGATCCTCATACTCAAACCCGACACCACAAAATCCAGCGCCGATTACAAGCGGCTGATGGAACATCTCGCCAATCTGCCCAACATCCAGATTCGCATCCACGAAGAACAGGGGGCACAGCGCACCCTCACCGAGATTTATCTTATTGGCAATACGCTGTCACTCGGCTTGGAGGACATGAACAACCTCCCCTGCGTTGAGCGTGCCGTACGGGTGACCGAGGAGTACCGTATTCTCGGCCGTCACAACGTCGATGTGCGCGCCACGCACTTCGACTATAACGGCGTGCGCTTCGGCCAGGATACCCTGCATGTCTTCGCCGGCCTGTGCGCCGTGGACACGCCCGAGCACGTCGAGCTCATGATGAAGGCGCTGCGCGATAACGGCCAGGTGTGCACACGCATGGGGGCGTACAAGCCGCGCTCCAATCCCTACTCCTTCCAGGGCCACGGCAAGGCCTGCCTGCCCTACGTATTCCAACTCGCCGGCAAATATGGCATCAAGGTCATCGCCATGGAAGTCACGCACGAGTCGCAGGTCGACGAAATCCGCGAGGCATTGAAGCAGACCGGCAATCCCACCGGCGTGATGCTGCAGATCGGTACGCGCAACACGCAGAACTTCGAGCTGCTCAAGATCGTCGGTCGGCAGAAAGAATATCCGGTGCTGCTGAAACGCGGCTTCGGCATCACGCTGGAAGAATCACTCAACGCCGCCGAATACCTGGCGAGCGAAGGCAACCGTAATGTGGTGTTCGGTCTGCGCGGCATGAAGACCAACGCGGGCGACCCGCACCGCAACTTCGTGGACTTCGCGCACGTGCCGGTGGTCAAGCGCCTCACGCGCATGCCGGTGTGCATTGATCCGTCCCATTCCGTAGGCACGCGCGACCGCGCACCGGACGGTATTCTGGACATCGTGACTGTGACCGCGCAGGGTATTATCGCGGGCGCCAACATGGTGCTGGTCGATTTCCATCCCGCGCCGCACAAGGCGCTGGTGGATGGCCCACAGGCGCTCACACTGGAAGAGCTGCCCTACTTCCTGGAAGACGTGCGCATCGCGCGTGAGGCTTACGAAAAGCGCAGTCTGCTGGCCAAGCCCCTCAACGCTTAGGGCGCCCGTTTATACATAGCGCCATAAATCGTAGCGAGCGGCTTTCAGGCGGGGGCGGTGGGGCGCAGGAACCGGAGTGTACACGCCAGTCTGCCACTACGCGGCGCCGGATTCAGAGCACCGCACGCACCCGCATCAAAGACGCGCAGTAGATTAAGGCGCTATGTTTAGCTGTTTTTGCGCCCATCCAGCATCTCAATCAGCCGCTCCGCCGGCACGTAACCCGGAACCAGGCTGCCGTCTTCGAGCACGAGTGTCGGCGTGCCGGAGACGCCGACCTGTTTCGCCGCCTGCATATGCTGCTGCACCGGGTTGGCGCAGGTCTTTTGCGGCACGGCTTCCTCCGCCTTGGCATGGGTAAGCGCGGCGTTGCGATCCTTGGCGCACCATGCCGAAACCGCCTTTACATAGGGCGGTGAATCTATTCCCGTGCGCGGATAGGCCAAATAACGTACCTTGATGCCGTATTTGTTGAGTTGCGCCATTTCGCCGTGCATCTTTCTGCAGTAGCTGCAATCAATATCGGTAAACACCGTAATGGTATGTTTTACCTGTTTGGGCGCAAATACAATCATGCTTTTTTCGCCAATCCCGTTAATCACCTTGAGGCGCACCTGGTTCCGCTTTAACTCCGTCAGATTTTCCTGCTGCGCCACGTCGATGAGATCACCGCGCATGAGATAGCGGCCATCCTGCGTCATATATAAAAGTGTGGCGCCGTAGCTGATTTCATATATTCCGGGAATTGCCGAGGTGGTAACACTATCGGGCTTTTTACCGGGCAGCAAGGTCTCCAGCACTTTATTGATTTTCGCCGTCTCGTCTGCGGCCTGTGCGGATGTGAATGCGGTCAGCAGTAATGCCGCAAGCACCCCCGCCGACACTGATTTTTTACCCACGATGCAATCTCTCCTGAAACACTCAGTCACGAAAGTTGGTGTACTGTAACGGCAGCTCCTGAGGAGAAGTACGCAGCAGCGCCATCACCTCCTGCAGATCGTCACGCTTTTTGCCGGTGACGCGCACCTGCTCGCCTTGAATCGCCGCCTGTACCTTCAGCTTCGAGTCCTTAATCAGCTTGACGATTTTTTTGGCCAATTCACTCTCGATGCCCTGCCGCACGGTGATTTTCTGCTGCGCCTTACTGCCGCTGATTTCAATCTTGTCGGCTTTGAGCACGGCGATATCCACGCCGCGCTTGGCTAGTTTGCCGTGCAGGATGTCGGTAATCTGCTTGATCTGAAATTCGTTATCCGCATGCAGCGTGAGCAGCATTTCTGCATGCTCGACATTCGCGCCGGTGCCTTTGAAGTCGAAGCGCGTGCCGATCTCGCGGTTGGCCTGATCGACGGCGTTGGCGAGTTCGTGCATGTCCACTTCGGAGACCACATCAAACGACGGCATAATAATTATCCTGATTCATAAAATGCATTCGAAAATCATAACACGTCAGCCACGCGGGTGATGCCTCGCATGCAGGCTTTTTAATCGTTCGCGCGCCACATGGGTATAGATTTGCGTGGTGGATAAATCGCTGTGGCCGAGCAGCATCTGCACTACGCGCAGGTCGGCGCCATGATTGAGCAGGTGGGTGGCGAAGGCGTGGCGCAAGGTGTGGGCGACAAATGCTTGGTGATGCCCGCCCGCTGCGCGTGGCGTTTGATGAGATACCAGAAGCCCTGCCGCGTCATGTCCTCTCCGCGCCGCGTGGGAAACAGAAAGGCGCTGACCTTTCCGTGCAGCAACTGCGGACGCGCCTCGCTCAAATAGCGTTCCAGCCAGACGTGGGCCTCTTCACCGAACGGGATCAGGCGCTCCTTCGAGCCTTTGCCGATGACACGCAGCACACCTTGATGCAGATTGATCTGCGGCATCGTGAGCTGTACCAGTTCGGACACACGCAATCCACATCCATAGAGCAACTCCAGCATGGTGCGGTCGCGCAGGCCGAGGGCGTCATTGATGTCGGGCGCAGCGAGCAGCGCCTCGACCTCTGGCTCGGTGAGCGACTTGGGGAGATTGCGCCCCAGCTTGGGACTCGCCACCAGTGCGCTGGGGTCTTGCTGCAGACGACCTTCGTGCACCATATGGCGATAAAAGCGGCGCAGCGTCGAAATCAGACGTGCGCGGGAGCGCGGCTGCCTGTCCTGCTGTTTCAGCATTTCCAGATAATCCATTACCTGCGCACGCTCACAGCTCAGCAGGCCGCATTGATGCAATGCAAGCCAGCGCGCATACCCATACAGGTCATTGCGGTACGCGGCGCGTGTGTTGATGCTCAATCCGTGCTCCAGCCAGAGCACATCGAGAAAGCTTTCGATCAGCACGCCCTCCTCTGCGGCCAGAGGCAGAGGTGCAGTATCAGATGGACTGTCGCTCATGCTCCAGCAGCCAGCGTTTGATGCCGAGTTGGGTGCCCGCGATGGCACCAGAATAGCCGCCCAGGCCATCGCACGCCACGATACGGTGACACGGCACAATGATCGGCACCGGATTGGCGCGGCAGGCGTTGCCCACGGCGCGCGCGCCGGTGGCAAGTTGTGTGGCGAGCGCTCCGTAACTGATGGTCGCGCCCGCAGGGAGATTTAACAATACTTGCCACACGCGCTGTTGAAACGCTGTGCCTTGCAGAGACAAGGGAATGGAAAATGTATGACGCGGATGGGTGAAGTAACGTAACAACTGGCCCACAACGCGTTGTGCGAACGCCGTGGTGGGTGCGATGTCGGCGTGACGCAGGGAGAGAAAATCTATGCTACTGACGGCTTGCTGCTGTATGCATACGCCAAGCTTGGCGTGCAGGCCGAGGGGAGCGGCCAAGATGGCCGCGTAGGTCCGAACAGCGACCGGCGCGGCCATGTAGCTCCTACAGCTTTTCCTGAATGCGCGCTTCCTTGCCTTGCAAGTCGCGCAGATAGTACAGCTTGGCGCGGCGCACCGCTCCACGGCGCTTCACGGTGATGTCATGGATGCTCGGGCTGTAGGTCTGGAACACGCGCTCCACACCTTCGCCATGCGACATCTTGCGCACGGTAAAGGCCGAGTTGAGGCCACGGTTGCGGCGCGCGATTACGACGCCTTCGAAAGCCTGCAAGCGTTCGCGCGTGCCTTCCTTCACCTTGATCTGAACCACGACGGTATCGCCCGGTGAAAAAGCCGGCACCTTGCGTGACATTTGTTCGGCTTCGATTTGTTGAATGATGTTGCTCATGGCAGTATTCCTTCAATTATTCTCTTCAATAAATTCGTCCAACAGACGGCGTTGTTCAGGCGTCAGTGTCATCCCTTCCAGCAGATCGGGCCGCCGCAACCAGGTGCGCCCCAGCGCCTGCTTCTCGCGCCAGCGTGCAATCGCGCGATGGTCTCCGCTCAACAGCACCTCCGGCACGCGCAGGCCGTCGATTTCCTCGGGCCGCGTGTAGTGCGGAGTGTCGAGCAGTCCGCTGGCAAATGAATCCTGCGCGGCGGAGTCCTCGTGCCCCAGCGCACCCGGCAACAAACGGGTGATGGCGTCGATCATCACCATCGCCGCCAGCTCTCCGCCGGAGAGCACATAGTCGCCTATCGACCATTCCGCATCGACGTGCGTGGCAATCACGCGCTCATCGATGCCTTCATAACGTCCGGCCACCAGCACCAGTCGTGCGTGTGCGGCAAGTGCCTTTGCCCCGGCCTGATCCAGACGCCGTCCCTGCGGCGTGAGGTAGACCACATGGGCCTGTTCCTCTCCCGCACCGCGCGCGGCATCGATCGCACCACGCAGGGGCTGCACCTGCATCACCATCCCCGGCCCGCCGCCGTAAGGGCGGTCATCCACCGTGTGGTGGCGGTCATGCGCGTAATCGCGCGGGTTCCAGCGCGTGAGCCGCAGCACGCCGCTCTTCAGCGCCCGGCTCGTGATGCCGTAGTCCGCCAGCGCATCCAGCATCTGCGGAAACAGCGTGACTACTGCTATTTCCATGGGGCTATCTCCGCAGCTAAAATTCAGGATCCCAATCCACTCGCAACACAGCCTGCGCGCGGTCGATCTCTCGCACCACTACACCCGGTATGTAGGGGATCAACCGCTCCCGCTCACCCTTGACCACCAGTACATCGTTGGCGCCAGTCTCCATCAGGTGATCGACTACGCCCAGTGCAATCCCGTCCAGCGTCACCACTTTGAGGCCGACCAGATCAGCCCAGTAATACTCGCCCGCATCGAGCGTGGGCAACCGGTCACGGCTGACGGCGATCTCGGTACCCAGCACTTGCTGGGCCGCGTCGCGGTCATGGTGCGCCTCAAACCGCACGACAACACCCTTACCCTGATGGCGCCCTTCGGCAACCGCCTGCTCCACCCAGGGCGCGTCTGGCGCTGCGTCGATTGAACGCAGATGCCACGGACGATAATTCAGGATATTTTCTACAGGCGCAGTATAGGAAACAATCTTCAACCAGCCCCGCACCCCGAACAGGCCGACGACCCGGCCCACTACGATCAGGCGCGGCGTCCCTGCCTCGCCTGCGGACAACTCAGGCCGCGTGGTTCTTGATGAGCCCGGCGACACGGTCGGACGGCTTCGCGCCCTGCGAAATCCAGTAGCCGATGCGTTCATTGTCCAGCGTGAGTTTCACTTCACCGCCAGTGGCGACAGGGTTGAAAAACCCCACGCGCTCAATGTAGCGCCCATCACGCGGCTGACGGCTGTCAGTCACGACGATGTTATAAAACGGGCGCTTCTTCGCGCCACCGCGAGCCATGCGTATGGTTACCATCGTAGTCTATCCTCATTAAAATCGGGCTCAGGCCTTACGGCAACAACCTGAACAAGCGCGTTATTCTACGTGAAAAGTGCGCGCCAAGGAAGGCTTTATCACCGGGGAAATAGGGTGGGGAAACGCCGCCCGCTAGAACGGCAAACGCCCCTTGAGGCCGCGCAGCAGCTTGGCCATGCCGCCTTTGGCCATTTGCTTCATCATGCGCTGCATCTGGTCGAACTGCTTGAGCATGCGGTTGACGTCCTGCACCTGGGTGCCGGAACCGGCGGCGATGCGGCGCTTGCGTGGGCCGTTGAGG
>CAWUTX010000010.1:0-4173 GCA_963925015.1 uncultured Gammaproteobacteria bacterium
CTTCGAGCAGCGTCATCGCGGTCAACCCTGGTGCCGCCTCCAGCATTGGCACGATTTCGCTTTGCCAGACGCCGTCGAAAGGATCCGCACGCGTGCGCCATGATCTTGCCTCGCGTTGCGACGGCAATGTCTGCGCGTCATCAAGACGCCGTGCGGAACGCACGCTAATGCCAACCTTGGCCGCCGCCGCTTCTTGACGAAGCTTCTTCCTGAGTTTCTTGTAAATGCCCACCTGGTGATCTCCAATGCGTTTGCCGGCCACTCGTAGTCTCCCCAGCACCATGCTGGCGAAACCACTTTAAACCTCGCTTCACGCACCCGGCCGGTCTAGGTGAAAACCGGCCAAGATAGTTGTCGTCTACCGGCCAAGATAATTGTCGCTCGCCAGGTCGGCTTCATACCGGCAAAGGCAGCGCCGGAAGCTGCGCTCGCACATGCCTAATATCCGACCCGCCTTGGCCTGCGTCAGCTGGCCCGCATTCCACTGCTCATACGTATCTACAAACCTCATCTGTCTGGTCTCCTGTAGCAATCTTGTCCGTTTCATCTCGCGCCCCCTTTCGGGCACTATGACAACCGGACATGTCATGAACTCGCAACATAAATGACATGAAATGTGTATCAAACCCGCACGCAATCGACGTAATAACGCAACACGCCGTTACTGCCGAAATTCTCCTTGCCGTGTTCCTTGCCGCTCTCTTTCACCAGCCCATGGATATCTGTTTCAAAACCGGGGAACTTCTGGTTGAACTCGCGCGCGAATTGCAGGAAGCGCACGATGGTCGGGTTAAATCGTTCGCCCGGAATCAATAGCGGAATGCCCGGCGGATACGGCGTGACCAGCGCGCTGGTGACGCGGCCTTCGAGCTTGTCGATTTCCACGCGCTCGATTTCGCGGTGCGCCATGCGCGACCACGCCTCTGCTGGCACCATCGCCGGCTGCATGTCCGACAAATACATTTCGGTGGTGAGGCGCGCCACGTCGTTGGCTTTGTAGACCTCGTGGATCTGATCGCACAAATCACGCAAGCCGGTTTTTTCGTATTGCGGATGCTTAGCGACAAACTCCGGCAATACGCGCCACAACGGTTTGTTGCCCGCGTAGTCGTCTTTAAATTGCTGTAACTCGGTGACCATGGTGTTCCAGCGGCCCTTGGTGATGCCGATGGTGAACATGATGAAAAACGAATACAGGCCCGTCTTCTCGACAATGATGCCGTTCTCAGCGAGATACTTGGTCAGCACCGCCGCCGGTATGCCAGTTTTGGCGAACTTGCCGGTGACATCCAGCCCCGGCGTAATCACCGTAGATTTGATCGGATCGAGCATGTTAAAGCCTGGCGCCAGATTGCCGAAGCCATGCCAGCGCTCGTTTGCGCGCAGCATCCAGTCATCGCGATTGCCGATGCCTTCGTCCGCCAGGCGTTCCGGCCCCCACACCTTGAACCACCAGTCCTTGCCGAATTCGGCGTCGATCTTGCGCATAGCGCGGCGGAAATCCAGCGCTTCCAGTATCGATTCTTCGACCAGCGCCGAGCCGCCCGGCGGCTCCATCATTGCCGCCGCCACGTCGCACGAGGCAATGATCGCGTATTGCGGCGAGGTGGAGGTGTGCATCAGGTACGCCTCGTTAAAGGTGTGCTGATCGAGTTTGCGCTTTTGGCTGTCCTGCACCAGGATTTGCGACGCCTGCGACAGGCCCGCCAGCAACTTGTGCGTCGATTGCGTGGAGAACACCATCGACTCTTTGCACAGCGGCCGGTCGCGCCCGATGGCATGCATGCCTTTGTAGAACTCGTGAAACGTGGCGTGCGGCAGCCAGGCCTCATCAAAGTGCAGCGTATCGACGTGGCCGTCGAGCATTTCTTTTAACGTATCGACGTTATAAACAATGCCGTCGTATGTGCTTTGCGTGAGGGTCAACACGCGCGGCTTGGTTTTGACCTTGCTAGCGAACGGATGTGCGGCGATTTTTTTCTCAATGTTTTCCCATTTGAATTCCTCCATGGGAATCGGCCCGATGATGCCGAAGTGATTACGCGTGGGCATCAAAAACACGGGGATCGCGCCGGTCATGGTGATGGCGTGCAAAATCGACACGTGACAATTACGGTCCACGATCACCACATCGCCCGGCGCCACGGTCGAATGCCACACGATCTTGTTCGAGGTGGACGTGCCGTTGGTGACAAAAAACAAATGGTCGCAATTGAATATGCGCGCCGCGTTGCGCTCGGACGCCGCCACCGGGCCGGTGTGATCGAGCAATTGCCCCAGCTCATCCACCGCGTTGCACACGTCGGCGCGCAGCATGTTCTCGCCAAAAAACTGGTGGAACATATGCCCCACCGGGCTTTTCAGAAACGCCACGCCGCCCGAGTGCCCCGGACAGTGCCACGAATACGAACCGTCCTGCGCGTAATGCGTCAGCGCCCTGAAAAACGGCGGCGCGAGGCCATCGAGATAGGAGCGGGTCTCGCGCACGATGTAGCGCGCGACGAACTCGGGCGTGTCCTCGAACATGTGAATAAAGCCGTGCAGCTCGCGCAGCACGTCATTCGGAATATGGCGCGAGGTCTTGGTCTCGCCATACAGAAAAATCGGAATGTCGGCGTTGCGAAAGCGGATTTCCTCGACAAAGCCTCGCAGGCCGGCGATGGTCGTCGCGGCGCCCTCGGCGGAAAACTCTTCGTCGTCCATCGACAGAATAAACGCCGAGGCGCGGCTTTGCTGCTGCGCGAACGACGACAGATCGCCGTAGCTGGTGACGCCCAGCACTTCAAGCCCCTCTTCCTCGATGGCCTTGGCGAGCGCGCGGATGCCGAGGCCGCTCACGTTTTCGGAGCGGAAATCCTCATCGATGATGATGACGGGAAAGCGGAATTTCATGCGGGTCTCCCTGCCGCGCGGACGCGCAGCGTGTGCAACTTTAATTTATTGAAGTTTTCGCGATGCGCGACAAAACCGATCCGTTCGCCCTGAGTAAAGTATTTGTCCGCAGGCCAAAAGGCGTTGCCAAGAAACAGGGCTGCGATGTGATAGCGTTGGAGGTGTTGCTTTCAGACAAAGACCGGCTGAGCACTGGCGCCGTTGAGCCCGTCCTCTGAGTATGGTTGAGGCATCGTCGGCGAGCATGGCGAGTCGCCTGGCGCGCTGACGCTTGTACCGGCGGGCCGGTTCGACATCCCGATTGAGAGATTGAGCATAACGACATGCCCACGTCCGCGAGTAACGTTTACTCAAGGAGAACGCATGGCACAACGAGTTGATTTGACTCGATTCAAGGCAAGCGGCACGCCGGTCGAGCCGCTGAGTATCAAGCACCCTAACGCCACCGGCATCGACATTGGCGGCGCTAGTCACTATGTGGCGGTACCGCCTGACTGGGTAGGCAAGGGCGAATCGGCGGTGCGCGAATTCGGACCGCACACCGAAGATCTGAACGCCATTGCCGATTGGCTGACGACTTGCCGCATCGACACCGTGGCGCTCGAATCGACGGGCGTGTACTGGATCGCAATGTATGAGTTGTTGCAAGCGCGCGGCTTTGACGTGTGGTTGGTCGATGCCAAGAGCGTGCGCCATGTTAAAGCGCGTAAATCCGACGTGCTTGATTGCCAGTGGTTGCAGCAACTGCACAGCTTTGGGCTGCTGTGCCGCGCGCACCGTCCGGATGCGCAGGTGTGCGCCCTGCGCGAGATGTCGCGGCTGCGTGACATCACCATCGATGAACGCGCTCGGCACACCCAACGCATGCAAAAGGCGCTCACCCAGATGAACGTGCAACTGACCAACGTGATCACCGATATCACCGGCGAGACGGGGCTTGCCATCATCTGCGCCATTGTGGCGGGCGAGCGTGACCGTCAGGTGCCCTTGCAGTTGCGCAACTACCGGATCAAGGCCAGCGTGGACGAAATCGCCAAGGCGCTCGAAGGACGCTGGAGCCGCGAGCATCTGTTCAGTCTGGGCCACGAGCTTAAAGCCTATGACTTTGCCGGCGAGCAGATCGGGCTGCTGGATGCCGAGATCAAGGTGTTGCTGGATGCGATGCGCGCCTTTGACAAGACGCCAGCGGCCCACGCCAACAAGGGGCGGCGTAAGAATACCCCGGCCTTTGACGGCAGGGGCATACTGATGAACTGGTGCGCGGTGGATTTGACCGAGGTG
>CAWUTX010000011.1:0-5553 GCA_963925015.1 uncultured Gammaproteobacteria bacterium
CAGCGGGCGCCTGCTGTTGCTCGACGCCCTCTCCATGGAATGGCGCACGGTGGCGCTGCGTAAAGACCCCGCTTGTCCGGTGTGTGGCGTACCTTAGGAAAGCTCTTATTTATTCGAGAAACGTCATTCCCGCGAAAGCGGGAATGTGGATTCACATTTGAAGTGCAACAGATTAGAAAAAACCTCAGCGGGTGTCTGATAGTCAAGACACTTGCGCGGGACGTGATTATAACGCCGCGCAATCTGCACCAGGTCGTCCGGGCTGAGGGTATCGAGGTCGGTTTTACGTGGCAGGTCACGCCGCAGTCTGCCGATGGCATTTTCGACCCCGCCTTTTTGCCAGGGTGCATGCGGATCGCAAAAGAAGGTTTTCATATTGAGTGGTTTGTGGAGCCTATAGTGATGGGCAAACTCGGTACCATTATCAAAGGTGAGAGTACGCCGCAGGCGCGCCGGCAGCGGCGCGAGCACTGCGGTCAAGGTGTCGGCCAGCGGCGCAGCGGCCTTGCTCGGCTGACGCACGATCAAAGTCAGCCGCGAGCGGCGCTCATGAACGGCGAGCACGGCTTGTCCGTAACGCGAGAACAGAATCAGATCGGCCTCCCAATGGCCGGGCTGCTTGCGCGTCCCAATATGGGCGGGGCGCGTCGCAATGGAGACGCGTTGCCGGATGTGCTCGACCGGAGATCCGCCTTTGCTTCCGCGCCACCCTCGCTTGCTCTTGGCCCGCGGCAGATAATGGCGCCAGCGGTAATCCTTGGTACGCGCAATCTGGGCTGCAATGAAACGGTAAATGGTTTCATGGCTGATCACCGTCTGCCCGCGTTCGCGCTTGAGCCGACCGGCCACCGCTTGCGGCGAAGCGCCCGCCGCCAACCGGCTCAACACGTCGGCCTGCAAAGCCGGATCGCGCAGCAACTTGCTCCCCGTCCAGCGCCGCGTCCGCGCCTGCTGCTGGGCATATGTCGGCATATATCCATTTGATGAATCATTACGTTTTAACTCCCGAGCAATGCTTGATGGCGCGCGATCCAGACTTGCCGCGATTTGCCGGATCGATTCCCCGGCTCGGCGCCGACGGGCAATTTCGCACCGCCCCTCCATCCCCAATTGCGTATACTTTTGTCCCATCGCAACACCTCCTTAACCAGCTTAGAGTGTTGCACTTGGTTTGTGAATTCAGGGAATCCAGTATATTCTTACAGTGGAAAAACGCCCATGCGTCTATATACTGGCCAGCCGTAGAAACGGCACACTTTATACGGGAGTAACGTCTGATTTAGTAAGGCGAGTATGGGAGCATAAGGAAGATTTGGTAGACGGCTTTACCAAAAAATACGCAGTACATTTACTGGTTTACTTTGAATTGCACGATACGATGATATCGGCCATCACACGGGAAAAGCAGATTAAGAAGTGGCGCAGGGCTTGGAAAATTTCTTTGATAGAGGCGAAAAACCCATCTTGGCGCGACCTCTGGAGTGAACTTGTGTAACCCTGGATTCCCGCTCGTCACCCCGGACGTGATCCGGGGGCGGGAATGACGAATATCGAACCTCATGACCTTCCTCCCACCCACCATCAGCCTGCGCTGGATACCCGTCTGGCGGCGTAACTTTCTGGTCTGGCGCAAGCTGCTCGGGCCCGCGCTGCTCGGCAATTTCGGCGAGCCGCTGCTCTACCTGCTCGCGCTCGGTTACGGCCTCGGCAGTTTCGTGGGCGAGGTCAGCGGCTTGCCTTACAGCGTGTTCCTCGCCGCCGGCATCGTCTGCGGCAGCGCCATGAACACCGCCACCTTCGAGGGACTCTATTCCGCCTACACCCGCATGGCGCACCAGCAAACCTGGGGCGGCATGCTGGCGACACCGCTCAGCGTGGACGACATCGTGCTGGGCGAGATGGTCTGGGCCGGCACCAAGAGCCTGCTCTCGGTGGCCCCCATCCTGCTGGTCGCGGCGCTGCTCGGCCTGGTACACAGTTGGGCCGCGCTGTGGGTGTTGCCCGTGGTGCTGCTGGCCGGTATCTGTTTCGGCGCGCTCGCGCTGGTGGTGACCGCGCTGGCGAAGAGCTACGACTTTTTTCTGTATTACTTCACGCTCATCGTGACACCGATGTTTCTGTTCAGCGGCGTATTTTTCCCGCTCGACGGCATGCCCATCGCGGTGCAGTGGGGCGCGCAACTGCTGCCGCTCACCCACGCCATCGCCATCGTGCGCCCGCTGATGACCGGCCAGCCGCTGCTACACCTGCTGCCGCATCTGCTGGTGCTGCTGGCGTATGGCGCGGTGGCCTTTTATCTCGCCATCCGCCTGTTGCGGCGGCGGTTATTGGCCTGACCCAGCGCCCTGCATGCGAACAGGAAAGGCATTCACCCTTGCCGCGGGAGGGCAACTCCTGTATTATTTCTGACCTTTCGTGCCGTGCCTTTCAGTATTTAGAGTTTAGGAGCCGCTTTAACATGAAGACCTTCAACGCCAAGCCGGAAACCGTGCAGCGCGACTGGTATGTGATGGACGCCACAGGCAAGACCCTGGGCAAACTTGCGGTCGAAATCGCGCGCCGTCTGCGCGGCAAACACAAGGCCGAGTTCACGCCCCATGTCGACACGGGCGATTACATCGTGGTCGTCAACGCCGGGCAGGTGCGGGTGAGCGGCAACAAGCTGGCTGACAAACTCTACCAGCACCACACCGGCACCATCGGCAACCTCAAGACCACCACCCTGGGCAAGCTGCTGGTCAAGGCCCCGGAGCGCGTGCTGGAAAAGGCGGTAAAAGGCATGCTGCCCAAAAACCCGCTGGGGCGCGCCATGTTCCTCAAGCTCAAGGTATACAAGAGCGCCACGCATCCGCACGCCGCCCAGCAGCCGCGCGCACTCGATTTCTAATTCAAATTCAATACGGATATCTCATGACAGACACCACACATTACAGCACCGGGCGCCGCAAAGCCGCGACCGCGCGCGTGTTTCTCAAGCTCGGCAAGGGCGTCATCACGGTCAATGCCCGCACCCTGGAAGAATACTTCGGGCGCGAGACCTCGCGCATGATGGTGCGCCAGCCGCTGGAAAGTGTGCAGCTCGGTGATCGGTTTGAGATCAATGTCACGGTCAGTGGCGGCGGCGCCACCGGCCAGGCCGGCGCCATCCGCCACGGCATCACCCGCGCCCTCATGGCCTACGACGAAAGCCTGCGCCCGGTACTGCGCAAGGCCGGCTTCGTCACCCGCGACGCCCGCGAAGTGGAGCGCAAGAAAGTCGGCCTGCACAAGGCACGCAAGGCGCCGCAATATTCGAAACGTTAGTAGCAAGTTGCAAGTATCAAGTGGCAAGATGAGGGCATGGAAGCCCTTGAAAACCTCGAGGTATGGAAGCGCAGTTGTCGTTTGAGCGTTGAGGTGTACAAAGCTCTTCGCCTTTGCAAGGAGTTGGGCTTCAAAGATCAGGCCACCCGCTCGGCTCTATCCGTCCCCTCAAACATTGCCGAGGGCTACGAGCGTGACTCAGCAAAGGAGTTCTCCCGTTTCCTGAGAATAGCCAAGGGCTCCTGCGGTGAGTTACGCACCCAGTTGTATATCGGCATCGAAGCCGGCTTCCTGGATAAACCGCTGGCACTCACACTCATACAGGAAGCCACCGAAATCTCGCGTATGATTCAAGGCCTGATCCGTCGCTACAGCCCGGCTAAATAGTTGACCACTTGCCACTTTAAACTTGCTACTCGCTACTGTCTTATTGGGGGATCGTCTAGCGGTAGGACTGCGGACTCTGACTCCGTTAACCGAGGTTCGAATCCTCGTCCCCCAGCCATTTAACAACAGTAGCAAGTGTCAAGTGACAAGCAGCAAGAATTAAGGCGCACGTATTTGTTTTTATCTTGCTACTTTAAACTTGCTACTTGCTACTGTATTTAGCGGTAGGACTACGGACTCTGACTCCGTTAACCGAGGTTCGAATCCTCGTCCCCCAGCCATTTAACTGCAGGGACGAGTAGCGAGTAGCGAGTGACGAGGAAATACACCCTAGCCACTAGCCACTCGCTACTCGCCACTGTTTTCAAGTCCACAACGCCTCACCCCGCGCGGCCTTGGCGGCGATCTCCTGCTGAAACTCCGGCGGGCCGAAGCCAAACCATCGTTCCTCTACCTGGTACATAAACGGCCGCACCTGCTGGATGGAATAGGCCTGATACCAGTCCAGCATGCGCTGGTCCGGGTCACGCCCGGCGGACACCAGCACGTCCACCGGCTGGCCGCGCCAGCTTGAGCGGCCGGTCAGCACAATCACCTTGCTTTCCTTGGGCCACATCCACTCCGGTAAATGGCTGCCTGCCTTGGCCCAGCCGCAGAAGAACACGCGGCACGGGTCTTGCGGGCGTTTTTCATGAATGGTGCAGCGATGGCCATCGCTGAATACACACGGGTGGCCGAGGGAGATGTCATGCCCCAGCACCCGCGTCTTCAGCCAGCCGTCGCAGCACAGCGAGCAGTCGCCGCAGGGGCGGATGTCGGTGGTTGCGGTGGTGGGCGCAGCGGGGGCCGGTGCTGGCGCGCCGTGGCATTTTTTGTATTTCAAGCCGCTGCCGCAGGGGCAGGGGTCGTTACGTCCGGGGCTGCTCAAGGAATCCTCGCTGGCTTGACAACAGGCAAGATCATTATAAACTGGTTGGCAGACTAGACCAACTGGAAAGGTGTGCCATGAAAACCGTCGGTGCCTTTGAAGCCAAAACCCATTTGTCCCGCCTGCTGGATAAAGTCGAACAGGGGGAAAAGATTACCATAACCCGGCACGGAGCGCCCGTCGCCCAGCTCGTCCCCGTGCCCAGCGGGGAGCGGCCTGATGTGGGGGAAGTCATCAAGCAGCTATTGGCCTTCAGCAAAGGGAAGCGTCTGGGCGGCCTGTCACTACGGGCAATGATCGAAGAGGGTCGCGAATAGTGCGTTTTGTGCTCGATTGCTCAGTGACACTGTCCTGGGCCTTTGAGGATGAACGAGACAGCCATGCCATTGCGATCCTGCAATCCCTGAAAACAGGTGAAGCACTGGTGCCCGGCATCTGGCCTTTGGAGGTGGCCAATGGCCTGATAGTCGCTGAACGTAAAAACCGTCTCAGTGAAGCCGATGCGGCCTACTTTGCTGAACTGCTAAAAGGGCTGGAGATAAAGGTAGACGCAGCCAGGCTGGATTACACCCTGCATAAAATTCTGCCCCTCGCGCGCGAACACAAGCTCTCCGCTTACGATGCCTCCTACCTCGATCTGGCCCTGCGCGAAGGCTTGCCGCTCGCCACCCGCGACCAGAAGCTGCGTCTGGCCGCGCGCCACTGTGGCGTGCCTTTGGCGGGGAAATAGCCCTGAGTCTGCTCGGTGTGTTGCTTTTTAGCAACATTGCTGCAAGAACTGTAGTTTTTTTAATAAAAAGTGTTGCAGGGCCGCTAAAGGCGTGGTACGTTTCGCCTGTCAATTAACGTCAATCGACATCTGTAACGCAACTTTCGATCTTTTCGATTAGGAGAAATGAATGAATAAGAAAATTCTTGCAGTAGCTATTGCAACC
>CAWUTX010000012.1:0-3744 GCA_963925015.1 uncultured Gammaproteobacteria bacterium
GCTGGCTCGGCCACAGTGCTCTTGCGCACATGGACCATGCCGCCGTCGCTGCGGCGCAAGCTGGCCGTCACGCGGCGCTGCACGCATAAGGTTTGCCGCAGACTCGTCCAGCTTTCATGTATCCCCGCCGCCTTGAGCTTCGTTCGCAGCAGCTGCACACATTGATAGGCCAGCACCGTGATGAACAAATGCCCGTCGGAACGATCTTCCTTGGAGTGAAACACCGGACGCAGGCCCAGCTCACTTTTTAGGCTGCGAAACACGCTCTCCAAATCGGTCAGCATCATGTAGGTGCCCCAGAGTTTCGCCTCATCCCAGCCCAGCTCGTTGCTGCGCAAACAATACACCCCCGGGTGCGTTGCCATCGTTCCGGGCACAAGGGATTTCTCCCACGTTAGTCCCGTCACGATCTTGCCTTTCTTATCTGTGCTCAGAGTCAGCTTGTAGTGCTGACTGGCCCCGTGGCTCTTCTGTTTCAGGCGGCCAATACGCTCCAGCAGTTTGTCATAATGCTTCTCTCCCCGCGGCTTTGTCAGACCCGCTGCGATCTTCTGCAAGCCTTCTTCAAAGCCCTTGGTAAAGCGCTCTACCATCGCCGTCTCTTTGGCTTGCCGCCCCTCAGAATGGCAATACAGTTGCACCTCCTTGCCATCCGCGCTGAGCTGCCTGTGCAGGCGCAGTTTTGCGCCTCCCGCCGTCTCGATGCTCACCGCCTTGGCGTCGTCAAATTGCCGCGCACCACCGCGCCGAACCACCAGGTAGCGATAGCCGTGTTCCACCAGCCAATCCAGATTCGCCTGCGTGGCAATCCCCGCATCCATGATCACCAGAGCCCCAGGCGGGGCCTGCAGTCCCGTGAGCATGCCTTCGAGCGTACCGCCCTCGTTCACGTTGCCGGCGAAGGTCTTCGAGCGGCGCACAAAGCCGCTGCCATCGAGCACCAGACCCAGTGTCACCAACGGACAGTCGCTGCGCTTTTCCTTGGAACGTCCGTTTTTAGCTTTGGGATTAACCGCGGCTTGACCTTCGAAGTAGGTGTTGGTCAAGTCAAACAGCGTCACCGTTTCCTCCAGGCTAAACAGCGTGCGCAGGGTGCCGAACACGTGATTCTCAATTTGTTCCCGGTGTTTCATCAGCAGATCCGAGGCCCGGTAGAGTCGCATGTGCGACATGCCGTTGAAATCAACCTCGAGCAACTCGCCCAACGCACTCTGTGTCTGCAACCAATTCCAGGTGGCCAGCTCCGAGGCCGGCTGCGCGATGCGCCCGATCAGATTGCCCAGAATGCAAGCGCGCATGACGCCATTAATACCCAGTTCGCTCAATTTGTCGACCAGACCCAGTTCTGCCACCGCATGCAAGGCCACGTGCTCGACGCCGACCGCGCGCGGCTGCGTGAGGGCCAGGGAATCGATCTCGACTTGCTCAACCTGCGCAGCGCACTTGGCATCGGCTGAAGGTCTGCTCGCATCGACTGCGGGCGTATCGGCCGCTGCCGCAAGCGGTGCGCGTGCAATGAGTTGTCCGAAGTAGCGCTGCGCGGCACGCTCAAGGTGCGCGGCGCAACGCAATGGCGAGCAGTCAGCCTGCGGATGCAGTAACTGCTCAATGCGGCTGCACAGCAAAGGCCAGTCCTGCTGCTTGATGGGAAAGTGGCGCCCGAGATTGAGCAGGGTGATCTGACGAACCTTGCCCGCGACGCGCTCCCCGCGCACTAGTCGATAAGTAAAGTAGCTCTCGCCGGTGGCGATGTTGTTGGTGCGAGTTTGACGGATAAACATGCGCCCGATGCTACGCGAAAAGCAAGGGGGAAGACTGGGCCACGAAAAATATTATGGCACAACAAAACGACTCAAAAACGTGAGTTGTTTAGAATCACAGACTTACAGTTTTAAAATTGCCCAAAAAAGCCACTTATGACAAAATCATGTTAAAGATGGGTTACCACGCCCAGACCGCTGCGCGAAACCGGCACGGCGCCCCATGACCACGATGGCAGCGCACTGTCGCTGCTCGCCGGCCCCGAACGCATCGAAGCCGGCTGGTGGGACGGCCGGCATGTCGCCCGTGATTACTTCGTCGCGCGCAACCAGGCGCAATCACTGTTATGGATTTACCGCGAGCGCGACGTGACCGCGCGCTGGTATGTGCATGGATTTTTTTCGTGATGCATCGAGAAACCCATGGGCGCAATACCGGGATAACAGTGGCTCGATTTCGGCCAATAGTTGGCCGCATAGCAATCGGCACGAATACCGAAATTCTGCATAAGTAAAATGGGTCATCGCGTCTTAGTGTGGGCGATTTTTGATTAAAAACGTCGTGAATTGTGTATGAAAAAAGTCGTGTCCAAAGTGTCCTGAAATCTGGCACGATTATCGGATGGCTAAATCAATGAGAAGACAACGGCGGCTGTGGGATGCGTATACGTTCCCCGGCTTTCGACCGCTACACACCTTGCGCGGCATTTTCGGAGAACCGAAAGCGCGTGTCATCACACTTGTTCGGCGCTCAAAAAAACGGCTTGCGGGTCCTGTGGACGAATACACCGAGGTTGGTATGACCGTAGCACGCGCCGAGTTCGGGATCTGTCCAGCGCCGACACCCGCATCTATCTGGAGTTCGAGGTGCGGCGTGTGCAGTGCCGCAGTTGCGGCCAAGTGAAGCGCGAGCATCTGGCGTTTCTGGCCGACAACCCGTTTTATACCAAGCGCTTTGCTTTCTATGTGGGTCGGCGCTGCGTGAATGCCACGATCAAGGACGTGGCCCAGGAATTGCATCTGGATTGGCACGCGGTCAAGGAACTCGACAAGCAATACATGCGAGCACAACTGGCCAAGGCGGGAACGCCCGCACCCAAGGCCATAGGCATCGACGAAATCTCGATCCGCAGGGGCCACACCTATCGCATCGTGGTGAGCGACCTGATTCGTCGCCGCCCCATCTGGTTCGGAGGCGCAGATCGCACAGAGGCGAGCATGGCGCTGTTCTATGCCTGGCTGGGAGAGAAGAAGGCGAACGGCATTCGTCTGGCAGTGATGGACATGTGGAAGCCGTTTCGTAACGCCACCCGCGTGGCGGCGCCGCAGGCGGCCATCCTGTTCGACAAGTTTCACATCATGAAGCACTTGGGGGAGGCGCTCGACAAGATACGCAAGACCGAATATGCGCGCCTTTCCGGAAGCAACCGGCGTTTCATCAAAGGACAGAAATACACGTTGTTGTCCAACCGCGAGAACCTTACGCTGGAGGGCAGAAAGTCGCTCAAGCTCCTGCTGGCGGCCAACAAGCGGCTGAACACGGCCTATCTGCTGAAGGAATCCTTTGGGCAATTGTGGAGCTACCAAAGCGAGGCGTGGGCGCGGCGCTTCTTCGACAATTGGCGCGCGAGCCTGAAGTGGCAGCGCCTTGCACCTTACGAGAAATTCGCCGAGATGATTGATCGTCATTGGGATGGCATCGCCGCCTATTGCAAGCCGGAGAACAAGGTATCGCTCGGATTCGTTGAGGGTTTGAACAACAAAATTCGCGTCATCCAACGCCGTGCATACGGGCTGCGCGATGAGGAATATCTGCGATTGAAAATACTCACTTGCATGTTGCCAGTGCTCTAAAATGCCCAAAATTCACCCACACTCGTACGCGAAGACCCAAAATAATATTGGCCAACGAGAACAGGAAGAAGTTTTATTTGTGCTCTACAGTATGCGGTCTCAAATTGTGCTCGTATAAATAAGGCGGCTT
>CAWUTX010000013.1:0-4767 GCA_963925015.1 uncultured Gammaproteobacteria bacterium
GCCACCCAATGCCGCGCGATGTGCAGCATCGCGCACTATGTCACCAGCGTGGAAGAGTCCAAGGCGCTCAATGCGCGCAAAGGGCCGATGATCATCGTCTCCGCGAGCGGCATGGCGACCGGCGGGCGCGTGCTGCATCACCTCAAAGCGTTCGCGCCGGATGCGCGCAACACCATTTTATTCTCCGGCTTTCAGGCCGGCGGCACGCGTGGTGCAGCGATGCTGAGCGGCGCGGCGTCCATCAAGATTTACGGCGAATATGTGCCGGTGCGTGCTGAAGTGGCCGCGCTCGACAATCTCTCCGCGCACGCGGACTATGCCGAGATCATCGACTGGCTGCGCCACTTCGATGCGCCGCCGCGCACTACCTTCATCACGCACGGCGAGCCTGCCGCAGCGGACGCCCTGCGCCACCACATTGAAGAGCAGCTCAAGTGGCGCGTAGAGGTGCCGGATTATCTGGAAACGGTAAGCCTGGAATAACAGCATGGGAAATCCGCCGCTGGCCGCCAGAATTCTGGAACACATCATGGATGGCGTGCTCATCACCGACGCGCACAAAAACCTCGAGGTGCTCGCGCGCGCGTTCGTGATCGGCGGGCATGAATTGTTCGTCACCGCCAGCATCGGCATTGCGCTTTATCCCGCCGCCGGTATCGACACGGAAACCCTCATCCACCACGCCGACACCGCCATGTACCGCGCCAAACAGGCAGGTAAAAACAAATACCGGCTTTATAGTCTGGCTGCGACCTAGCCATTTGAATGGCGCTATTGCGCGCAATGATTGGGCGCCGATTCAACTTCAAAATCCGTCTGTTTTTGTTCGTAGTGTGCAGTGCTAGAATGCGGGGCAGGATACACATCGGGACAGGGCACCATGGCAGGACATTCGAAGTGGGCCAACATCCAGTATCGGAAAGGCGCCCAGGACGCCAAGCGCGGCAAGATATTCACCAAGCTCATCCGCGAAATCACCGTGGCCGCGCGCATGGGCGGCGGCGATCCCGCCACCAACCCGCGCCTGCGCCACGCCATCGACAAGGCGCTCGATCAGAACATGACGCGCGACACCATCGAGCGCGCAACCAAGCGCGGCGCGGGTACGCTTGAAGATACACACTATGAAGAGGTACGCTACGAAGGCTATGGGCCGGGCGGCGCGGCGGTGATGGTCGATTGCATGACCGACAACCGCGTACGCACGGTGGCCGACGTGCGCCACGCCTTCTCCAAATGCGGCGGCAACCTGGGCCAGGACGGCACGGTGGCCTATCTGTTCACCCAGCGCGGCGTGCTGAGTTACGCGCCTGGCAGCGATGAAAACAAGATCATGGAGGCGGCGCTGGAGGCGGGCGCGGACGATGTCGTCACCCACGACGACGGTTCCATCGACGTGCTCACCGCACCGGAACAGTTTGTCCGCGTCAAGCAGGCGATGAGCGCGGTGGGGCTCGCCGCCGCGCAGGCCGAGGTCACCATGCAGCCGTCCACCAGCGCGGCGCTCGGTGCGGACGACGGCCAGCGCATGGTCAAGCTGCTCGACATGCTGGAGGACCTCGACGACGTGCAGAATGTATATTCCAACGCAGACATCCCCGCATTCGACGGGCTGGCCAAACTGTAGGGTGCCTCTAAAAATGATGGATTTTGCTTCAAGACAAGGCGCAGCGCAGGCGAGCAGCGCAGCATACACGTTAGTATGTGAGCAGCGGAGACAAGCTGTAACGCAGTATTGGAGCAAAAGACGCATTTTTAGAGGTACCCTGGCGTGACACGCACGCGCATTCTTGGTATCGACCCCGGCTCGCGCCTCACCGGCTTTGGCGTCATCGACGTGGAAGGTAGCCGCGCCGTTTACGTCACCAGCGGCTGCGTGCGATTACCCGACGGCCCGCTCGCCGAGCGCCTGAAGGTCATCTTCGAAAGTCTGACCGAACTCGTGACCACTTACTCTCCCACCATCATGGCGATCGAGTGCGTGTTCATGCACCGCAACGCCGACTCCGCGCTCAAGCTCGGCCAGGCGCGCGGCGCGGCGATCTGCGCCGGCGTGACGCAGGCGCTGGAGATCGTCGAGTACACCCCGGCGGAGATCAAGCAGGCCGTGGCCGGACGCGGCAATGCCGCCAAGGCGCAGGTGCAGCACATGGTGCGCGCGCTGCTCAAGCTGCCCGGCACACCGCAGGCGGACGCCGCCGACGCGCTCGCCGTCGCGCTGTGCCACGGCCATCAGCAGCCGCTCGTAAACGCGATGCGCGGCACGCAACACCGCGCAGGAGCACGCCGATGATCGGACGCCTGCGCGGAATTCTGCTCACCCGCCAACCGCCGCAGCTCACGCTGGAGGTGCAGGGCGTGGGCTATGACATCGAAGCGCCGATGTCCACCTTTTACGAACTGCCGCCGGTGGGAGTAGAAGTGGTGCTGCACACGCACCTCGTGGTGCGCGACGACGCGCATCTCCTGTTCGGCTTTGCCACCGAGGCCGAGCGCGCGTTCTTCAGAAGCCTGCTCAAGGTGAACGGTGTCGGCGCAAAAGTCGCGCTCGCCATTTTGTCCGGCATCTCGGTGACAGTCTTCGCGCGCTGCGTGCAGGACAACGACAGCGCCAGCCTCACGCGCCTGCCCGGCATCGGTAAAAAAACCGCCGAGCGTTTGATACTCGAAATGCGCGACCGTCTGAGCGACTGGCACATCGCCCCTGCGCCCGCCTCAAGCGGGCTCCCGGGCGCAGCGCTGACGGAAAAGCCCGACCCCATCAGCGACGCAGTGCGCGCGCTGATCGCGCTCGGCTACAAACCGCAGGAGGCGAGCCGCAGGGTGCTCGCCATCGACGCTGTCGGCCTCGGCAGCGAGCAACTCATCCGCCGCGCGTTGCAATCGATGGCGAAGGCATAATCTAATGATCGAGACTGACCGCCTGATCGCTCCCCAAGCCGCTGCGCGCGACGACGACGTCGTGGATCGCGCCATCCGCCCCAAGACGCTCGCCGATTACGTCGGCCAGGCGCCGGTGCGCGAGCAGATGGACATCTTCATCCGCGCCGCGCGTGCGCGCGGCGAGGCACTCGACCATGTGCTCATCTTCGGCCCGCCCGGCCTCGGCAAGACCACGCTCGCGCACATCATCGCGCACGAAATGGGCGTCAACCTCAAGCACACCTCCGGCCCGGTGCTGGAGCGCCCCGGCGATCTCGCCGCGATTCTCACCAACCTCGAACCGAACGACGTGCTGTTCGTGGACGAGATTCACCGCCTGAGTCCGGTGGTGGAGGAAATTCTGTATCCCGCGCTGGAAGACTATCAGCTCGACATCATGATCGGCGAAGGCCCGGCGGCGCGCTCGATCAAGCTCGACCTGCCGCCGTTCACGTTGGTCGGCGCGACCACGCGCGCGGGCCTGCTCACCTCACCGCTGCGCGACCGCTTCGGTATCGTGCAGCGTCTGGAGTTTTATTCGCACGCCGATCTCAAGCTCATCGTGCAACGCTCCGCGCATATCCTCGGCCTCGCCCTCGACGAGGGCGGCGCGGCACAGATCGCAAGCCGCTCGCGCGGCACGCCGCGCATCACCAACCGGCTGCTGCGCCGCGTGCGCGACTTCGCCGAGGTGAAGGCTGAAGGACGCATCACCGACCGCGTGGCGGATCAGGCGCTGCTGATGCTCGATGTCGACAGTAACGGCTTTGACATGATGGATCGCAAACTGCTGCTCGCGGTGATGGAAAAATTCGACGGCGGGCCGGTGGGCCTCGATAACCTCGCCGCCGCGCTGGGCGAGGAGCGCGACACTATTGAAGACGTGCTGGAGCCGTTTCTGATTCAGCAAGGCTTTCTCATGCGCACCCCGCGCGGACGCGTCGCCACGCGCGCGGCCTATCAGCACTTCGGCCTCACGCCGCCGCAGGGTGGATCAAATTCTGCGCCGGATTTGTTTGACAAAGATGGCTGAATTTTCCTGGCCGCTGCGGGTCTACTACGAGGATACGGACAGCGGCGGCGTGGTGTATTATGCCAACTATCTCAAATTCATGGAGCGCGCACGCAGCGAATGGCTGCGCAGCCTCGGCTTCGAGCAGGACGCGCTGCGGCGCGATGAGGGCGTGATCTTCGCCGTGCGCTCGGTGACGCTGGATTTTCTGCAACCTGCACGTTTTAATCAATTACTGAATGTGACGGTAAAACTCATCGAACAAGGACGCGCGAGTCTGGGCTTTGAGCAGCGGGTGCGCGATGGCGCAACCGGCGCGGCGTTATGCTCCGGCCACGTCAAGCTTGCGTGTCTCGACGCCGTCACGTTCAAGGCGCGCGCCATACCCAAAATTATAATCGCGGAGCTTCCCGGTGACTTCTGATCTGTCCATCCTTCACCTCATACTCAATGCCAGCCTGCTGGTGCAGCTCGTCATGGCGCTGCTGCTAGCAGTCTCAATGGTATCGTGGACCATGATCTTCCGTAAACGTGCGACACTGCGCGCAACGCGCGCGGCGGCGGACGCATTCGAAAAACGCTTCTGGTCGGGCAACGACCTCAACCTGCTGTATGACCAAGTGACGAAGCGCTCTAACCCGAGCGGCCTGGAGGCCATCTTCGAGGCCGGCTTCAAGGAGTTCGCGCGTCTGCGCAAGCAGGCGGGCGTCGAACCGATGGCGGTGCTGGAAGGGGCGCAACGCACCATGCGCGTGGCGCTTTCGCGCGAGGTGGAGGCGCTCGAAATCAACCTGTCGTTTCTCGCCACGGTCGGCTCCACCAGCCCGTACATC
>CAWUTX010000014.1:0-13693 GCA_963925015.1 uncultured Gammaproteobacteria bacterium
TCCCGCCCCCCAAGCAGGGGGCGGGACAGGGCGGGGGGTGTCGCTTTACTTATGAGCTTATGAGCACTATGTCAGTATACGCCGCAGACTGGCGGCATAGGCATCCAGATCAGCGTCGTTCTTGGTTTCGGTGGCGCACACCAGAATCGCATCGCCCAGCTCCGGATAGTGCGCGCTCAAATCATAACCGCCCAGAATATTATTCGCGGCGAGCGCCTTGAGCACGTCGCGCGCCGGCTTGTTCACGCGCAGCACCACTTCGTGAAACAGCGGACGGCTGAACACCCGGCTCACGCCCGGAATCGTGCAGAGTTTTTCCATCAGGCGATGGGTGTTGGCGTGGCATGCGGCTGCGACGCGCTCCAGACCCTCCGGCCCCAGCAGCGCCATGTGGATGGTCGCGGCAGTGACAAGCAAGCCCTGGTTGGTGCAGATGTTAGACCTGGCTTTGGAGCGGCGGATGTGCTGTTCACGTGCTTGCAGCGTGAGCGTGAAGCCCGGCTTTCCATCGAGGTCTACGGTGCGTGCAATGATGCGCCCCGGCATCTGGCGCACGTACTGTTTTTTGCAGCACATGAAACCGAAATACGGCCCGCCGGAAGACAGCGGCGCACCGAGCGGCTGACCTTCACCGCAGACGATATCAGCGCCCATCCCGCCCCATTCGCCCGGCGGCTTGAGCAGCGCGAGCGAGATGGGGTTCACCACCGCAATCACCAGCAGACCGTTCGCATGCGCCCAATCGGTGAGCGCATCGACTTCTTCTAGCCCGCCGAAGAAATTTGGCTGCGGAATCACGAGTGCGGCGAAGTCGCCGGACTTGATCTGGTGCAGCGACTCCGGCACCGTGTGCCCTTCCTCCGCACAATAAGGAATCTCAACCAGCTCGATCTGCTGATACCGCACGATGCTGTGCACCACCGCGCGGTAGAGCGGGTGCACGGTGGCCGGCATCAGCACGCGGCGTGATTTGCCGTGCGTGCGCACCGCCATCAGCACGGCTTCGGCCAGCGCCGAGGCGCCGTCGTAGAGCGAGGCGTTGGAGACCTCCATGCCGGTGAGATTCGCCATCATGGTTTGGAATTCGTACAGCAATTGCAGCGTGCCCTGGCTCGCCTCGCCTTGATACGGCGTGTAGGCAGAATAAAATTCGCCGCGCGTGGTGATCTCCCACACCGCAGCAGGGATGTGGTGCTCATACGCGCCCGCACCGATGAAGCACAGCGGGGCTTTATCTTGCGCCGCGCGCTCACTCATCAGGCGCACGGTTTCCATTTCCGAGAGGCGCGTGGGCACCGTGCTCAGTTGTGTCTCACGCAGTTGCGGCGGAATCTCTTCGAGTAAATCGTCGATGCTGTTCGCGCCGATGGCGGCGAGCATCGCGGCGACGTCTTCTTTAGTGTGTGGAATAAACGGCATGATGTTGTTTTAGTGTGCTTCGGAAGCAATGAAGGCCGCGTATGCGTTGGCATCCAGCAGGTTATTCAATTCCGCCGGATTGGAAGGTTTCAGGCGCAGCATCCACGCCGTGCCGTAGGCGTCCTTGTTCACCAGTTCCGGCTGGCTGGCGAGGGCGCTGTTGACTTCGGTCACTGCGCCCGCGATGGGGCTGTAGATGTCGGAGGCGGCCTTGACCGACTCCACCACCGCGCAGGCCTCGCTCGCCTTCACCTGTTTGCCTACCGCAGGCACGTCGATGAACACCACGTCGCCCAGCAAATCCTGTGCGTGATCGGTGATGCCCATGGTCACCGTGCCGTCCTTTTGCACATCCACCCATTCGTGGGTTTTGGTGTACTTGAGATGTTTGGGAATGTTGCTCATGTTATGGCCCCCTGAAAACTTCAGATTAAAGATTTTCCGTTACGTACAAACGGCGGCTTCACGACGCGCGCCGGGTGCAGTGTGCCTCGGATATCGACCGCCACGCGCGCGCCGGTCGCCGCAGGTACACGCGCCAGTGCGACGGCCAGGCCGAGCGTGGGCGCGAAACTGCCGCTGGTGATCTCGCCAGAACCAGCGTCGGCACCAGCGCCGACACCCACGCCTTCGACGATGACTTTCTGATGGTTGCGCAGCACGCCCTTGTCTTCCAGCACCAGCCCCACCAGCTTGCGCGCGACGCCTTGCGCCTTTTGTTTTTCCAGCGCATCGCGTCCGATGAATTTGCGCGTGGCGGGCTCCCACGCCACTGTCCACTCCAGCCCGCATTCCAGCGGCGAAATGGTTTCATCCATGTCCGTGCCGTAGAGATTCATGCCCGCTTCGAGTCGCAGCGTGTCGCGCGCGCCGAGGCCAATGGGTTTGACGCCTTTGCCCAGCAGCGCGCGCCACAGTGCGGCGGCGTCTTTGCCCGGCAGCAAAATCTCGAAGCCGTCTTCGCCGGTGTAGCCGGTGCGGCCGATGAAGATGTCACCGGCGTGCGCGGCGTAAAAAGGTTTCAGTTGCGCGGCCTGCTCGCGCAAGGTGTCATTGGAACCGGTTAGCACGTCATACACCCGTTCGCGCGCGTCAGGGCCTTGCACGGCGATCATGGCGAGCTCCGGCCGTTCGGTCACGGTGACGCCATAGGCCGCCGCCTGTGCGTTGATCGAGGCCATTTCTTTCTCGCGCGTGGCGGCGTTCACCACCATGCGGAACCACTGTTCATCCATGAAATACACGATGAGGTCGTCGATCACGCCGCCCTCTGCATTCAGCATGCAGGTGTAGAGCGCCTGCTGGGCTTTAAGCTTGTCGACATTGTTGGCGATGAGGTGTTGCAGAAACGCACGCACCTGTGGCCCGCGCAAATCCACGATGGTCATGTGCGAGACGTCGAACATGCCGGCGCCGCACCGCACCTGATGATGCTCTTCGACCTGCGAGCCGTAATGAATGGGCATGTCCCAGCCGGCAAAATCGACGATCTTCGCGTGCAGCGCCAGGTGTTCCTGATAGAGCGGTGTTAGGTGGCCCATGATGTTCTCGCGTTAAGGGCATCTCTAAAAATGCGTCTTTTGCTCCAATACTGTTGCAGCTTCGCCAGTTTACTATTGGGCTGCTCACATACTAACGTGTATGCTGCGCTGCTCGCCTGCACTGCGCCTTGTCTTGAAGCAAAATCCATCATTTTTAGAGGCGCCCTGAAAATCAAAAAGAAAAGGGCGAGAGCAACGCATACACGATGCGCTGCTCTCGCCCCTCTGTCCTGTGACCTGAGAGATTGAACCCCTTCGGTGCCTGACCACGGATATCAGTGGTCAGAACTCTCCAGAATATAGTGCTGTCTTCGCGGTCCTTTTGCCTGAGCGTTTCCGGGCGGTTTGCGCCGTCGGCGTCCGGCACCTGTAACAGTGTCGGATCTCTCCCGCGAAGATCGGGCCTACTATACCGTGCGCGTGCGGCGAATCCAAGCCAAATTGCTCAACCCGGCACGGCAAAGAGTCTGCGGCCATCTGCGTTTTCCTGGTGCGGAACAGGTCACGCCTGTGTGTTGGTGGAGCGCATCAGGAGCCGCACCGGGATCAGTCCCACCAGGATCAGTGCCAGCGCGGGTAGCGCCGCGCGCTGCCATTCGCCCTCCGAGGTCATTTCGAAGATGCGGATGGCAAGCGTATCCCAGCCAAACGGGCGCAGCAGCAGCGTCGCCGGCATCTCCTTCATGACCTCAACAAAGACCAGCAGACCGGCGGAGAGCAGGCCGGGCCGCAGCATGGGCAGATACACCCGCCACAGGATTTCCCTTTGCCCCGCGCCCAGGCTGCGCGCGGCCTGCGTGATCGACGGCGTGATGCGCTCCAGGCCGCTCTCCACCGGCCCATGCGCGACGGCGAGAAAACGCACCAGATAGGCAAACAGCAACGCCGCGAGCGAGCTTGCCAGTGCGAACCCTGCGGGTGTGCCGAGCCACGTCTCGCTGAAGGTGTCGATCCCCCGATCCAGCCACGTCAGCACCAGCATGATGCCCACCGCGAGCACCGTGCCAGGCAGCGCGTAGCCCAGCGTGGCAAGGCGTATCAGGGCGTTGGTCAGGTTATCGCGGGAGCCGCGCCGCGCTGCGGAGAGCAGCAAGGCTGCGGACACGGTAATGAGCGCGGCGAATGCGCCGAGTGCCAGCGTATTCAGCGTAAATTCGATATAGCGCGTATCCAAACCGCTGAGCGCCGTGTCTGCGGCCCAGACCAGCAGTTGCGCCAGCGGAACGAGAAAGGCGGCGGACAGCACCACGCCAGCGCCAGCGGTCGCGCCCCACGCACGCACACCGGTGAGGCGAAAGCGGCGTTCGTGCGCGAGCTTGCCGCCGCTGTGAAAACGCGCCGCACCCCGAAAGTGGTGCTCCAGATAGAAGGCGAGCGCCACAAACAGCAGCAGCAGGGTGGAGAGCTGTGCCGCCGCGTCGATACTGAACAACCCGAACCAGGCCTTGTAGATCGCGGTGGTGAAGGTGTCGTAGTTGAAAATGTACACCGCGCCGAAGTCGGCGAGCGTCTCCATGAGTGCGAGTGCAACGCCTGCCGCGAGCGCCGGGCGCGCGGTGGGCAGCGCCACGCGCAGAAAGGCCTGCCATGGCGTGAGGCCCAGCATGCGTCCGCACTCCAGCAGTGTGCGCCCCTGCGAGAGGAACGCCGCGCGTGCGAGCATGTAAACGTAGGGATAGAGCGCAAGCACCATCACCACGATGATACCGCCTGTGGAGCGGATGGCCGGCAGCCGCAGATCCTCGCCGAACACCGTACGCAGCGCCGTTTGCAGCGGGCCGCTGAAGTCCAGCAGGCCAATGGCAACGAAGGCGAGTACGTAAGTGGGCACGGCAAGCGGCAGCATCAGCGCCCACTCGAACATGCGACGGCCGGGAAACTCGCACATCGCCGTGAGCCATGCGAGCCCCGCGCCCAGCACCAGCACGCCCACTCCGACGCCCGCCGTCAACACCAGCGTGTTGCGTACCAGTTCGCCCAGCACGGTATGTGCAAGATGGCGCCATACCTCGCCCTCCGGGTGTAGCCAGGAGAGGAACGGCACCAGGATGGGAAGCGCGACCAGCGCGGCGATGAGCAGCGTGACCATACGCCAGCCGCTGTTCATGCGGCGCGCGCGAGCCCCCAGATGGCCTGGGGCCATGGCGCCGGTGCCGGGGTATGCGCTCACGTGGGCTTATTTATATCCCGCGCGATCCATCAGCATCACCGCCCGGGCTTGTAGCTTGCCGGCCTCGGCAACGTTGATGGTGTCCTGTTTGAATGCACCCCACGAGGCCACCAGCGGATCGGGTTGCACCTGCGGATTGGCGGGAAACTCCAAGTTGGAATCCGCGAACAGATGTTGCGCCTTGTCGCCGGAGAGCCATTCAAGGAATTTCAGCGCCGCCTGCGCATGCTTGGCGTGCTGGGTAATGCCGGCGCCGGAGATGTTCACGTGCACGCCACGGTCGTTCTGGTTCGGCCAGTAGAGCGCGAGCGGCAGCTCCGGCTTGCTCTTCATGAGCCGCCCGTAGTAATAGGTGTTGACGATGCCCACGTCGCACTGACCGGCGGCGATCGCCTCCATCTCCTTGGTGTCGTCCGAGTGTGGTTCGGTGGCGAGGTTGGTGACCCAGCTGCGCACGACCTCCTCAGTCTTCTGTTCGCCCAGGCGCGCGATCATCATCGCCACCAGCGACTGGTTGTAGACCTTCTTCGAGGAACGCAGGCACAACCGGCCCTTCCATTGCGCCGCGCCCAGGCCTTCATAGGAAGCGAGGTCGGCGGGCTTCACCTTTTGGGTGTTGTAGACGATGGTGCGCGCGCGTACCGAGAGACCATACCAGTAGCCGTCCGGGTCGCGCAGATGCGCGGGAATGTTGTCGTGCAGTGTTTTGGACTCGACCTTGGCCAGCACACCCTCCTGTGCCGCCTGCCACAGGTTGCCGGCATCTACTGTGATCAGAAGGTCGGCCGGTGTGTTCTTGCCCTCGGCCTTGAGGCGTGCGACTAGCGGGCCCTCCTGGCCGGTGACGAATTGGATGTTGACGCCGGTTTCTTTGGTATAGGCATCAAACAAGGGCTTTATCAGTTGTTCGTTGCGTGCCGAGTAAACCACAATCTCATCCGCCGCCTGAACAGGCGCAAAGGCGAGGGGCAGCAGGGCAAGCAGCGACAGCAAGGCATAACGCAAGGGTTTCATAACAAGCTCCATAGAGTTGAAGTTAAAGTCTGGCCTTAATGATAATAGTTATCATTTACTAATGCAAGTGTCTGTGGATTCACCTTGGATTGCGCCTAACCAAGGGCGCTGTTCAGCAGCTTAAAGGCCGCGAACAGCAGCACCAAGGCCAGCAAACGCTGCAAAACCACGGGCCGGAGCCGGAAAGCACCCGTGTGAGATCCGAGGCCGCCACCGAGGATGACCGCAACGGCGAGCAGGCCGGTCAGCGTCCAGTCGGGCGGCGCTTGCGCGGTCTTCGCCAGCAGTCCGGCGCAGGAGTTGAGGAAAATAAAGGCAGCGGATACGGCGGCGGTTTTTTTGGCGTCCGCCCAGCCGAGCGCCAGCAGCAAAGCGCTCAGGAAGATACCGCCCCCTATGCCGAGCAGACCGGCTAGAAAGCCCAGCAGCAGGCCGACGGGCAGGCCGATCAGGTATAAGCGCTGCGGCGTGAGATCGTCCCTGGCCTTGAGCGGACGGGAAAAAACCATGAAGCGCACGGCGGCGGCCAGCAAGGTAATGCCGAGCAGGATGGAAAAAGCGTCCGGCGACAGGTGCAGCGCACCACCCATGTAGGCGGCCGGGATGGAGGTGATGACGAACGGCGCCAGCAGGCGCAGATCAAAATACTCGGCGCGCTGATAGTGGAAAAACGCCAGCCCACTCACCAGCAGATTCGGCGCCAGCACCGTTGGCACGATGTCCGCACGCGCAAAGCCGAACAGCGCGAAGAGAGCGAGGTAAGTCGAGGCCCCGCCGTGGCCCACTGAGCTGTACACCAGCGCAGTGGCGAAAAACAGAGGCACCAGACTAAGCAGGCCAGCATCCATGGGTGAGCTTTACCACGGCGGCATGCAACAACAGCACAAAAAAAAGCCAGCGGGTTAGGCTGGCTTTTAGTAATGCAAAGTCGAAAATGATTATTTCTTCAGCGACAGGATAAAGTCCGCGAGCTTATCGATGTCAGCATCAGCCACGCGCGGCGAGTAGGCCGGCATTACACCCATCTGCCAACGGCCCTTGCCGCCTTTGCTTATCCACTCCACCAATAGCTTCTTGGCGTCTGCGTTGCCCTTGTACTTGGCGCTCACATCATTCCAAGCTGGCCCAACACGCTTCTGCTCGATGTTGTGGCAGGCGAAGCAGCCGCTAGCCTGAGCCAGTGCCTTGCCCGCTTCCATGTCCAGTGCGGCGCTTGCCTGGCCTGCGAACAACAGTGCGGCGGCAGCGGAAGCAATTAACCAATGTGACTTCATGAATCTTCTCCTTAAATAAAATGTGATAAATTAAACCAAAACCTGAGGTTCACTATTACAAGGCCGAGGCCCCAGCAAGCGCCCTACGCGCCATTATCTCATTTATTAACGCCGAAATAGCAAGCGCGGCGAAAAAATCCTTATGTGCCTGCTGGCCTAGGCCGTTTGCAGATTGGCGTAGGCCACCATCAGCCACTTGCTGCCGGCGCGTGTGAAGTTGACCTGCACCCGCGCCTGTTCGCCGCGCCCCTCGTAGTTCATGACCACGCCATCGCCAAAGCTGGCGTGGCGCACATGCTGGCCCAGACGCAGGCCGGCACGTGCAGTTCCTTTATCGGCGGCTGCGGGCGATTCTTTAGCGAAAGAAACCGGCGCCGGCGCCACGGTGCCGTGCAGACGCACCTCACGCACCAGCTCGGCGGGGATTTCGCTGACGAAACGCGAGGGGCTGGGGTAGGTGTCGTTGCCGTGCAGGCGGCGGCGTTCGGCGTGGGTGACGTACAACTGCCGTTTGGCGCGCGTCACCCCGACGTAACACAGGCGGCGCTCTTCTTCGAGGCGGCGGTCGTCCTGAGCGGAAAGCCGGTGCGGAAACAGATCCTCTTCCATGCCGCACAGAAACACGAGCGGGAATTCGAGGCCTTTGGCCGAGTGCAGTGTCATGAGCTGCACGCAGTCATCCCACGCGCTGCCCTGGCTTTCGCCCGCCTCCAGCGCGGCATGGGAGAGAAAGGCCGACAGCGGATCGAGGCCCTCTTCCGGCTCGTAGTTGAACTGGCGCGCGGCGCTGGAAAGCTCTTCCAGATTTTCCACCCGCGCCTGGCCCTTCTCGCCCTTGTCCTTGCGGTGATGGTCGAGCAGGCCGCTGTGTTGCACCACGTGATCGGTTAGTTCGGACAGGCCGAGCCCCGCCGTATCGTGCGCGAGCGTTTCGATCAGATTGAGAAAAGCCGTCAGCGCCGAGCTTGCGCGCGGGTTAGGTTTGCCTTGCGCGGTGATGGCCTGGGCGGCCCGCCACAGGGGTATCTGCTGGCTGCGCGCATGCGCGCGCAGCACCTCCAGCGTGGTGTCGCCGATGCCGCGCGTCGGCATGTTCACCACGCGCTCAAAGGAGGCGTCGTCGTCGCGGTTGGCGATGAGGCGCAGATAAGCGAGCGCGTCCTTGATTTCGGCGCGCTCGAAGAAACGAAGGCCGCCGTAGACGCGGTATGGCATCCCCACCTGCAACAGGGCCTCCTCGAAATTGCGCGACTGCGCGTTGGAGCGGTACAGGATGGCGGCCTCGGCGCGTTGCCCGCCCTGCGCCACCCACTGGCGGATGCGCTCGACCACGAAGCGCGCCTCGTCCAGATCATTAAACGCCGCGTAGCGCAGAATCGGCTCGCCGTCGGCGCCGCTGGTCCACAGGTTTTTGCCGAGGCGCCCGCTGTTGTTGGCGATGAGCGCGTTGGCGGCCTTGAGGATGGTGCCGGTGGAGCGGTAATTCTGCTCCAGCCGCAGCGTGCGCGTGCCGGTGAAGTCGCGCGCGAACTGCTGGATGTTTTCGATGCGCGCGCCGCGCCAGCCGTAGATGGACTGGTCGTCGTCGCCCACTGCGAACATCCGCCCGTGCGCGCTGGCCAGCATGCGCAGCCAGGCGTATTGAATCGCGTTGGTGTCCTGAAATTCGTCCACCAGGATGTGCTGGAAGCGGCCTTGATAGTGCGCCAGCACCTGCGGCTGCTTGAGCCACAGCTCGTGCGCGCGCAACAACAGCTCAGCAAAATCGACCAGACCCGAGCGCTCGCACAGTGCTTCGTAGGCCTGATAGATGCGGATCATCTGGCGCGCGTGCGGGTCGCCACGGTCGTCGATGTGCTGCGGGCGCACGCCCTCGTCCTTGCGCCCGTTGATGAACCACTGCGCCTGACGCGGCGGCCACTTCGCCTCGTCGAGATCGAGCGCCTTCATGACGCGGCGCAGCGTGCGGTACTGATCGTCGCTGTCGAGAATCTGGAACGTCTGCGGCAGGCGCGCCTCTTGCCAGTGCGCGCGCAACAGACGATGCGCCAGTCCGTGAAACGTGCCCACCCACATGCCGCCCGCGGGGCGCTGCAACAACTCCTCGATGCGCCCGCGCATCTCGGCGGCGGCCTTGTTGGTGAAGGTGACGGCAAGTATGGAAAACGGCGAAGCGTGCTCGACCTCCATCAGCCACGCAATGCGGTGCGTGAGCACGCGCGTCTTGCCGCTGCCCGCGCCTGCCAGTATCAGCAGCGGGCCTTGCGGCGCACACACCGCTTCACGTTGCGCATCATTCAGGGGATCAATCAGGCGGGAGACATCCATATAACAATTTTAACATAAGCACCCACTGTAGCCGGGGTGTAAAATGCCGCGCATGTTCAGTACGCGCGAAGTTGAGGGTTTTCAAAAAGACGGCTACGTGATTGTGCGCAATCTCGCTGCGCCCGCTGTGGTGGACGCCATGCGTGCGGTCACGCAGGCCGCGCTGGCAGATGAAGCCGCACCGCTCGAATACGAGGCCGACCTGCATTACCCCGGTGCGCCGCCGTCGCGCGCCGCGCCGGGCGGACACACGGTGCGGCGGCTGTTGCAGGGGTATGCGCGCCACGCGGTGTTTCGTGACTGGGCGCTGGGCGTGGCCGTGGCCGCGCGCGCGCGTCAGTTGCTGGGCGCCAAGGTGATGCTGTCGCAGGCACATCACAACTGCATCATGACCAAGCAGCCGCGCTTCAGCAGCGTCACCCACTGGCATCAAGACATACGCTATTGGGCGTTTGAACGCGCGGAGCTGGTGAGCGTATGGCTCGCGCTGGGGCCGGAGCACAGGGACAACGGCGGTCTTTTATTGATGCCCGGCAGCCATGCGATGGATTTCGCCCCGGCACAGTTTGACGAGAAAATGTTTTTGCGCCCTGGTCTGGAACAGAATCAGAGGCTGATCGCGACTCAAATCGCCGTAGAACTCAATGCAGGCGACGTGCTGTTCTTCCACTGCCGCACGCTGCACGCGGCGAGCCGCAACGAAACCGCTACGCCCAAATTTTCCGTCGTGTTTACCTACCACGCCGCAGACAATCACCCGCTCCCCGGAACGCGCTCGGCCGATACACCGGAGATCACAGTGGCCTGATTCGGCCATTTACCTTGACGCACAGAGCCGCTCACGCGGTACAATACGCGACTTTCCGCAGCATCAGGCCAGGTAGCTCAGTCGGTAGAGCAGGGGACTGAAAATCCCCGTGTCGGCGGTTCGATTCCGTCCCTGGCCACCATTAGAACAACAACGTAGCACGGTTCTCTAGGCGGCCTTTTTCAGAGCGCGGGGAAAACGTGCAAGATGAATCACGTTGCCACCGCGTCCCGATTCGATACGTGAAGCTGCCGCTGTTAAATGCTCAGTCGCAAACTTGGCGTAGCGATGCCGCTTGCCATGAAAAAAACAAAGCGTTTAATTCAGTTCGTATAGACCTGCGTGAATTCAACTTCTAAGTGCAACTCTACAGTTATCTTACGCTCCAGTATTATCCACCTCGGTAAGGTGTATTCCCCGATTTTTTAGGGTGTCTACTTCTAGTTAGCCTACTAGCTCAACCCACCATGAAAGGAGAAGCACATGAACCAGCCTAGTGAACACGAGTCGGTAGTATTGGAAAAAAGCCGCAGGAAGTTTCTCCAGCTTGCCGCATTGGGAGGCGGGGCAAGCCTTTTGGCTGTCGCCTCGCTGCTGCCAGAAGCCCGTGCGGCGGTCAAACCGATGCGCTGTTGTTGAGCTGCATGGATTTCCGGTTAATGGACGATATCGAACGCTACATGTCCGGTCGCGGGCTTCGGGACAAGTACGACCATGTCGTGCTTGCCGGCGCTTCCCTCGGAGCGATCACCGATAAGTACCCGGCCTGGAACAAGACCTTCTGGGAACATCCGGATATCGCGATCAAGCTTCACAATATCCACACCGTTATCGTCATGGATCATCGCGACTGCGGGGCTTACAAGGTCATTCTTGGCCCCGAGCACCCCAAGGACCCGAAGAAAGAGAAAGACACACGCCGCGCAACTCAAGAAGCTCAAGGGCATGATCAACGAAAAACACCCGAAGCTCAAAGTCGAAATGTTTCTCATGGCGCTTGATGGTAAGGTAGAAACGATATCGTAGGCTAGCAACCGGTTCGAGACGGACCAGTTTTCCCGCTCGCTACGCTCACGGGAAACTGGCCGCTCAATCGGGCCGTTAGAGCGCTTTAAATCCCACTATATGTTATTGAGGTGTTTTCATGAAAATTGCCAGTTATTTTTGCATTGTTGTTTGGGCCTTGGTTTGTCAGCCAACTGCATTCGCTCTTGAGACGTCCACTGCTATGAAAGCATCGGTCATATTGAAGGCCGATACTAGTTGGGACGGCAAACCCATTATTTATCCAGAGGGCAAGCCTGAGATTACTGGCATGATTATAGAGATTGCACCTGGTGGCGAAACAGGGTGGCATTTGCATCCAGTTTCATCATTTGGCCTTGTGCTTGAGGGTGATCTTGAAGTTCAACTAAAAAGCGGTGCAGTGAAGCGGCTGAAAGCAGGCGAGGCACTGGCTGAGGTAATTAATACCCTTCACAATGGCCGTAACCTTGGTTCGATTCCGGTGAAGCTAGTGGTTTTTTATGCTGGGGCTGTTGGTCAAAAATTAACGGTTAAAGAACACGCTGAATAAGATAGCAAAAGACGGCTGGCGCGTATTGGCCTGTTGCTGATATCCCGGCAAGGCGCGCGAGTTCCAGCAGTTGGCGGTGTGGCATGAAAATATCAGCGTGCATGCGCTCGACGTGGAAAATCACAAGCAAATCGATGCGCTGGCGAAAGAGTTGCGCGACACGCCGGTTGATATTCTGCTGAACAATGCGGGTGTTTACGGCGGCGAAGATGAAAATTTCGGCACGCTCAATTATCACGCCTGGGAACGCGAGTTTCGCATCAACACGATGGCGGCGGCAAAAATAGCCGAGGCGTTTCTGGGCAATGTTGCGCGCGGTGAAAAACGCCTGATCGCCGCGATCTCCAGCCTCATGGGCAGCATGGGAGACAACGGCAGCGGCGGCAGTTACTTATACCGCTCCAGCAAGGCCGCGCTCAGTGCGGTGATGGTGAGTCTGGCGCGCGATCTTAGGGCGCGCAGAATCGGCGCGCTGGTGCTGCATCCCGGCTGGGTGAAGACCGACATGGGCGGGCCGAATGCGGAAATTACCGCAGAAACGAGCGTGCGCGGCATGCGCAAGGTGCTGGAAGACTTCACGCTCAAGGATTCGGGACTGTTTATCGCTTACGACGGAGCCGAGTTACCCTGGTAGCCATACATAGCGCCCTAAATCTACTGCGCGTCTTTGGTGCGGGTGCGTGCGGTGCTCGGAATCCGGGGCTGCGTAGCGGCAGACTACTTGTACACTCCGGTTCCTGCGCTCCGCCTGAAAGCCGCTCGCTACGATTTCTGGCGCTATGTATAACTTATATCTTACGGTGTCGTATACAGCCTGTCGCGTACGATAAACAGCGCAGCGATGGAGCGCGCCTCGGTGCATTCTTTGTGCGCGAGCAGTTCCCGGAGTTGTGACAAGCGCCACGGCACCACTTCAATTTCTTCCGGTTCGTCGCCCGCCTCTTTGTGCGGGTATAAATCTTCCGCCAGCACTACGTGTGTGGTGTGGTTGAGGTAGCCCGGCGCGAGCGTCAGGGAGGTGATGTGTTGCAGGCGGTGTGCGCCGTGGCCGACTTCTTCCATCAGCTCGCGGTTGGCGGCGGCAAGCAGGCCTTCGCCCGCTTCGATGCGGCCCTTGGGCAATGCGAGTTCGTAGCGCTCGACGCCCGCAGCGTATTCGCGGATGAGCAACACGGTATCGGGGTCGAGCATGGGCACCACCAGCACAGCGCCACGCGGCGCGCCGTGCAGGCGTTCGTACTGAACTTCAACGCCGTTGGAGAAGCGGATATCGACTTGCTCTACATGGAAGATGCGCGTCCTGGCCAGGGTCTCAACGCGCAGGATGTCGGGTGTTTTAGGCATGCGTCCATCATACTCATAAGTCAGTAAGTAAGACTACACTTCTGCTGCACAGGGGCGTGCGAATGTCGCGGGCGCATGGATGCCCAGGAACGACCCGTTACGTCCCCGCCCCTTGTTTAGGGGGCGGGATAGGGTGGGGGTAGAGTAAACAGTGTATTTACTCAGGAGTCACCCCACTCACGTTGTCGCCTGACTTTGTGACTCCTGAGTAAAGTTTCG
>CAWUTX010000015.1:0-50734 GCA_963925015.1 uncultured Gammaproteobacteria bacterium
ATCGCCCTGATTGCCCCGATTGCGATGGAAGAAGGTCTGCGCTTTGCTATTCGTGAAGGCGGCAGGACGGTGGGCGCGGGTGTAGTGGCGAAGATACTGGAGTAATTAATGGCTACTAACCAAAGGATACGCATCAGACTGAAGTCTTTCGATCACCGCCTGATTGATAAATCGGCGCGTGAGATCGTGGAGACCGCGAAGCGCACAGGTGCACATGTGCGTGGGCCGATTCCGTTGCCCAGCAAGATCGAGCGCTTTACCGTGCTGACATCGCCGCACGTCGACAAAGATGCGCGTGATCAATATGAAATCCGCACCCACAAGCGGCTGATGGATATCGTGGACCCCACCGACAAGACCGTGGACGCGCTGATGAAGCTCGATCTCGCGGCGGGTGTAGACGTACAGATTAAACTGAATTAGAGACGACATCATGGCCTTGGGAGTTATTGGACGTAAATGCGGAATGACCCGCGTCTTCACAGACGAAGGGGTTTCCATTCCTGTCACCGTGATTGAGGTGGAGCCGAATCGTATCAGCCAGGTGAAAACCTTGGACAACGATGGTTATCGCGCGCTTCAGATCACGCTGGGCACGCGGCGTGCGAGCCGTGTCACCAAGGCTGCAGCAGGGCACTTCGCCAAGGCCGGCGTGGCCGCAGGCCGCAGCCTGTGGGAGTTTCGTCTCGACGATAACGAGGGCGAAGGTCTGGCCGCTGGTGCTGAAATCACAGTAGACATGTTCAAGCCAGGCCAAATGGTAGATGTCGCGGGTACGACCATCGGTAAAGGCTTTGCCGGCACCATTAAGCGTCATCATTTCACCATGGGTGATGCCACGCACGGTAACTCGCTGTCGCATCGCGCGCCGGGTTCTATCGGTCAGCGTCAGACGCCGGGCCGCGTGTTCAAGGGCAAGAAGATGGCCGGTCATTTGGGCAACAAGCGCCGCACGGCAGAATGTCTGGAAGTGGTGCGCGTCGATACTGCGCGCAATGTGCTGCTGGTCAAGGGCGCGGTACCCGGAGCGGCGGGCGGTGATGTGATTGTGCGCCCGTCTTCCAAGACGCGTAACCGGCCAGGAGTGTAAGCGAAATGGAATTGACACTGACCTCTGTAGGCAAAAAGGGCACACCGGGCGTGATGCAGGTTTCCGATGTTGCCTTTGGCGCCGAATTCAACGAGACATTGGTACACCAGGTGGTGACCGCCTATCTCGCCGCAGGCCGTGCAGGCACGCACGCACAGAAGACGCGTTCACAAGTGCGTGGCGGCGGAAAAAAGCCGTGGGCACAGAAGGGTTCAGGCCGTGCGCGCGCAGGTACCTCACGCAGCCCGTTGTGGCGGGGTGGCGGCAAGACATTCGCTGCGGTGACCGGCGACTATTCGCAGAAGGTGAATAAAAAGATGTATGGCCGCGCACTGTGTTCGATTTTGTCTGAGCTGGCGCGTCAACAGCGTCTTACCGTGGTGGTGGAGTTTGCGCTGGAGCGCATCAAGACCCAGGACTTGATCGACAAGATTGAGACGCTTGGGCTGGGCGATAATGTCCTGATTGTGACCGAGCAGGCGGATGACACGCTCATATTATCTGCGCGCAATTTGCACAAAATTGGCGTGTGTGACGTAAAGACGGTTGACCCGGTGAGCCTGGTCGGATTTGAGAAGGTGCTGATGACCGTGGGCGCGATCAAACACTTCGAAAAGGTGCTGGGATGAGTCAAGAATCATTAATGAAGGTGCTGCTTGCGCCGCACATCTCTGAAAAGAGTACGCGCACGGCTGACAAGCACAAGCAGTTTGTATTCAAGGTGGCGAGCAGCGCGGCCAAGCCGGACATCAAGCAGGCGGTCGAGCTTATGTTCAAGGTCAAAGTGGGCGCTGTGCGTGTGACCAACGTAAAAGGCAAAGCCAAGCGCGCTGGTGCGCGTGTGGGCCGCCGCTCGGGTTGGAAGAAGGCCTATGTCAGCCTGATGCCTGGGCATGATATCGATTTTACCGGCGAAGCGAAGTAAGGGTACATTTTATGGCACTGGTAAAAACAAAACCTACTTCCCCCGGACGCCGCTTTGTCACCAAGGTGGTGACGGCGGATATGCACAAGGGCGCGCCGTATGCGCCGCTGCTTGAGCCGCAGTCAAGAAAGGGCGGGCGCAACAACAATGGCCGCATCACTACGCGTCACCAGGGTGGTGGTCACAAGCAGCATTACCGCTTGATCGATTTCAAACGCCAGAAAGACGGCATCCCGGCGCGCGTGGAGCGTATTGAATACGATCCCAACCGCACTGCGCGTATCGCATTGCTGCTTTACGCAGATGGCGAACGCCGTTACATTATCGCCCCCAAGGATCTGGCGGCGGATTCCAGCGTCATCTCCGGCCCGGAGTCCCCGATCAAGCCGGGCAATTGTCTGCCATTACGCAACATCCCGGTCGGCAGCACCGTGCATTGCATCGAGATGCAGCCCGGCAAGGGTGCGCAGATGGCGCGCAGTGCTGGCACATCTGTACAGCTGGTGTCGCGCGAGGGTGATCACGCCGTTCTGCGCTTGCGCTCCGGTGAGATGCGCAAGGTGGCGATCGACTGCCGCGCTACGCTGGGTGAGGTGGGTAATGCAGAGCACGCGCTACGCTCATACGGCAAGGCAGGCGCGGCGCGTTGGCGCGGTGTACGTCCCACCGTGCGTGGTGTGGCGATGAACCCCGTCGACCATCCGCACGGAGGTGGTGAAGGCCGCACCTCGGGCGGACGCCATCCGGTGTCGCCGTCAGGCACGCCAACCAAAGGTTACAAGACACGTCAGAACAAACGCACTGACGGCATGATAGTGCATCGTCGTCCCAGAGGCGTAAGGTAAGGAAATAATCGCATGCCACGTTCAGTTAAAAAAGGTCCGTTTATCGATGCGCATCTCGTCAAGAAGGTCGAGGCGGCGGTCGCCACCAACAGCAAGCGCCCCATCAAGACTTGGTCGCGGCGCTCGATGGTTTTGCCGGACATGATCGGCTTCACCATTGCCATACACAATGGCCGTCTACACGTGCCGGTGATGATTACCGACAACATGGTCGGCCACAAACTGGGTGAGTTCGCTCCCACCCGTACCTTCAAGGGCCATACCGGCACCGGCGACAAGAAGGCGGCGGCTCCGGCCTCCTCATAACGAGAGATCACTATGCAAGCCGTCGCGAAATTGAAGTACACCCACATCTCAGCACAGAAGGGACGTCTGGTCGCGGATCAGATTCGCGGCATGCCGGTTGGTCGCGCGCTGCAACTGCTGGCCTTCAGCCCCAAAAAGGCGGCCGCCCTGATCAAGAAGGTGCTGGAGTCGGCCATCGCCAACGCCGAGCACAATGTCGGCGCCGACGTCGACGAATTGAAGATATCCTCCATCTTTGTGGATGGCGGGCCGATGCAAAAACGCATGCATGCGCGTGCCAAGGGTCGTGGCGCACGTATTTTGAAGCGCACCAGTCACATCACCATTACAGTAGCTGCCAAGTAACAGGACGCGAGAACAGGCTATGGGTCACAAAGTACATCCTATCGGTATACGCCTCGGCATCGTCAAGGACTGGACGTCCATGTGGTATGCCGATACCAAGAATTATGCAGATTATCTGAATACCGACCTGCAAGTGCGCGAGTATCTGCGCAAGAAGTTGGCGCAGGCCTCAGTGAGCCGCATCCAGATCGAGCGCCCGGCACGCAGCGCGCGCATCACCATCCATACCGCCCGCCCGGGTATTGTGATAGGCAAAAAGGGTGAAGACATCGAGGTGCTGCGCAAGCATCTGAGTGCGATGATGGGTATTCCGGTACACGTCAGCGTGGAGGAAATCCGCAAGCCGGAGCTCGACGCCTATCTGGTCGCCGAGAGCATTGCGCAGCAGCTTGAGAAGCGCATCATGTTCCGCCGCGCCATGAAGCGCGCCGCGACCAACACCATGCGCATCGGCGCCCTCGGCATCAAGATCAATATCGGCGGCCGTCTCAACGGTGCTGAAATCGCACGTAGCGAGTGGGTGCGTGAGGGACGTGTGCCGTTGCACACCCTGCGTGCCGACATAGACTACGGCCTGGCCGAGGCGCACACCACCTATGGTGTGATTGGCATCAAGGTATGGATATTCAAGGGCGAGGTATTCAAGAAGGCCGAGTTGATGGCTGAAGAAGGCGCCGAAAAAACCGCGGCCCACGCCGGCGCAGGGGGTTAGTGTTGTGTTGCAGCCCAAGAGAACCAAGTACCGTAAACAGATGAAGGGCCGTAACCGCGGCTTTGCCATGACGGGCAACCGCGTGAGCTTCGGCGAGTTTGGTCTGAAATCCACCGGCGCCGGGCAGATTACCGCTCGCCAGATCGAGGCCGCGCGCCGCGCCATGACCCGCCACCTGAAGCGCGGCGGCAAGGTGTGGATACGCATCTTCCCGGACAAGCCGATCTCCAAGAAACCGCTCGAAGTTCGCATGGGTAACGGCAAGGGTAACGTCGAGTACTGGGTGGCCATGGTGCAGCCGGGCCGCATGCTGTATGAAATTGAAGGCGTAACCGAGGAAATCGCACGCGAGGCATTCAGACTGGCCTCGTCCAAGCTCCCGGTACTGACCACGTTTGTAGCGCGTACGGTGATGTGATGAAAGCAACTGAGATGAGAAAGAAGTCGGCGCAAGACCTGAACAAGGAATTGATCGATTTGTTGCGTGAGCAATTCAACCTGCGCATGCAAAAGGGCACGGGCCAACTGGCCAAGCCGAGCGCATTGCGCAGCGTGCGTCGCAGCATTGCGCGCGTAAAAACGATATTGAACGAAACAACAGGTAAGGCGTCATGAAGCAGGAAACCAGCGCAAGTCGCACCGTCACCGGCCGCGTCATCAGCAACAAGATGGACAAGTCGATTACTCTGCTGGTGGATCGCACCGTGCCGCACCCGATGTACGGCAAGTATGTGAAGCGCACCACCAAGCTGCATGCGCATGACGAGAAGAATGCCTGCAGCGAAGGCGATCTGGTGTCTGTGGAGCAGTGCCGTCCGCTGTCCAAGACCAAGTCGTGGCGCCTGGTCAAAATTATCGAGAAGGCGGTTGCTGGATAACGCGATGTTTATTGGCGTATGAGTAACAGATTTTTGTGTTAAAATTAGAAGTTGTGTAACTGAATACTAGAGCCACCTTGGAGATCGTCCGTGATACAAATGCAAAGCCATCTGGATGTAGCGGATAACAGCGGCGCGCGCCGGGTGATGTGCATCAAGGTGCTGGGCGGCTCACACCGCCGCTACGCCGGCATAGGCGACGTCATCAAGGTGAGCATTAAAGAGGCGATCCCGCGCGGCAAGGTCAAGAAGGGCGAGGTGTATGACGCCGTCGTGGTGCGCACGCGCAAAGGCATACGCCGCGCGGATGGCTCCTTGATCCGTTTCGACACCAATGCTGCGGTACTGCTCAATGCCCAGCAACAGCCGATCGGCACCCGTATCTTCGGGCCGGTGACGCGTGAATTGCGCAGTGAGAAATTCATGAAGATCATCTCATTGGCACCGGAAGTGTTGTAACTCAGGATTATAAGGCGTCATGGACAGAATCAAGAAGGGCGACGAGGTCATCGTCACCACCGGAAAAGACAAAGGCAAGCGTGGCGCAGTGCGTCGCGTCATGGTCAACGACCGCGTGCTGGTTGAAAATATCAACATGGCGAAACGGCATACCAAGCCGAATCCTGCGCGCGGCGCCAGCGGCGGCATCATCGAGAAAGAGATGCCGCTGCATATCTCGAATGTGGCGATCTACAACCCGGCCACGAAAAAAGGTGGCCGCATCGGTTTCCGCACCCTTGAGGACGGGCGCAAGGTGCGCTACTTCAAGTCCAATAACGAAGTGCTGGACAGGTAGTACGATTATGGCAACCGTTGCACGATTAAAGAAACATTACGAAGACGCGGTAGTGAAGGCGCTTACCGAGCAGTTTGCGTACAAGAGCCCGATGCAGGTTCCGCGCATCACCAAGATCACGCTGAACATGGGCGTGGGCGAGGGTGTTGCGGACAAAAAGATCGTGGACAACGCTGTAGCGGACATGACCAAAATCGCCGCGCAAAAACCGGTGGTTACCTTTTCGCGCCAGTCCATCGCTGGCTTCAAGATTCGTGAAGGCCTGGCCATCGGCTGCAAGGTAACACTGCGCCGCACCCACATGTACGAATTTCTGGATCGGCTGATCAATATCGCCATCCCGCGTATCCGTGATTTTCGTGGCTTTAGTCCGAAGTCGTTTGATGGACGCGGCAACTACAGTCTGGGTGTGCGTGAGCAGATCATTTTCCCCGAGATCGAATATGACAAAGTCGATGCACTGCGCGGTATGGATATCACCATTACCACCAGCGCGAAGACCGACGAAGAAGGGCGCGCATTACTCGCCGCATTTAAATTCCCGTTACGCAGCTAAAACCCATGGCCAAGACATCATTAATTAATCGTGAATTAAAGCGCGCCCGTACTGTGAAAAAGTATGCGGAGAAACGCGCAGCCCTGAAGGCGCAGATGCGCGATCCGAAAGCCAGCGACCAGGTGCACGATGACGCGCGTCGCAAGTTCGAGGCCCTGCCGCGCAATGCGAGCCCGGTTCGGTTGCATAATCGCTGTCGCATCACCGGCAGGTCGCATGGCTACTATCGCAAGTTCGGATTGGCGCGCAACAAGCTGCGTGAGGCCGCCATGCGTGGTGATATTCCCGGTCTGGTGAAGGCAAGTTGGTAAACAACGGTAGCGAACAGCTAGCTACTGGAAACTGATTTTACAGGAACTGACTTTATGAGCATGACCGATCCCATAGCAGATATGCTGACGCGCATCCGGAATGGATTGAGCGCGAAAAAGGCAGAAGTGAGCATGCCGGCATCGCGCCTCAAGGCGGCGGTAGCCCAGGTGCTGAAAGACGAGGGTTATATCAACGATTACGCGGTACGTGAAGCCGGCGCCAAGCCTAAGCTGCATGTCATGTTGAAATACCATGCCGGCAAACCGGTTATCGACCAGTTGCGGCGTGTGAGCCGCCCTGGGTTGCGTGTGTACAGACAGAAGGACAGCCTGCCCAAGGTGCTGGCTGGTTTGGGTATCGCTATCGTATCAACACCACAAGGCTTAATGACCGACCGTGCTGCGCGTAAAGCAGGCGTTGGTGGCGAAGTTCTGTGTGTGGTCGCGTAAGGGAAGGATGCCATGTCGAGAGTCGCCAAAAACCCCATCCCTGTTCCCAAAGGAGTTGAGGTAGCTTTTCAGGGGCAAGAAATCACGGTAAAGAGTGCGAAGGGTTCGTTGCAGCTTACCTTGGATAAGTGCGTTCAAATGCTGTTTGAGAATAATGTCCTCACCTTCTCGCCGCGCGACGGTGAGACCCGCTCCGATGCCATGGCGGGTACCACGCGCTCGCTGGTCAACAATATGGTGATGGGTGTTACGCAGGGCTTCAGCAAAAAGCTCGAATTGGTGGGCGTGGGTTACCGCGCGCAGGTGCAGGGCAAGGTGCTGAATCTTACCTTGGGATTTTCGCACCCGCTCAATTTTGCCGTGCCCCCGGGTATTACAATTGAAACACCTACCCAGACCGAGGTGGTGATCAAGGGCATGGACAAGCAGCAGGTCGGCGCTGTGGCCGCGAAGATTCGCTCGTACCGTCCGCCGGAACCCTACAAAGGCAAGGGTGTGCGTTATTCCGACGAAGTCGTCGTGCGTAAAGAAGTGAAGAAGAAGTAATGGGTAAGGGATAGAGCCATGGACAAGAAAACAGGTCGATTACGCCGCGCACTACGCGCGCGTTCAAAAATCAAAGAACTGGAAATGTACCGGTTGTGCGTACACCGCACGCCACGTCACATCTACGCCCAGCTAATCGCGCCGGGTGGTGCCAAGGTTGTGGCCTGTGCCTCGACACTGGAAGCCGTAATCAAAAGCGTCGTAAAGGGTACGGGTAACGTGGCCGCAGCAGCAGCAGTAGGCAAGCTGCTGGCCGAGCGTGCCACAGCGGCGGGTATATCCAATGTTGCCTTTGATCGCTCTGGCTTCAAGTACCACGGTCGCGTCAAGTCGCTCGCAGAGGCTGCGCGCGAAAACGGTCTGCAATTTTAAAGGATTGAGAGCATGTCGAGCTACGAAAGCGCGAAGTCGAGTGATGGCTTAAAGGAAAAGCTGGTCAACGTAAACCGTGTCGCCAAAGTGGTCAAGGGCGGACGTCAATTCGGCTTCTCCGCGCTGACGGTGGTGGGTGACGGCAACGGCAAGATCGGCCTCGGTCGCGGCAAGGCACGTGAAGTGCAGGCGGCGATTCAGAAGGCGATGGACGATGCGCGCCGCAACATGCACTCGGTGAGACTGAATGGGCGCACCTTGCAGTATGCGATCACATCCAACCACGGTGCGACCAAGGTATTCATGTCACCGGCATCGGAAGGCACCGGCATCATCGCTGGCGGCGCCATGCGGGCGGTGTTCGAGGTGTTGGGCGTGCAGGACGTACTGGCCAAGTGCATCGGCTCTTCCAACCCCATCAACGTAGTACGAGCCACCCTGAAGGGGCTGACGGACATGTCGGCGCCGGAAGAAATCGCTACCAAGCGCGGCAAGACCGTGGCCGAGATACTGGAGTAGACATGCCTGCGGCGAAGAAAGTAAAGGTTACATTGGTGCGCAGCAAGCATGGGCGTCTGCCACGGCATGTTGCCTGTCTTAAAGGCTTGGGTCTGCGGCGCATGAACCAGAGCGTACAGTTGCAGGACACTCCGGAAGTGCGCGGCATCATCAACAAGGTTTCTTATATGGTCAAGGTCGAGGACGTCGCCTGATGCATCTCAATACACTAAAACCCGCGCCGGGTGAAAAAACCGTGCGCAAACGCGTCGGACGTGGCGGTGGCTCCGGCCTCGGCAAGACCTGCGGACGCGGTCACAAGGGTCAGCATGCACGTGCCGGTGGCTATCACAAGGTTGGCTTCGAAGGCGGCCAGATGCCTATTCAGCGTCGCTTGCCCAAGCACGGCTTTGCTTCACCGACCGCTGATGATACTGCGGAAGTGCGTCTGGATACGCTGCAAAAGCTGAGCGGCCAGGTCATCGACATGGCGCTGCTCAAGGCGGCAGATCTCGTACCCAAGGCCGTCAAGCGCGTCAAGGTGATCGCTTCCGGCAAGCTGGAGGCTGCGGTCACAACGCGCGGCCTCGCTGTCACCAAGGGTGCGCGTGTCGCCATTGAGGCTGTCGGCGGCAAGATTGAGGATTAAGTGTCCGTTACTCGCTCAACCATGGCAAGCGCCCTGGGGGGCGTGGGTAAACTCAGCGAGCTGAGGCGGCGCCTGCTGTTCGTGTTAGGCGCGCTGGTAGTGTTTCGTATCGGTGCTCACATACCTGTGCCCGGCATTGATCCGGTGGCACTGGCGGCTTTGTTCGAGCAGCAGCGCGGAACTATCGTTGACATGTTCAACATGTTTTCCGGCGGTGCCTTGGAGCGTCTGTCGGTATTTGCGCTCGGTATCATGCCGTATATTTCGGCCTCCATTATCGTGCAATTGCTTTCGGTGACGCTTCCGTCGCTGATGCAGCTTAAAAAAGAAGGCGAAGCCGGACGGCGCAAGATTACGCAGTACACACGCCGTGGTACTTTGGTGCTCGCCTTGTTCCAGGCCATCGGTATAGCGATTGCGCTCCAAAGCCAGAGTAGCGGTGGAGTCTCGGTGGTGATTAACCCGGGCATGAATTTTTTGTTCGTAGCGACGGTCGCACTGGTGACCGGCACCATGTTCCTGATGTGGCTCGGCGAGCAGGTGACTGAGCGCGGTGTGGGCAATGGTATTTCGATCATTATCTTTGCCAGCATTGTGGCCGGTCTGCCGTCGGCAGTTGGCGGTACGCTTGAGCTCGCGCGCACCGGTGAGATGCACTTTTTCATTGTACTGGTATTGTTTACGCTAGTACTTGCAGTGACTGCGTTTGTGGCATTCGTGGAGCGTGGTCAACGGCGGATCCCGGTGAACTACGCCAAGCGTCAGATGGGGCGCAAGATATTTGCAGCGCAGGCAAGCCACCTGCCGCTCAAGTTAAACATGGCGGGTGTCATTCCGCCGATTTTTGCATCGAGTATGCTGCTGTTTCCGAGCACCCTCGGCAGTTGGTGGGGCAGCAGTGAAAGCTTGAGTTGGCTGCGTGATATTGCCACTGCACTGTCGCCCGGACAACCGCTGTATGTGATGTCGTATGCAGCGCTGATTATTTTCTTTTGCTTTTTTTATACGGCGCTGGTGTTTAACCCGAAAGAGACGGCGGAGAACCTGAAGAAGTCCGGCGCCTTTGTCCCGGGTATACGGCCCGGTGATCAGACCGCGCATTATATTGACGGCGTTACCACGCGGCTCACACTGGCGGGTGCGATCTACGTCACGCTGGTGTGCCTGTTGCCGGAGTTTTTGATCGTGTACTGGAACGTGCCGTTTTATTTCGGCGGTACATCGCTGCTGATTATTGTCGTGGTGGTCATGGATTTTATCGCGCAGGTACAGTCGCACTTGATGTCGCATCAGTACGAAGGCCTGTTAAAGAAGGCGAACCTTAGAGGCCAGCCCCGGTAGGATGCCGGATCGACCATCCATACATAGCATCATGTACAGATTGTAGTGTGGAGAATTTTTATGAAAGTGCGAGCTTCGGTAAAAAAGCTGTGTCGTAATTGCAAGGTGCTAAAGCGCAAGGGCGTGGTGCGCGTGGTATGTACCAATGCGCGTCACAAGCAGCGTCAAGGCTGAGCGCAGCAGATAGTTTGATTATTGTTACTTGAATGCGTATAATAAATAGTTTTTCAAGGATGTTATTTCTCAGAGCGAGAATAGTTGAATGGCACGTATTGCAGGCATAAATATTCCAGTCCAGAAGCATACCGTGATTGCGTTAACGTCAATCTACGGCATCGGACATACCCGTGCGCAGGCCATTTGTGCGGCAGCGCATGTTGATCCGCGCATCAAGGTCAAGAGCCTGACCGAGGCCCAGGTCGAAGCGCTTCGTTCTGAAGTGGCGAAGATCAGGGTCGAAGGCGATCTGCGCCGAGAGGTGTCGATGAGCATCAAGCGCCTGATGGATCTCGGCTGCTATCGCGGTCTGCGTCATCGCCGCGGCCTCCCGGTGCGTGGGCAGCGCACCCGCACCAACGCGCGCACACGCAAGGGTCCGCGCAAAGCCATTCGCAAAACATAACGGGATTATATGGTAGTCAAAACAGCAGTCAAAACTGCATCGCGCGCCCGTAAAAAGGTCAAGAAGAATGTCGTCGATGGCATGGCGCATGTGCATGCCTCGTTCAACAACACCATCATTACGATCACTGACCGCCAGGGCAACGCGCTGAGCTGGGCCTCTGCGGGTGGCTGCGGCTTCCGTGGCTCGCGCAAGAGCACGCCGTTTGCGGCGCAGGTGGCTGCCGAGAAGGCAGGTACTGCGGCACTGGAGTTCGGCGTCAAGACGCTTGAGGTGTTTATCAAGGGTCCCGGGCCGGGCCGCGAGTACGCCGTGCGTGCGCTCAATGCGGTAGGTTTCAAGGTTATCAACATCTCCGACGTGACACCGATTCCGCATAACGGTTGCCGTCCTCCGAAACGACGTCGCGTTTAAGGGTTTTTCTAAAGTGGCTAAATATACTGGTCCCAAGTGTCGTTTGTGCCGCCGTGAGGGGGAGAAGCTTTTCCTCAAGGGCGAGAAGTGTTTTACCAGCAAGTGCGCGATCGAGAGCCGCGCCTTCCCGCCCGGACAGCATGGGCAGCGCCGCACGCGCTTGTCTGACTATGCCCGCCAGCTGCGCGAGAAGCAGAAGCTGCGTCGTACCTACGGCATCATGGAAGGCCAGTTCCGTGGCTACTATGCCCAGGCTGACAGCCGCAAGGGTTCAACCGGAGAGCTGCTGTTGCAGCTTCTGGAAGGGCGTCTGGACAATGTCGTGTATCGCATGGGCTTTGGCGCGTCGCGCTCGGAAGCCAGGCAGTTGGTGCGGCACAATGCGATTACCGTCAACGGTAAAAAGGTCAATATTCCGAGTTATCAGGTGCAGCCGAATGATGTCATCGCTGCTGCTGATGCGGCCAAGGAACAGTTGCGCATCAAGGCGGCCATGGAAATGGCCCAACAGCGTGGTTTTTCGGACTGGCTTGATGTGGACGTCACCAAGCTGCAAGGCGTGTTCAAGGCCTTGCCGGAACGCAGTGAGCTTTCCGCCGACATCAACGAACATCTTATCGTCGAGTTGTACTCGAAGTAACGCTGGTTATACCAAGAGGATTTGCTATGCAGGGTTCAGTCGCAGAATTTTTGAAGCCACGTCTGGTCTCTGTTCAAGCCGTTAACGACAGACACGCCAGGGTAACTCTGGAGCCCCTCGAACGCGGCTTTGGTCACACCTTGGGTAACGCGCTGCGTCGCATCCTGCTCTCCTCCATGCCGGGGAGCGCGGTGGTTGAAGCTGAAATTGAAGGTGTTCTGCACGAATACACTACCGTTGAAGGTGTGCAGGAAGATGTGGTAGAAATCCTGCTCAACCTCAAGAGCCTTGCAATACGCATGCACGCGCGCGATGAGGCCACCCTCACGCTGAGAAAGAAAGGTCAGGGCGTTGTGCTGGCGCGCGATATCACGCTCGACCACGATGTCGAAATCGTGAACCCCGATCACGTCATCGCGCATCTCACCAAGTCAGGTGAAATCAACATGACGCTCAAGGTTAAGCGTGGCCGTGGTTATGAACCGGCTTCGACACGCGCCAATGCCGAGGAAGACCGCAAGATCGGCAAGCTCAATCTTGATGCCTCGTTCAGCCCTGTGCGGCGCGTTACCTATGCCGTGGAGCGTGCGCGCGTTGAGCAGCGCACCGATCTCGACAAGCTGGTGATCGACATCGAAACTAACGGCACCGTCGATCCGGAAGAAGCGATCCGCCGCGCCGCTACGATATTGCAGGATCAGCTCTCTACCTTCGTCGAGCTCAAGGGCAGTGAAGAAGTACTGCCGGCCTCGATGCAAGCCGAGATCGACCCCATTCTGCTGCTTCCGGTGGACGATCTCGAGCTCACGGTGCGCTCCGCGAACTGCCTCAAGGCGGAAAACATTCACTACATCGGCGACCTGATTCAGCGTACTGAGAACGAACTTCTGAAGACTCCGAACCTCGGCAAGAAGTCGCTCACCGAGATCAAGGATGTACTGGCCTCTCATGGCCTCTCGCTCGGCATGCGCCTGGAAAACTGGCCGCCCGCGCATCTGCGTGACAAAGAAAAAGCGACTGCTTAACATCGCAAGGATTCAGGAACTTATATGCGCCACCGCAATGCAGGACGTCAATTAAGCCGCAACAGCTCGCACCGCAGCGCCATGTTCAAGAACATGGCCGCAGCGCTGCTGCGCCATGAGGTGATCGAGACCACGCTGCCCAAGGCCAAAGACCTGAGGCGCGTGGTGGAGCCGCTGATCACGCTCGCCAAGATCGACAGCGTTTCCAAGCGCAGGCTTGCATTCGCGCGCATCAGGGATCGCGAGATGGTCACCAAGCTGTTCAACGAAATCGGCCCGCGTTACAGGGCGCGCCCCGGCGGCTACCTGCGCATCTTGAAATACGGCTTCCGTGCCGGTGATGCCGCGCCAATGGCGCTGGTTGAGCTGGTGGATCGTCCTCAGCCGGTGGAAGTCAAAGCGGCTGCGAAGTAAGAATTTTTTAGATACACATAAAAAGCCGAGCCCTGCTCGGCTTTTTGGTTTTCAAAGGTCTGAAATGCGCATGAATGTTCTGCTGAGGATTTTACGCAACGTCACACTCGTTGCGCTCGTGGGTTGTGCGCAGTCACTACCGGCTTTCGAAGTATTTTCGCCATTGCCGTACAACGCACCAGCACCTGCGGACAATCCGCAGACACCCGCCATGATCGTGCTGGGCAAGCAGCTGTATTTCGATACCCGGCTCTCGGTCAACAACACGATTTCCTGCAATACTTGCCACGATGTGAACAGGAGCGGCGCTGACGGGCGCGTACGTTCCGTGGGCGCACTCGGTAAGAGTCCGCGCCGCTCCACACCGACGGTGCTGAATGCCGCGTTCCAAAGCGTGCAATTCCGGGATGGGCGCGTGGCGAGCCTTGAGGCGGCGGTTAAAGACCACCTGTTTGATCTCGATGTGCTGGCTAACCCGGACGAAGCCAGTCTGGTTAAGCGCATCGCCGCCAGCAAACGCTACCGCACACAATTTGCCAGGGTATTTGGCAAGGAGAAGCCCGTGATTACTACCAACATCGCCAAGGCGGTGGCGGCGTACGTGCGCACACTCATCACCCCAGAGAGCGTCTTTGACCGTTACCTGAGGGGCGATAAAAAAGCGTTATCTGAAAATGCACGGCGCGGCTTTGAGGAATTTCAGAAGGTCGGGTGCTCGGCCTGTCACTTCGGCATCAACCTCTCCGGACCGCCGGTGCCGATGGGGGAGGGGTTTTACGAACTGTTCCCGAATTACATCGGCAGCGAGTACGACCGGAAATATAATCTGGTCACGGATGATTTAGGGCGTTATGACGCGACTAAAGAAGGTATTCACAAACGTTTGTTTCAAGTGCCTACGCTGCGTAATATCGCGCAGACTGCGCCTTATTTTTACACCGGCAGCGTGCCGACGCTGGACGAGGCCGTGCGCGTAATGGCCAAGACTCAATTACAGCAAGATTTGAGTGATGAGCAGGTGAAATACCTAACCGCGTTTCTCGTTAGCCTTACCGGAGAGGTTCCGTAGGGTGGGTTGGGTGCAAGTCGTATTCAGCCCCTGTGTTTTTTTGAAATTAAATATGAAAAGCTGCCCATCCCGCGCCAGCCCCCACAGCGATGGAGAGCATGCCCACGGCGGTCTTGCGCGCCAGCGCCGTGCCGCCGATAAACAGCATCAGGCCGAATTTGAAGGCGAGGTTGGCGGCAAAGGCCAGGGTGATCGCTGTCACCACCGGGCTTTCGGCCAGTATGCCAAGCCCAAACAGGCGCAGGCTGGACAGCGTGATCGGATCCACGTCGGCGAGGCCGGACGCCAGCGCTACGGCATACAGCCCCTGATTACCCGCGTAATATGCCAGCCAGGCAGCGGCGAACAGCACCGCTGCGTAGAGCAGGCTGAAGCTCAGCGCAGTGCGTATCTCGGTGGGATTGTTTAGTTCCATGGCGGGCAACGCGGCATCACTGCGCAGGTCGCGCCAAAACAGGGCTGTACCGGCTAATCCTGCAAGCAGGCCGCCACCCAGCACCGGCAGTAGCGCGGGCAGCAGGTTTGGTGATACTACGGCGGCAATGACCCCCAGCCGTATCAGCACTATCAGGTTGGCGAGCAGGATCACCACTGCGGCAATTGGAACCAATTCCACGTTGCCGCGCGCGTGGCGCGCGAACACCAGGGTGGTGGCGGTGCTCGACACCAGCCCGCCGAACAGTCCCATAAGCGGTGCGCCGTGGCGCCGGCCGACGCTGCGGAGGGCGGCGTAACCTGCGAGGCTCATGCCGGAGATCAGCACCACCATCCACCATATCCGGTAGGGGTTGAGCGCCTGGTAGGGGCCGTAATTCTGATTCGGCAGGAGAGGCAGGATCACCAGCGACAACACCGCGAATTGCAGGAAAGAAATCAGATCGCGCCGGGTGAGGCTACGAGTGATGCCGTGCAACTCGGTCTTGAAGTAGAGCAGCACGGTGGTCACGATGGCGATCATCACCGCGAGCTGGTGATAGCCATACCACACCATCGCGCCCAGTCCGTAGCACAGCACGATGGCCGCTACCGTGGTGGTGCCGGGATCGCCGCCCGCATCGGGAGGGGCGTGAGCGTAGGCCGCCCATCATGCCGCCCACCACCAGCAGGCCACCGGCCAGCACCAAGGCCGCACCGGTCTGCTCCGACAACAGCGCCGCCAAGGTGCCGAACAGCGCCACCAGAGTGAAAGTACGCAGCCCCGCCTTGGCCGTGGGCGTGCGCTCCCGCTCCAGACCAATCAACATGCCGATGGCCAGACTGATGGCGAAGGCAGGCAGATATTCCAGACCGCCGTTGGCTATGAATTCGGTATTGATTTAAATCTCCTCGGCCCTGGTCTCGTAAACATGGGGTCAAGCAAAAATGGGGTCAGTCTTGCCATAACGCTTTCACCTCTCACCCTTGATCACCTTGCTCACCGTAGAATAATGCACCCCGGCATGACGAGCAATCGCTGGCAGGGTGTAGCGATAGTCCAGATACGCTTTTCGAATGGTCTCGTCGCGCAAGACCTTATCGCTTCGAACCGCCTTGATAAACATCCGCGCCAAACTGGGCCGGTGCAGCAAACGCTGGGTGCGCGGGATTTCCTTCAACTCGCGCACGCCCTCAAGCAACGGGCGCATCTTTTCCACGAAGGCTTCCGATCCCAGCAACGCCTGGCCTCTCACCGCAGGCCACGGGGACGGAAGGCCCCTGCCTTCTGCCACAAACTCAGCGTAGCGTCGCCGGGCTACGGCACGCGTTTTGGCTTGTGGCCCAGCACCCAGTGCGTCTTGAGCCACGCCGGACATTGGGCCAGCCCAATCGTTGCCGGGTAACTGCTCCAGGCGTAGCGCTCAATGTGCTCCACCCTCCCGGCACGTATCGGGTTTAGCACGACGTAGCGACATAACTCCAGCAGGTAGCTGTCACGATCCACCACAATCGCCTTAAATCGCCCCTGGAGCACGTGCCCCACACGTCCGTGACGCCGGTTGAAGCGCTGGGCATAGACGCCGTTCAATTGCCGCATGTCCAGCGACAGGTTGGCCTCCGGCGTTTCGATAAGCAGATGATAGTGATTGTCCATCAGGCAGTAGGCGTGACACAGCCAGCCAAAGCGGGCAATGACTTCGCCGAGGCCACCAAGAAACAACCCCCGATCCTCATTGTCGAGAAATATTGCCTTGCCTTGCCTTCTTGTTACTTGTTACTTGATACTTGCTACTGTGTTTCATCCCCCTGCAATTTTTCTGATGGGCCCCACCGCCTCCGGCAAGAGCGATCTCGCGCTGGCGCTGGCGCAGCACCTGCCGTGCGAAATTATCAGTGTGGATTCGGCCATGGTGTACCGCAGCATGGACATCGGCACCGCGAAGCCGGAGCGCGCCGTGTTGGAGTCGGTGCCGCATCACCTGATCGACATCCGCGACCCATCCGAGCCGTATTCCGCGGCCCAGTTCCGCGCCGACGCCCTGCGTGTGATGGCCGGAATCACGCGCGCGGGGCGCATTCCGCTGCTGGCGGGCGGCACGGGGCTTTATTTCCGTGCGCTGGAGCGCGGGCTTTCCGCGTTGCCGGGCGCCGATCCTGAGTTGCGCGCCCGCCTCAGTGCCGAAGGCGAGGCGCAGGGCTGGGCCGCGTTGCACGCGCGCCTGGCCGAGGTTGATCCGGCAGCGGCGGCGCGCATCCACCCCAACGACCCGCAGCGCATTCAGCGCGCGCTGGAGGTCTATGAACTCAGCGGCGTGCCGATGAGCACGCTACAGACGGGGGGTGATGGCGAGAGTTTTCCGTATACGCCGCTCAAATTGGTGCTCAGTCCGCCCGAGCGCGAGCTGTTGCACGTGCGCATCGCCGGGCGCTTCCGGCGCATGCTGGAGCAGGGGCTGGTGGACGAGGTGCGGGCGCTGTATGAGCGGGGTGACCTAGCCCCGGCGCTGCCGTCGTTGCGCGCCGTGGGCTACCGCCAGATATGGGGGTTTCTGGCGGGTGAGATTGATTGCGACGAAATGGAAAGACGCGCTATTATAGCCACGCGGCAGCTTGCTAAACGCCAGTTGACTTGGCTGCGCGCCGAGCTGGACGCGCGCTGGTTTGACAGCGAGGCCGCCGATCTTTTGGCAACCGTCTTGAAATACTGTAACGCTGCCACAACTTAATACCCGGATGAGTGTCAAAGGTTTGCTTGGCCAGAAGATATCAAGCGAGTAGTTTCTCCTTTAACCCCTTGAATCTGATGGATCTAATAACTAGAAACGGGGAGCAAGTATGACTAAAGGGAAATCACTGCAAGACCCCTTCCTGAATGCGCTGCGCAAAGAAGGTGTGCCGGTCTCGGTTTATCTGACCAACGGAATCAAGTTGCAGGGCCAGATTGAATCGTTCGATCAATTCGTGGTGCTGTTAAAAAACACCGTGAGCCAGATGGTATACAAGCACGCCATTTCCACCGTGGTACCGTCGCGCAACATCAAGCTTCCCATTGAGGATGATGCGACGCCGGATGTGGGCAATGGGTAGATGATTGTTTGACCGTCCCCAGCAACGGCACGGCGGGGCTGAACGCGCCGTGCTGGTGCATGTCAATTTTCGCGCGGCCGATCAGCGTGAGGAGCTGGCCGAGCTGAATGATCTGGCTGTCTCCGCACGCACCCGTCCGGTCGCAGTGGTCACCGGCAGCCGTCAGCAACCCGACCCCAAATACTTCATCGGCAGCGGCAAGGCCGAGGAGCTCCGCGCCTGCGTAGAGCATGAGTGTGCCGAGGTGGTGTTGTTCAACCACTCGCTGTCACCGGCGCAAGAGCGCAATCTTGAAAAACTGCTGCAATGCCGTGTGCTCGATCGCACCGGACTCATCCTCGACATCTTTGCGCAGCGCGCGAGCAGCCACGAGGGCAAGCTGCAAGTGGAGCTGGCCCAGTTACAGCACATAGCCACGCGCCTGGTGCGCGGCTGGACGCACCTTGAGCGCCAGAAGGGCGGTATCGGCCTGCGCGGTCCCGGTGAGACGCAGCTCGAAACCGACCGCCGCCTGATCCGCGTGCGCATCAAGCACCTGAACAAGCAACTCGACAAAGTGGCCATGCAGCGTGGCCAGGGCCGCAAGGCGCGACGCAAGGCGGCGGTGCCCACGGTTTCGCTGGTCGGCTACACCAATACCGGAAAATCCACCCTGTTCAACCGGCTGACCCGCTCCAGCGTCTATGTCGCGAATCAGCTCTTCGCTACGCTTGACCCAACCCTGCGCCGCATGTATCTCGCCCCTGACCGTCATGCCATACTCGCAGATACGGTCGGATTCATCCGTCATCTGCCGCATGATCTGGTGGCGGCGTTCCGCTCCACCTTGCAGGAGACGCACGAGGCTGATCTCCTGCTGCATGTGATAGATGCGCACGAAGACAATCGCCATGCCGCCATGGAGCAGGTCAACGCGGTGCTGAAGGAGATCGGCGCCGAGGGTGTGCCGCAGATTGAGGTCTATAACAAGATCGACCTCGTGCCGGAATTCACCCCGCGCGTGGAGCGCGACGAACATGGCAGGGTTCGGCGCGTGTGGGTTTCAGCGGTGAGCGGTGCGGGACTGGAGCTGTTGCGCGCAGCCGTGGCAGAGCGTGTTGCGCAGCGAATCTCTGTGTGTGGCGGCCCCGAACAGGGTTACAATGCGCATTACAGTGAGCCAGCGGGAAACTGTGTCGGTGAAAACTAATGACTCAGGAGTCACAAAGTAAGGCGACAACGTGAAATGATGTGACTCCTGAGTAAAACACTGGTTACCCTACCCCCACCCTGTCCCGCCGCCTAAACAAGGGGCGCGGACGTGACGGGAAGTGTAGCTCTACTTACTGACTTTTGAGTAAATATGAATGAGGTGTGTAATGGCTTGGAATGAACCCGGAGGCGGCAGCAAGGATCCTTGGGGCGCAGGGGCGCGCAAGGGCGAGGCAGGCCCGCCCGACCTCGACGACATCCTCCGCAAACTGCAACAATTCCTCGGCGGATTGTTCGGCGGCAAGCGCAACGGCAGCAACGGCAACAACGGCAACAACGGCAACACGCGCTCCATGAGCGCGGTTGGCGCAGTTGTTGTTTTAGTAATCTGGCTCGCATCCGGCATCTATATTGTCGATCCCGCCGAACGCGGCGTGGTGCTGACCTTCGGAGATTACGCTGAGACCACGATGCCAGGTCCGCACTGGCATATCCCCTACCCGATTGAAACCGTCGAAGTCGTCAATGTCGCCCAGATACGCAATATCGAAATTGGTTTCCGCACCGGCGGAAGCGGACGTGGCGCCTCCGCTGCACCGCGTGTGCCGGTAGAGTCTCTGATGCTCACCCAGGATGAAAATATCGTCGACATCAAGCTCGCCGTGCAATACCGCGTCAAGGATGCGCGCGACTATCTGTTTAACGTGATTGACCCGGACGCTACGCTCGCCCAGGCGACCGAGAGTGCAGTACGCGAGACCATCGGCAAAAGCAGTCTGGATTTTGTGCTCACCGAGGGGCGCGCAGAAATAATGCTGCGCACCGAGACGCTGTTGCAGCGCGTGATGGATCGTTACCGCAGCGGGCTTGAAGTGACCAGCGTCAATCTGCAGGATGCCCAGCCACCCGAAGAGGTGCAAGCAGCATTCGAAGACGTCATCAAGTCGCGTGAGGATGAACAGCGCCTCAGAAACGAGGCGGAAACCTACGCCAATGACATTATCCCGCGCGCGCGCGGCGCCGCCCAGCGCCAGATCGAGGAAAGCAAGGCCCACAAGGCGCGTGTCGTCGCGCAGGCAGAAGGTGAGGCCAGCCGCTTTACGCAAGTGTTTGCTGAATATCGAAAGGCGCCTGCGGTGACTCGCGAGCGCTTGTATCTGGATGCGGTGGAATCGGTGCTGACCAGCGCGGGCAAGGTTGTGGTGGATGTCAAAGGCGGCAGCAATCTGCTTTATCTGCCGCTCGATCGCATGAGTGGCGTCACGCCCATGCCGCCTGACAAGGCGCTGGAGCGCATGTTGCCGCCCGCCGCCTCGGTGGTGCCCCGAACCCAGGAAGGTCAGAGTAGTGACACGCGTGATCGCACCCGCGACAGAGGAGAACGCTGATGGAGAAGCTGAAGATGCTGTTGCCGGGGCTGGCCGTAGTGTTGCTGGCGGCGATATATTTTTCTATTTTTACGGTAAACGAACGTGAGCGCGTCATTCTGTTCCGGCTGGGCGAGATCGTGCGCTCAGATTTCGAGCCCGGGCTGCATTTAAAGATTCCTGTGATCAACAATGTGCGTAAATTCGATGCGCGTATTCATACTGCGGAAGCCGAGCCGGAGCGTTATCTCACCGCCGAGAAGAAAAATGTCATTGTCGATTCTTTCGTCAAGTGGCGCATCAAAAATGTTGCGGACTATTACCGCAGTATGGGTGGCGACGAATTGCGGGCAAACCTGAGGCTTTACCAGATCGTCAAGGATGGACTGCGCGGCGAATTCGGCAAGCGCACCATTCAGGATGTCATTTCCGGTGACCGGGCGAAGATCATGGAGACGCTGACTGTCACCGCTAACCAGCAGGCTCACCAGTTCGGCATCGAGGTGATCGATGTGCGCCTGCGCCGGGTGGATTTGCCCAAAGAAGTGAGTCTCTCGGTGTTCCAGCGTATGCAGGCCGAGCGCGAGAGGGTGGCGAAGGATTTGCGTGCGCGCGGCGCGGAGGCGGCGGAGCGCATCAGGGCGGACGCGGACCGGCAGCGCAGCGTGATCCTCGCTGAGGCTTACCGAGATGCCGAGGTTACGCGCGGCCAGGGCGATGCGCAGGCCGCAGCCATCTATGCCAAGGCTTTTGGCAGCGATGCGGAATTCTACTCGCTATATCGCAGCCTGAATGCATACAAAAACACTTTTCGGGATAAAAGCGACATACTGGTGCTGGATCCCGGCTCGGATTTCTTCAAATACTTCAAGAGTCCGAATCCGGGCGGCGCGAGGTGAGTGGCGGGTAGGCGGAACCGCACCATGACGAAGGCCGGCGATGTGGGATAGCCTGGCGGCTGCGATTGCGCTGTTACTCATCATCGAAGGCATACTGCCGTTTCTCAGCCCGGCGGGGCTGCGCAGTACGCTCACCCGCATGGCGGAGATGAACGACCGCGCGCTCCGCATAGGCGGACTTGTTAGCATGCTGCTCGGCCTCGGTCTGTTATACTTCTTGCGTTAAAACCTTCATTTTCTGACCACGCTTATGTCTCGTCAAGATCGCTGGCTGTTGCCCGAGGGCATTGAGGAGGTGCTGCCACTTGAGGCGCAGCAACTCGAAACGCTGCGGCGCAAGCTGCTCGATCTGTTCCGCACCTGCGGCTACGAACTCGTCATGCCGCCGCTGGTGGAGTATCTCGAATCGCTGCTCACCGGCACCGGCAACGACCTCGATCTGCAAACCTTCAAGATCACTGATCAACTCACCGGACGCCTGATGGGCGTGCGCGCCGACATGACGCCGCAAGTCGCGCGTATCGACGCGCATCGTCTCAAGCGCACTACGCCGGTGCGGCTATGCTATCTCGGCACAGTGCTGCACACCTTGCCTGACGGTTTTGCGCGTTCGCGTAATCCGCTGCAAGTGGGTGCGGAGCTCTACGGTCATGCGGGTATCGAGAGCGATCTCGAAGTGCTGTGCCTGATGCTGGAGACGCTCGCGGCCACGGGTGTGCAGGACGTGTATCTCGATCTCGGCCACGTCGGCATTTATCGCGGACTCGTGCGCGAGGCGGGCTTGAACGCGGAACAGGAAAGTATCTTGTTTGATGCGCTGCAACGCAAGTCGCGCACCGACATAGAAGAACTGCTGGCACAATTCGCGTTGACCAAAACATACCGCCAACGCTTCGCCCAACTGGCGGATTTGAACGGCGGCGCAGAGGTGCTGGAAGAGGCGCGGCGCGTATTGCACGGCAGCTCTGCGGAAACGCTGAACGCGCTGGAGAGTTTATACAGCCTCGCGCAGGCCGTGCGTCGCCGATTGCCGCACACGCCGCTGCATTTCGATCTCGCGGAATTGCGCGGTTATCGCTATCACACCGGCGCCGTGTTTGCCGCCTATGTGCCGGGACAGGGACAGGCGATAGCACAGGGCGGGCGTTACGATGACATCGGCGCCGTGTTTGGCCGCGCGCGTCCGGCGACCGGCTTCAGCGCCGATTTAAAGACCTTGGCGGGTCTCGCAATCACGCCGGCGGCAGCCCAAGCCAACGGCATTTTCGCGCCATGCACCGATGACAGTGCGCTCGATGCGCAGATTCGAAAGTTGCGCGCCGAGGGCGAGTGCGTGGTGTGCGCACTGCCGGGACAGACCGGCGGCGCGCGCGAGATGGGCTGTGAGCGCGTGCTGGAACTGCGTCAGGGTATTTGGACTGTAATAAAGCCGGAGAACAGTAAAAGTGGGTAAAAACGTCGTTGTGATCGGCACCCAATGGGGCGATGAGGGCAAGGGTAAGATTGTCGACCTGCTCACCGACCGCGCGCACGCCGTGGTGCGCTTTCAGGGCGGGCATAACGCCGGTCACACGCTGGTCATCGATGGCAAAAAGACCGTGCTGCACCTCATTCCCTCCGGCGTGCTGCGCGAGGGCGTGCAGTGCCTGATCGGCAACGGTGTAGTGCTGTCTCCGACTGCGCTGTTGCAGGAAATAAAAATGCTGGAAGGCATGGACGTGCCCGTGCGTGCGCGTCTCAAAATCAGCGAGGCGTGTCCGCTCATACTGTCGTATCACGTCGCGCTCGATCAGGCGCGCGAACTGGCGCGCGGCAAGGCCGCCATCGGCACCACCGGGCGCGGTATCGGCCCGGCGTATGAAGACAAGATTGCGCGCCGCGCACTGCGGCTCGGCGATCTGTTCCACCGCGAGCGTTTTGCTTCCAAGCTCGGTGAGGTGCTCGATTACCATAATTTTGTGCTGCAAAATTATTACAAGGTTGCGGCGGTAGATTTCAAGCAGGTGCTGGACGAGGCGCTGTCATGGCAGGAAGTTCTGCAACCGTTGATTGCCGACGTACCCGAACTGCTGCATCAGTACAATAAGCGCGGCGACGGAATATTGTTTGAGGGCGCGCAGGGCGCGCTGCTCGATGTGGATCACGGTACTTATCCTTACGTGACTTCGTCCAACACCACCGCCGGCGGCGCGGCCACTGGCAGCGGTGCGGGGCCGAGGAGTTTCGACTACGTGATGGGCATCACCAAGGCCTACACCACGCGCGTCGGCTCCGGCCCGTTTCCCACCGAGCTGTTCGACGAGTTGGGTGCGCACCTCTCCAGCCGCGGCAATGAGTTCGGCTCCACTACCGGACGTGCGCGGCGCTGTGGCTGGTTCGACGCCGTGGCGATGCGCCGCGCGAACATGATCAACAGCGTGTCGGGGCTGTGCATCACCAAGCTCGATGTGCTCGACGGTCTCGACAGCCTCAAGCTGTGCGTGGGTTACCGCTGTGGGGGTGCCGTGCGCCTGACGCCGCCGGTGGGCGCGGAGGCGGTGGCCGATTGCGAGCCGATGTACGACGAGATGCCGGGCTGGAAGGAATCCACCGTGGGCATCACCGATTACAACAAGCTGCCCGCGAATGCGCGCGCCTATCTGAAACGCATCGAAGAAATTAGCGAGACACCCATCGACATCATTTCCACCGGCCCCGATCGCGCACAGACTATCGTGCTACGGCATCCTTTCGATTGAAAAACGCGCTGAGGGGCGCATCGCGGCGCCGGGAGCGGTCTCAAAATGATCGCTTACCACGTGTAAACTCCACTTTTTCGCCAGCCCCCGTCTTGCGCTGCATCCCCTGATCGCGTTTTTCAGCGGGCTGTTATGGGCTGGCGGGCGCGCGCAATCCTTCCACGGTTTTGATCAGCGCGCTGAACTCATCGCTGCCATTCTCCTGCTGGTCAAGCCGCACCAGCAGATAATCCAGCTCCGGCGCACACCAGAACGTGGTGCGGCGCTTGCTGTCCGCATCCATGATGCGTTCGATTTTCAGCGTCTTGAGCGCGCCCAGCGGCGTAGTCAGTGTTTCCTCACCGGCGACACGAAAGCGGTAAATTTTAACCTGATCGTCATCGATCAGCGTATAGGCAAGTTTGGTCTTTCCCTGCTTGAGGTCAGTCATCAACGCGAGCTGATAGACAAGCTTGTCCAGGGTGCCTGCCGTGATGGGTATCTTGTTCGATCCGTGTTCGCTGCCGTCACCGTTGACGACGCCGCGCTCCCAGTCAAAAAGTTGATCCAGACGACGCTCCTTTTTGCCGCCGGTTTTCCGGTAACTGTAGTGCAGTGAGCGTATACGCCCGGCGTGATATTCCCATTCACTGCGTTCGACGATGAGGTCTTTCACAAACAGTGCGGCCAAGCCGCTGCTACGGGTTTCAGTCTCGAACACCTGCCGCCCGTTGTCCTGCTGGCTGAGTGTGCGGCGCATCTCGCCCAGCAGGAGGCTGCCCTTGTGCACCGTGTAGGAGGCGTTGAATGCGGGGGGTGGCGCGGCCCATGCGGGCAGTGCCGCACACAGTGCAAGCAGGGTAATGAAATGGCGCATAAGGCTAACGACCATGTGAGTGCGCAACAAGTTCCGGTGTAATTCTTTCATCGTCAAGCAGCGCGTATTCGTTGCCGGGGTTGCCTGCGAGATGCAGACGTCCTTCGGAGAACCAGCGTATGGCTTGTGGATAGATGCGGTGCTCCGCTTCGAGTACGCGTGCGCCGAGCGAGGCGGCGGTGTCTACTGGCAGCACTGGCACGCGCGCCTCAAGCACTACCGGCCCGCCGTCGAGGGCGTGCGTGACGAAATGCACACTGGCGCCATGCCCATCCACACCGGCCTCCAGCGCGCGCCGGTGGGTGTCGAGGCCGGTGAAGGCGGGCAGCAGTGATGGATGAATGTTGAGCATGCGTCCGTGGTAATGACTGACGAAGCTCGGGCTCAGGATGCGCATGAACCCGGCCAGCACCAGCAGTTCCGGTGTGTGACGGTCGATGAGGGCCTGCAGTGCGTCATCAAAGCTCTGCCGGTCGGGAAAAGTGGTGTGATCGAGTATCTCTGGAGGGATGCCAGCGTCGCGCGCCAGCGTGAGCCCCGGCGCATCGGGACGGTTGCTGATGACGGCGCGGATATCAATCGGCAGCGCCTGCCCGGCCACGGCGCTCAGAATGGCGTGCAGATTGCTGCCGCGCCCGGAGATGAGAATGACCGTAGGCAGCCTGCGCGGCGCGCTCACTTGCCACCGGGCCGGATGACGACATGCGGGGCGGTGTCAGTCGCGCAGGCCTCAATGTGGCCGATGTGCCACGCGGTCTCGCCGTGCTGCCGCAACAGAGCCAGGCTGCGCGCCACATCTTCAGGCGCGACACACACGATCATGCCGCTGCCGCAATTGAAAGTGCGGTACATTTCTTCATCCGGGAGCGCGCCGTGCTGTTGCAGCCAATCAAAGATCGCCGGGCGCGGCCAGGCCGTGCTGTCGACAAGCGCGCGCGTGCCGCTTGGCATCACGCGCGGCAGATTTTCCAGCAGCCCGCCGCCGGTGATGTGCGCGAGCGCGTGCACCGGCACCTGTTCGATCAGCGCGAGCAGCGGTTTGACATAGATGCGCGTGGGCGCAAGCAGCGTGGTGCCCAGCGTGCCGCCGTCAAACGCCTGGTTGAGATCGGCCTGTGCGACCTCGATGATTTTGCGGATCAGTGAATAGCCGTTCGAGTGCGGGCCGCTGGAGGCGATGCCGATCAGCGCATCACCTGCGGCTACGCGGCTGCCGTCGATGATGCGCGATTTTTCCACCACGCCGACGCAAAATCCGGCGAGATCGTAATCGCCGGCTGAATAGAGGCCGGGCATCTCCGCAGTCTCGCCGCCCACCAGCGCGCAACCGGCCAGCTCGCAGCCGTGGCCGATGCCTTCAATGACTTTTGCCGCTGTTTCCACATCGAGCCGGCCGGTGGCATAGTAGTCGAGGAAAAACAGCGGCTCCGCGCCTTGCACCACGATGTCATTCACGCACATCGCCACGAGGTCGATGCCGATGGTGTTGTGGATGCCGGTTTCGATGGCGAGTTTCAGTTTGGTGCCCACGCCGTCGGTGCCGGACACCAGCACCGGCTCGCGGTAGCGGCCCACGGGCAGCTCGAACAGCGCGCCGAAGCCGCCCAGCCCGGCGAGTACGCCCGGACGCTGTGTGCGCCGTGCGATGGGTTTTATTTTCTCCACCAGTCGGCTGCCGGCGTCGATGTCCACACCCGCCGCGCGATAGCTGAGAGGTGAGCTTGATGTAGTTGGGGGGTTCTTGGATTTCACGGGAGTCAGGGTCGGTGAGCGAGGGTACGGGCGTGGGCTTTGGCTGTACTCATATGCCAGTAATTAAGACTGCACCCTCCTACACGTCCCCGCCCCCTGTTTAGGGGGCGGGACAGAGCTTGCCCCCGGCTCGAACGGGGGGTGGGGGTAGAGTAAACAGGATTTTTGCTCAGGAGTCGCATCATTAATGTTGTAGGCTTAATTTTCCGACTCCTGAGCAAATATAAAATACCGTGAAGGCTCGCGTTACGGCGCCAGACTGCTAGAATACTCAAACCTATGATGCGTAATCAAGATATTCCCAATCTGATCAGTCTGTTGCGCATGCTGTTGGTGGTGCCGTTGGCGGTCATGCTGTTGCAGCAGCGCTATGCGGAGGCGTTGCTGATATTCATCCTGGCCGGTATCAGCGATGCACTGGACGGTTTTCTCGCCAAGCGCTATGGCTGGAAGAGCCGCTTGGGCTCGATTCTGGATCCGGTGGCGGACAAATTATTACTGATGACCTCTTTTCTCGTCCTCGCCTGGCTTGGATTGTTGCCGCTGTGGCTGGCGGCCGTCGTGGTCGGACGCGACCTCATCATCGTACTCGGCGCTGTTGCGTACCATTATACCATCCGGCGCTTTGATCTGCTGCCGAGCCGCACCAGCAAGGTCAATACCGTGATGCAGATTACGCTGGTGCTCGCCGTCATGCTGCACCAGAGCCTGTTGCCGCCGGTGGGGGAGGTGGTGGATGTCCTCATTTACACGGTACTCGTCACCACGCTCGCCAGCGGCGTGAACTACATCTGGACCTGGGGCACGCGCGCTCTGCAATCGACTGCGGATAAAACGGGTGACTGATTCGCAACGCTGGTTCACGCTGGCTGTGGTCGCGGGCGCGGGTGTTCTGCTGTATCTGCTCGCGCCGATCTTCACGCCGTTTCTGGTGGGTGCTTTGCTGGCGTACATGTTCGACCCGCTGGTGACGTGGCTGGCGGCACGGCGGCTTTCGCGCACGCTGGCCACGACCGTCGTGTTTTCATTGCTGATGCTGCTGATAATTATTCTGCTGGTTATCTTGGTGCCTCTCATCGAGCGCCAGATTACTGTGTTGATCGGCAAGCTGCCGGTTTACGTCGCGTGGGTGAAGAGCTCGGCACTGCCGTGGCTGAATGCGCATCACCTGGGCTTGGAGGATGTCGGGCTGGATACGGGCAGCGTGTACCAGGCGCTCGCCGGGCAGTGGCAGAAGGCGGGCGGCATCGTGGCGAGCGCGCTGGGCTCGGTGTCGCAGTCAGGCATGGCGTTGCTCGGTTGGCTCATGAACCTGCTGCTGATTCCGCTGGTGACTTTCTACCTGCTGCGCGACTGGGATATCCTGCTGGAGCAGGTTCGCAACCTGCTGCCGCGCAGGCTGGAGCCCATTGTGGCGCGCCTGGCCACGGAGAGCGATGAGGTGCTGGGCGGATTTCTGCGCGGTCAATTGCTGGTGATGCTGGCGCTCGCGCTGATCTACTCCGTGGGCCTGTGGTCCATCGGGCTCGATCTCGCGCTGCTGATCGGGGTGATGGCGGGCGTACTCAGCTTTGTGCCTTATCTCGGCGTCATCACCGGGGTGATTGCGGCAGGCATCGCCGCAGCCGTGCAGTATCAGGATTGGGTGCATCTCGTCCCGGTGCTGATCGTGTTCGGCATCGGCCAGGTGGCGGAGGGATTTTTCCTCACCCCGCGCCTGATCGGCGCACGTATCGGCCTGCATCCGATTGCCGTCATCTTCGCCATACTCGCGGGCGGTCAGTTGTTCGGATTTACCGGCGTGCTGCTCGCCCTGCCCGCCGCCGCCGTGCTGGTAGTGTTGCTGCGTTACGCGCACGAGCGCTATGTAAACAGCTATCTGTATGACCGTACGCCGGATGATTGCTCATAAGTCAGTAAGTAATACTACATCTCGCGCTACGTCCCCGCCCCCTATCGAGGGGGCGGGACAGGGTGGGGGTAGAGTAAACAGATTTTTACTCAGGAGTCATATCATGAACGTTGCAACCTTAATTTTATGACTCCTGAGTAATGGCTGCGGCGACACAACTCCCTCTCAACCTCGGCCTGCGCGACGAAGCGAGCTTTGCCAATTATCTCGCCGGCCCGAACCGCGAGGCCGTGCACGCCGTAGAAGTGCTGGTGCGCGGCGAGCACCGGTTTCTTTATCTGTGGGGCGCGGCGGGCAGCGGCAAAACCCATCTGCTGCACGCGGCGTGTCAGGCGGTTTCCGCCGCCGGGGAGCGCTGTGCCTATCTGCCGTTGAACGAATTGCGCGCGCTGGGCACGGACGTGCTGGAAGGTCTGGAGCATCTCGCGCTGGTGTGCGTGGACGACGTGCAATCCATCGCCGCCCACCCCGAATGGGAAACGGAGCTGTTTCATTTGTATAACCGCTTGCGCGAAACCGGCGCCATCCTTCTGGCGGCGGGTGATGCGCCGCCGTCAGCGCTGGGTTTGAGTCTGCCCGATCTGAGCTCGCGCCTTTCCTGGGGCCTGGTGCTGCAATTGCAGGCATTGAGCGACGCAGAAAAAATCGCCGCGCTGCAGCTGCGCGCACACAATCGCGGCCTGGAGCTTCCTGCGGAAGTGGGCGGCTATCTGCTGCGCCACTGGCCGCGCGACATGCCGCGTTTGTTTGAACTGTTGCAGCGCATGGACATCCATTCGCTCACCCGCCAGCGCAAGCTCACGATACCCTTCGTGCGCGAACTGATTGCGCACGAAACGGCACAGGCGGAGTAGAGCGTGGCGTCGTGGCTGGAACGGCCGCAAGTCAAAAGGGCGCCCAAGTATTGTTGTCGCCTCGCTTAGCGCCTATGCTATGCAACCTTCACCGGGAGAGGTACCGAAGCGGTCATAACGGCGCCGACTCGAAATCGGATGGGCGGTTCATCCCGCCACGTGGGTTCGAATCCCACCCTCTCCGCCATGTTATGTTTGCGAGGCTCCGGACTCCAAACAAAAGATGTTTATCTGCAAAAGAGTTGAGTTCAAAACCCGGCTCTTTTTCTTTCATAATCAGGCCTACCTGCTAAAGAGGTGACAAATTGGCACAACCTAACTTTCAGTATCTGAAGCGCCAGAAAGATTTGGCAAAAAAGAAAAAGCAGGATGAAAAAAGACAGCGCAAGCTGGAGAAAGGCAAGACGCCGTCTGAGGACAATCCGGATCAACCCCCGGTGGACGAGGCCACGCCTTAAGAGTAAAGGCTTGCATGCAACAACTCGAATTTAGATTGGCCGGCGAATTTGTCGAGCTGAATCAACTGCTGAAATTGACGGGCGTCTGCGACAGCGGGGGCGCGGGCAAGATGCTGGTTGCGGGAGGCGGTGTGTCGGTGGATGGCAAGGCGGAGTTGCGTAAAACCTGCAAAATCCGCGCGGGCCAGGTGGTCAGTGTGGGGGATGTGCGCATCAGCGTGATGGCGGCTGAACCCCCGCCGCGCTGACAAGGAACCTCTGAGTCAGCGAAAAGGAGCCGAAGGGGTTTTTACCGTCGTCAGTTCGACCTCCACGGTGGTGTCCTTGTCGGCGACCCAAATCTGACCCTCCTGAATCCTGCATTGCAACGGCATGTTGCGCTGTGCCAGCTTGGCCAAGGCTTGGCTGGTGTCCGCCGGCAGGTTCATGACGGTCAGGTTTTTGAGCCGTTCCAGAGTGCTGCTGTTTTGCGCCCACCAGATGTCGGCGCTGCGGCCGCCATAGGTGTAGATGAAGACTTGTCTGGCACGGCCGCAGGCCTTGCGGATACGCTTTTCGTCGGGCTGGCCGACGTCTATCCAGGTTTCGATGTTGCCGGTTAAATCCTTTTGCCAGAGGTCGGGCTCGTCGTCGGCACTCAGCCCTTTGCCAAAGACCAGTGCTTCATGGGCATGCAGGGCAAAGGCCAATAATCGCACCATCATGCGCTCGTCGGTTTCCGATGCGTGGCGGGCGAGGGTGAGGGGATGGTCGTGGTAATAGTGACGATCCATGTCGGCGATTTGCAGCTCGGCTTTGAAGATAGTTGCTTTAAGGACCATCGTGAATGCACTCGGGAGAGTATTAAGTCAGCGATGCAGTCTACACTCTCATGCCTGACCTCGTCCCGTGCTGGGGGGCGCTAGTCTCAGGAGGCCCTAAAATTGTTGTGGTTTTTTGCCCGGCGGGGGCGTAGAGTACGCACGTTGCAGTGCACTCCTGTAGTCGGTTCGGTAGTTACTCCAGTTTCTCCGGAAGCCCTCCCGCCACCTTACCTCAGGATCGAACTGCAAAAGATCGCAATTCAACTAGTGAGGTATTTACGTGATTACAGGAACAGTAAAGTGGTTTAACGACGCCAAGGGTTTTGGTTTCATCACCCCCGACGACGGCAGCAAGGATGTATTCGTGCATCACTCTGCGATTCAGGGCGGTGGATTCAAGAGCTTGGCCGAAGGTCAGAAGGTGAAGTTTGACGTAGAGCAGGGCCCGAAGGGTCCGTCGGCGGCAAACGTTCAGCCCGCCTAAGATTCAAGCACTGCGCAAGCAGGTTTGTGATGAAGGCCCCGCCATCCGGTGGGGCCTTTTTTTTCATGGTGTTACACTTGTTTTCTCAAGTTCTTTAGAATCACTCGACCCCGCTCCTCATCGGATAATCAAAGCAGGGTCAATGCTTTAAAATGACTCTTTTAGCCGCTCTTTTTTCTGGAACAGTAGCATGATTTCTACCGCCAACATCACCATGCAGTTTGGGGCCAAGCCGCTGTTCGAGAATATCTCGGTCAAATTCGGCGACGGCAATCGCTATGGCCTGATCGGCGCCAACGGTTGCGGCAAGTCGACGCTGATGAAAATTCTCGGCGGCGATCTGGAGCCGACGTCGGGCAACGTCTCGGTCGATGCCAGGGAGCGCCTCGGCAAGCTGCGGCAGGATCAGTTCGCCTTCGAGGACTACACGGTGCTGGATACCGTGATCATGGGCCACGCCGGACTGTGGCGCGTGAAACAGGAGCGCGACCGCATCTATTCGCTGCTGGAAATGAGCGCGGAAGACGGCATGAAGGTGGCCGAGCTGGAGCACGAGTTCGCCGAGCTGGACGGTTATACCGCCGAGGCGCGCGCCGGTGAATTGCTGATGGGCGTGGGCATTCCGGTGGAGCAGCATGGTGGCCTGATGAGCGCGGTGGCGCCGGGCTGGAAGCTGCGCGTGCTGCTGGCGCAGGCCTTGTTCGCCGATCCGGAGATACTGCTGCTGGACGAGCCCACCAACAACCTCGACATCAACACTATCCGCTGGCTGGAAGACGTGCTCAACGAGCGCGACAGTACCATCATCATCATTTCACATGACCGTCACTTTCTGAATCGCGTCTGCACCCACATGGCGGACCTCGACTTCGGCGAGTTGCGCGTCTATCCGGGCAACTACGATGAGTACATGACGGCCTCCTCGCTGGTGCGCGAACAACTGTTGTCCGACAACGCCAAGAAAAAGAACCAGATCGCCGAGCTACAGACCTTCGTCAGCCGCTTCTCCGCCAATGCCTCCAAGGCCAAGCAGGCCACCTCACGCGCGAAGCAGATCGAGAAGATCAAGCTGGACGACGTCAAACCGTCGAGCCGGGTGAGCCCTTTTCTCCGCTTCGAACAGGAGAAAAAACTCTATCGGCTGGCGCTGGAAGCGAAGCGCCTCTACAAGGGCTTTGGTGATGTGCCGCTGCTGCGTAATTTGAATCTTATGGTCGAGGCCGGCGAGCACATCGCCGTGATTGGGCCCAACGGTATCGGCAAGACCACGCTGCTGCGCACCCTAGTCGGTGAGTTGACGCCGGACAGCGGCACGGTCAAATGGTCGGAAAATATCAACGTCGGTTATTTTGCGCAGGATCACGCCGCTGATTTTGCCACCGACATGAATCTGTTTGACTGGATGAGCCAGTGGAAGAAAGAGCGCGACGATGAGCAGATGATACGCGGCATCCTGGGGCGGCTGTTGTTTTCGCAGGATGACATCGCCAAGTCGGTCAAGATCATCTCCGGTGGCGAGCAGGGGCGCATGCTGTTTGGCAAACTGATGCTGCAACAACCCAACGTCCTGATTATGGACGAACCCACCAATCACCTGGACATGGAGTCCATCGAGGCGCTCAATACGGCGCTGGAAAAGTATCCCGGCACCCTGATTTTCGTCAGCCACGACCGTGAATTCGTCTCGTCGCTGGCCACGCGCATCATCGAGCTGACACCGCAGGGCATCGTCAACTTCAAAGGCAGCTACGACGATTACCTGCACAGCCAGGGCGTGGAGCTGGAAGCAGGAAAGACCGGAATGGCGGCGCGCGCGAGTTAGTGATTTTTACATGGTTTGATGATATTTCCTCCCTCTCCCTGCGGGGAGAGCGCAGCCGATCGAGGGTGAGGGCATGGATGTGCGCCGACACTACAAAATCGCACTCGCCTTCCTGACCCTGTACCTGGTATGGGGTTCCACCTATCTTGCGATACGCGTCGGCGTGTATGATTTGCCGCCTGCGCTGTTTGCCGGTGTACGCTTCGTGATTTCCGGCTTGCTGCTGGGTGCTTTTGCCAGGGCGAGTGGACAACAGTTTCCACACGCGCTGCGCGAATGGCGTTTGATCGCCATCATGGGAATACTGCTGCTCGCCGGTGGTAACGGCCTGGTGGTAGTGGGTGAGCAGTGGGTGCCGTCCAATCAGGCGGCGCTGCTGGTGGCGTCGACGGCCTTGTGGCTCGCGGCATTGGGCACGTTGGGGGCGCAGGGTCAGGCGCTGGGGCGTTACACCGTGGCGGGTCTGGCGGTGGGATTTTTCGGCGTCGCGCTGCTGTTGCTGTCAAACGGAGAAAAATTTTCATTCAGCCATCTGGGCGGACAATTTATTATTCTGCTCGCTGCGCTGTTCTGGTCGCTGGGCTCGATCTACGGCAAGCGTCAGCCGCAGAGCACGCCGCCGCTCATGTCCGCCGCCATGCAGATGCTGATGGGCGGGTTGTTTCTGTGCGGCGTTGGGGTGATGGCTGGCGAGATGGACGCATGGGTCTGGACCGTGCGCGGCTTGGGTGCACTCGCGTATCTCATCGTGTTCGGCACGTTGGGGTTTGCCGCCTATATCTGGCTGCTGCACAACGTCACGCCGGCGCAGTTGGGCACTTACGCTTACGTCAATCCCGCTGTCGCAGTGTTGCTCGGCTGGTGGTTGCTGAACGAAACGCTGACCGATATGCAACTTATGGGTATGGGAGTAATCCTGATGGCCGTTATTGCAGTGAGTTTGTCGTCAAGCCCGAAAAAAATATGATGCGATGTTACATATACCCTAAACTATATCCGAAGGAGATATTTATGAAGAAATCCCTGTTGCCCTGTGCAGTTTTGTTTGCCGTCTGGGCTACCCCCGTCTTGGCCGCGCCGCCGTTTGAGCAGTTGGATGTTAATAGCGACAAAACTATCAGCCAAAAAGAATCTGAAGGCTGGCGTCCGTTGGTCAGGGTGTTCGATACGCTGGACAAGAACTGCGACGGCAAGTTGCAAGTGATTGAATACGGCTACATGTTGACCGGGAAAAAAGCGCCGGAGAAGTGTGCGGGTAAAACCTCCTCGGTAGTGAAGATAAAGTAACGGGGTTCAGCGCAGTCCCCGTGCGCGTGCGAGCGCTGATAATCACCGGTTGGCGCTGGCTGTGGCGCGCAGTGCTGCTGTTGGGTGCGGCGATACTCGCCTATCAGTTGTGGGTGTTTGCGCACATCTGGTATTGGGTGGATCATAACCCGGCGCAAAGCGCCTTTATGGAGCGGCGTCTTGCCATCGCGCAAGAAAAAATCCCTGATGCGGCGCTTAGGCATCGATGGATACCCTACGGTCGCATCTCTATCCACCTGAAGCGCGCTCTGGTTTCGGCGGAAGACGCCAAATTCCTGGAGCACGATGGCTTCGACTGGGAAGGCATACAAACCGCCTACGAAAAGAATCTCAAAAAAGGCCGGGTGGTGGCGGGCGGTTCCACCATCAGTCAGCAACTGGCGAAAAATCTTTTCCTGTCGGGTGAGCGCAGTCTGGTGCGCAAAGGGGAAGAGGCGCTCATTACATTGATGCTGGAGTCGCTCATGAGCAAGCGCCGCATCTTTGAAATTTACCTGAACGTGATTGAATGGGGCGACAGCGTATTCGGCGCCGAGGCCGCAGCACGACATTACTACGCCACCTCGGCGGCGGCGCTCAGCGCGGAACAGGCGGCCTGGCTTGCCGCCATCGTGACCAAACCACGCTATTATGACAAACACCGCGCCGCACGCGGGCCACAGCGCAAGTCCGCTATTCTGCTTGCGCGCATGAACGCAGCCCAAGTACCGTAACTAAAGATTTTCACGAGCAACCTATACACATGCCTCTCATCAGTCTCGACAACGTCTCCACCGCCTTTGGTCATCACGCGCTGCTCGATCACACCGATCTCATCATCGAGCCCGGCGAGCGTGTCTGTCTCGTCGGCCGCAACGGCACCGGGAAGTCCACGCTGATGCAGATCATCGCCGGCACGATACTGCCCGATGACGGCGTGGTGTGGCGGCAGCCGGGGTTGCGTATCGGCAGGCTGGCCCAGGATCTGGCGCTGGCGGAGGATCGCACGGTGTTCGATACTGTCGCCGAGGGCCTTGGTGATCTCGCTGCGGTGTTGAGCGACTACCGCCGCACCCTGGCGTTGCTGGATCACAATCCTACTGACGCGCAGTTGCAGCACCTGCACGAACTGCAGCACCAGCTTGAAATCCTTGATGGCTGGGGCTTTCAGCAGCGGATCGACATGGTGCTCAGCCGCCTGGAATTGCCCGCCGACAAAATCGTCGGCGAACTCTCCGGCGGCTGGAAGCGGCGCGTCGCCCTCGCGCAGGCGCTGGTCTCCGAGCCGGATCTGTTGTTGCTGGACGAGCCGACCAATCATCTGGACATCGCAGCAATCACTTGGCTGGAGGAGTTGCTGCTGAGTTTCAACGGCGGTCTGCTGTTCATCACCCATGATCGCAGTCTGCTTCAGCGCCTCGCTACCCGCATCATTGAACTTGATCGCGGACAGCTCACTTCCTGGCCGGGCGATTACCTGCATTATCTGCAAAAGAAACAGGAGATGCTCGCCGTCGAGGCGGATCACGCCGCCAAGTTCGACAAGCGGCTCGCGCAAGAAGAGGTCTGGATTCGTAAGGGGGTTCAGGCGCGCCGCACGCGCAACGAAGGCCGCGTGCGCGGTCTCTATGCCTTGCGTGAGGAGCGCGCGCGCCGCCGTATACAACCCGGACAGGCGAGCATCGCCCTGGACAGCGGCGCAGTCTCCGGCAAGCTGGTGATTGAGGTGGAGGATGTCTGCAAATCCTATGACGGCAAAGCGGTGGTCAATAATTTTTCCGCGCGCATCATGCGCGGCGACCGCGTCGGCCTGATCGGGCCGAATGGGGCGGGCAAGACCACCTTGCTCAAGTTGCTGCTCGACGAGATTCCGCCCGACAGCGGCAGCGTACGCCATGGCACCAAGCTGCAAGTCGCCTACTTCGACCAGTTGCGCGCCCAGCTCGACCCGGAGCGCACGGTGATCGAGAACCTCTCGCTCGGCGGCGACATGGTGACCATCAACGGTGCGTCACGACACGTCATCAGCTATATGCAGGATTTTCTGTTCTCACCCGCCCGCGCCCGCTCTCCGGTCAAGTCACTGTCCGGTGGCGAATGCAATCGTTTGTTGCTGGCGCGGCTGTTTACACAACCCGCCAATCTGCTGGTGATGGATGAGCCGACCAATGACCTCGACATCGAGACACTGGAGTTGCTCGAAGAACTGCTCGCCACTTATGCCGGCACACTGCTGCTGGTCAGCCATGACCGTACCTTCCTGGACAATGTGGTGACCAGTGTCATGGTGTTTGAGGGGGAGGGGAGGATTGAGGAATACGTCGGCGGCTACGCAGACTGGCAGCGCCAGAGCAAACAGCAGAGCACGATTGCAACGCCGATCGAGCCCGTGCGCAAATCCAGTGCAAAGATTCAAACTAAAACCGCCGCGCGTAAACCCAGCTATAAAGAGCAGCGTGAACTCGAAACCGTACACGCACGCATCGAGACGCTGGAGGCCGAGCAGAAGCGTCTGAGCGCCATGCTGGCGCAGGCCGATTTTTATCAACGCGACAAGGCCGGATTTCTCGCTGTCACGCAGCAGCTTGAAGATGCCGGCAAGGCCTTGCGTGCAGCCTATGCACGTTGGGAAGAGCTGGAGAAGCCGGGAGATGCAGTCGCATCTTCCGGAGTGCGTCTTTAGCTGCCTTGGTGATAACCAATAATACGCTCGACTTCGTTTTTTGACCCCAGAATTACCGGCACACGCTGGTGCAGCTCAGTGGGCTGCATATCCAGAATGCGTTCGTATCCGGTGGTACACACGCCGCCCGCCTGCTCGACGATGAATGCCATCGGATTGGCCTCGTACATGAGGCGCAATTTACCTGCCTTGCTGGGATCCTTGGTGTCCTTCGGGTACATGAACACACCGCCGCGAATCAAAATGCGGTGTACCTCGGCGACCATCGACGCGATCCAGCGCATATTAAAATTTTTCTTGCGCGCGCCTTCCACGCCGGCCAGGCACTCATCCACGTAACGCTGCACCGGCGCCTCCCAGAAACGCTCGTTGGAGGCATTGATGGCGAACTCGTGGCTGTCTGCGGGGATTTTCATGCCGGGATGCGTGAGGATGAACTCGCCGATGTTCTGGTCGAGCGTGAAGCCGTTTACGCCGTGGCCGCTGGTAAGCACGATCATGGTGGAGGGGCCGTAGAGCGCGTAACCCGCACACACCTGCTTGGTGCCGGACTGAAGGAAGTCGCGCGCGGTCACGGATTCCTGCGACATGCCTTTGGGCGAGCGCAGAATTGAGAAGATGGTGCCCACCGAAATGTTCACGTCGATGTTGGACGAGCCGTCGAGCGGATCGAACACGAGCAGATACTTGCCCCTCGGATACTGGCGCGGAATCTGATAGATGTCGTCCATCTCCTCCGAGCCCATCGCGGCGAGATGGCCCGCCCATTCGTTGGACTTGATGAAGATTTCGTTGGTGATGACGTCCAGTTTTTTCTGCGTTTCACCCTGCACGTTTTCGCTGCCCGCGCTGCCCTGAATGCCGATCAGCGCACCCTTGTGCACCGCGTTAGAGATAACCTTGCAGGCCGTGACGATGTCGTTCAGGAGCGAGCTGAAGTCGCCGCTGGCCCCGATCTGACGCTGTTCTTCGATAATAAATTGGGTAAGAGTGGTGCCGTTGTGCATGGTTTTTCTGTCCAAGGTAGCTGTGAATTCAAAAGAAAATCATTGTGCGAGGCCGATCTCCAGCCAAGGAGGCCCACGATGCACAACTTCCGGAGAGTTTCCCGCGAGGCGTAGCACTGAGGCATGGCGCCATATTTACGCGCAAATCATACCATAAATCACCGCCGTCAGCCGCAACTTGAATTGCGCTCGCCGGGGTTCTGGTTTAATCTTGCACGCTCGCTGACACCGGCTTAAGCCTGTCCTGAAGTGCTGCGAAGGGTAGCCAGTGTTGCGAACAGAGTTGGGAGAGGTGTCCGAGCGGTTGAAGGAGCACGCCTGGAAAGTGTGTATACGGTAACCCCGTATCGCGGGTTCGAATCCCGCCCTCTCCGCCATAATAAATGCAGGGACTAGGGGCTAGGGAAAACCTAAACCCCAAAACTCTAGTCCCTAGATCCTAGCCCCTGTTTTATGGTGGCTTGCGTCGGTCCCCTCGCAACGACAGGTTGTGAACCCCGTCAGGCCCGGAAGGGAGCAGCGGCAGCAGCTTCGCTCGTGTGCCGGGGTGTGGCCGGCGCAGGCCGCCGCCATAAACTCAAGACTGCGGGCCGGAAACCGGATAAAATTCGGGTACTCTGGCCTGTCATTCATACGCTATCCGATCTCATGAGTTATCAAGTCCTGGCCCGCAAGTGGCGCCCGCGCAATTTTGCCGAGATGGTGGGGCAGGAGCACGTGGTGCGTGCGCTCACTCACGCGCTCGACAATGATCGCCTGCACCATGCCTTTTTGTTCACCGGCACGCGCGGCGTGGGCAAGACCACACTGGCGCGCGTGCTCGCCAAGGCGCTGAATTGCGAACAGGGCGTCAGCTCAACGCCGTGCGGCACATGTAGCGCCTGCCGCGAGATCGACGAGGGACGCTTTGTCGATCTCATCGAGGTGGACGCCGCCTCGCGAACCAAGGTGGAGGACACGCGCGAGCTGCTGGAAAACGTGCAATACGCGCCGACGCGCGGGCGTTACAAGGTGTACCTCATCGACGAGGTGCACATGCTCTCCACCCACAGCTTCAACGCCCTGTTGAAGACGCTGGAAGAGCCGCCGCCGCACGTCAAGTTCCTGCTCGCCACCACCGATCCGCAAAAACTTCCGGTGACTATCCTTTCGCGTTGCCTGCAATTCAATCTGAAGCGCGTACCGGTCGATCTCATCATGCGCCAGATCGAACATATCTTGAAACAGGAAGGCACCGCAGGCGAGACTGCGGCATGCACGGCCATTGCAACCGCTGCGGACGGCAGCCTGCGCGACGCATTGAGTCTGCTCGACCAGGCCATCGCTTCCGGCGGCGGTGCGCTGCGCGCTGCGGACGTGCACGCCATGCTGGGCAGCATCGAGCAGACGCATGTGTTTACCTTGCTGGAGGCGCTGGCGCACCACAACGCCCAAGCGCTGCTGGAGCGGGTGGATTTGCTGGCGCAGCACGCGGCGGATTTTGAGGGTGTGCTCGCCGACCTGCTTACGCAACTGCACCGTATCGCCCTGGCGCAGGTCATTCCGGATGCGGTGGACGACACTGCGGGCAACCGTGATGCCGTGCTCGCGCTGGCGCGCGCGATTCCTCCGGAAGATGTGCAACTGTTTTATCAGATCGGCACGCTGGGGCGGCGCGATCTGCCGCTGGCGCCGGATGCGCAGAGCGGGTTCGAGATGATGCTGCTGCGCATGCTCGCGTTCCGCCCTGTCTCTATTACACAGACGGTGCCGGTTACATCGAACCCACCGCCCGTGAAGGCGACACCCGTCACAGCGACGCCGAAGGCAGGCACACTGAAACCCCCGCAACCCGCCGCCAGTGGCGAGTGGGCGGAAATGATAGAGGCGCTCAAGCTCACCGGCATGACGCGGCAACTCGCCGCGAACTGTGTGTTGCAGGGGCGCGAAGGGGCCATCATGCGTTTGCTGCTGGATGCGTCGCAGGCGCATTTGCAGCGCAAGTCCGCCGAGCAGCAGCTACAGCAGGCGTTGCAGGATTATCTCGGTGCGCCGGTCAAGCTGGAGATCAGCACCGGCACGCCCGAACGTGAGACGCCCGCGTTGACGGAGGCGCGTGTGCAAAATGATCGCCAGCAGGCGGCGCTGCAAGCCGTCGAAAGCGACGCCACCGTGCAGGCGCTGTGCGCAACCTTCAATACCCGCGTCCAGTCCGACGCCGTGCGTGTGATAGATAAAGAGTGATGGTCACAGTTTTTTACAGATAGAAATCGACGGAAGGGAAAGAAGATGCAAGGTGGTCTCGGCGGTATCATGAAGCAGGCGCAGCAGATGCAGGCCAATCTGCTCAAGGCGCAGGAAGAACTCGCGGCCATGGAAGTGACGGGCGAGTCGGGTGCGGGTCTGGTGAGCGTGGTGATGAACGGGCGCCATGACGTGAAGCGTGTGCATATCGACGCCAGCCTGTTGCAGGACGACAAGGAAATTCTTGAAGACCTGTTGGCTGCGGCGGTGAATGACGCCGTGCGCAAGATCGAGCAGGTCACGCAGGAAAAATATGCCGGCATGACCGGTGGGCTCGGCCTGCCAGGCGGTTTCAAAATGCCCTTTTAGCCAGGAGACACAAAGATAAGGGTACGCGGCCGTCCAGGTGTCTCCTGATTAAATCTACCCCCACCCTGTCCCGCCCCCTAAACAGGGGGCGGGAACGCGTCGGAAAGTGCAGTCTTAATAGTGACCTTATGAGTAATTCGCATGGCGCAAGATTCTCTTATCAATGACTTGATTCTGGCGCTGCGCTGCCTGCCCAGCGTCGGACCCAAGTCGGCACAGCGCATGGCGTTTCATTTGCTGGAACGCAATCGCGCAGGCGCACGTTCATTGGCGCAGGCACTCATGGCAGCGATGGACAACATTCATCATTGCGCCTCGTGCCGCAGCCTGAGCGAGACTGATCTGTGCCGTTTGTGCGCCGACCCCAGACGTGACCGCAGCCTGCTGTGCGTGGTGGAGACGCCCGCCGATGTGCTCGCGGTGGATCGCGCCACGGACTACAAGGGACTGTATTTTGTGCTCATGGGCCACCTCTCGCCGCTCGACGGTATCGGACCGAACGAGCTCGGTCTCGACAAGCTCGCGGCGCGCTTCGACAACGGTGGCATCACGGAGGTAATCCTGGCCACCAACCCAACCGTGGAAGGCGAGGCCACGGCGCACTACATCAGCGAGCTGGCGCGTGCGCGCGGCATCAGGCCTACGCGCATTGCGCACGGTGTGCCTTTGGGCGGCGAGCTTGAATACGTTGACAGCGGCACTCTGTCGCACGCCTTCAGCGGGCGACGTGACATTTGAACTCGCGGATTACATTACGCCAATAACTTTTCCAGTGTGCGTTCATAGATGGCGCTCAGTGCGTCCAGTTCGTTAATCTTCACGCGCTCGTTGAGTTTATGGATGCTCGCGTTGACCGGGCCGAGTTCCAGCACCTGTGCGCCGGTGGGGGCGATGAAGCGCCCGTCCGAGGTGCCGCCGGTGGTTGAAATGTCGGTGTCGATACCTGCGATTTCCTTGATCGCCTTACGCGCGGCGTCGACCAGCTCGCCTTTGGGGGTGAGAAACGGCTGGCCGGACAGGCGCCAGTCGAGGTCGTAGCGCAGCGTGTGTTTGTCCAGTATCGCATGCACGCGCTGCTTTATTTTTTCCGGTGTGAGTTCGGTGGAAAAACGGAAATTGAATACGACTTCAAGATCGCCCGGAATCACGTTATCCGCGCCGGTGCCGGCATGGATGTTGGAAATCTGAAACGTGGTAGCCGGGAAAAACTCGTTGCCCTGATCCCATTGCGCGGCGCACAGTTCGGCGAGTGCAGGCGAAGATAAGTGCACCGGATTGGCGGCGAGATGGGGATAGGCGACGTGGCCCTGCGTGCCGTGCACGGTGAGTTTGCCGGTGAGTGAGCCGCGCCGGCCGTTTTTTACGGTATCGCCGACGGTGTTTACGCACGTCGGCTCGCCGATCAAACACCAGGTGATTTTTTCGTTGCGCGCCTCCAGATGTTCGATCACCTTTACTGTGCCGTCTATGCTGGGGCCTTCTTCGTCGCTGGTGATGAGAAACGCGATTGAGCCGGGATGCCCGGGATGTTGTGCCACGAAACGCTCTACTGCAGTCACCATCGCTGCAATTCCGCTCTTCATGTCCGCCGCACCACGCCCATACAGATAACCGTCGCGCAACGTCGGCGTGAAGGGGTCGGAGTGCCATTGATTGAGCGGGCCGGTGGGCACAACGTCGGTGTGCCCGGCGAAGGCAAACAGCGGTGCCTTGTTGCCGCGCCGCGCCCACAGATTGTCCACCGCGCCGAAGCGTAAGTGCTCGACCTTGAAACCGAGCGGCGCCAGGCGTTTGGCAATCAACGCCTGACAGCCTGCGTCGTCAGGCGTGAGTGAGCGGCGCGAGATGAGGTCTTCTAGTAAATCGAGTGTATTGGACATTATGTTTATTTAACCAAGAGACGTTGATAATCCGCTTCGGTAAAGCCGGCGTGATATTTCCTCCCCGCCACCAGCACCGGACGCTTGATGACGGCAGGATAACCCAGCATCAGGGCCTTGGCCTTTTTCTCGGTGAGGGCGGTCTTGTCCTTGTCCGGGAGTTTGCGCCACGTCATGCCGCTCTTGTTGAGCAGTGTTTCCCAGCCCAGTTTGTCGATCAAGGTTTGCAAGGTGGCGACGTCGAAGCCGTCCTTGCGGAAATCGTGAAATTTATAGTCCACGTCTCGTTGCTCCAACCAGGCGCGTGCCTTTTTTACTGTGGAACAATTTGTGATGCCATAAAGCACAGTCATATCACCCCCATCCCAACCTTCCCCCGTCGAGGGCGAAGGGGGCGGCTAAATGTCCCGCAACAATTCATTGATGCCGACCTTACTGCGTGTCTTTTCATCGACCTGCTTCACGATCACTGCGCAGTACAAGCTGTAGCTGCCGTCCTTGGCGGGCAGATTGCCAGATACCACCACGGAACCTGCCGGGATGCGGCCGTAGCTGACTTCGCCCGTCATGCGGTTGAATATCTTTGTGCTCTGGCCGATGTACACGCCCATCGAGATCACCGCGCCTTCTTCCACAATCACGCCCTCGACGACCTCCGAGCGCGCACCGATGAAGCAGTTGTCCTCGATGATCGTCGGGCCGGCCTGCACCGGCTCCAGCACGCCGCCGATGCCGACGCCGCCGGAGAGATGTACGTTTTTGCCTATCTGCGCGCATGAACCGACGGTGGCCCAGGTGTCCACCATGGTGCCGGAATCGACGTAGGCGCCGATGTTGACGTATGACGGCATCAGCACCACGCCGGGTGCGATGTAGGAGCCCTTGCGCGCCATCGCGGGCGGCACCACGCGCACGCCGCTTTGCTTGAAGCGCGCCGCGTCGTAGCTGCTGAATTTGCCCGGCACCTTGTCATAGTAGGCGCTGTAGGCGCCCTTGATGAACTGGTTTTCCTCGATGCGAAACGACAGCAGCACCGCTTTTTTCACCCACTGATTGACCACCCATGCGCCGCCGGTTTTTTGCGCGACGCGCAGCGTGCCAGCGTCGAGCTGGTCGAGGGTGGCGTACACGGCCTCCTTGAGGCGCGCATCCGCATTTTGCGGCGTGATCTCCGCGCGCCGCTCAAAACCTTGTTCGATGATGTCCTGCATGTTGCTCATGTTATTTTGTTCTCCACATTAAGGGCACCTCTAAAAATGCGTCTTTTGCTCCAATACTGCGTTACAGCTTGTCTCCGCTGCTCACATACTAACGTGTATGCTGCGCTGCTCGCCTGCGCTGCGCCTTGTCTTGAAGCAAAATCTATCATTTTTAGAAGCACCCTGAAATTACAGATTACGCATAAAATCGCGGATGCGTTGCGCGGCCTCGATACATTCCTCTTTTTCGGCCACCAGCGCAATACGCACGTAGTTTTGCCCCGGATTAACGCCGTGCGCCTTGCGTGACAGAAAACCTCCCGGCAGTACTGTGACGTTGTGGCGTGCATAGAGTTCGCGCGTGAACTCCTGGTCATCGATAGGCGTGGGAAGCCAGAGACAGAAGCCGCCTGCTGGTTGCGGCACCTCGATGACCGGCGCCAGCACGTCAATCACCGCGGCAAATTTTTTGCGATACTGTTTGCGGTTTTCCCTGACGTGTTTTTCATCGCGCCACGCCTTTACGCTCGCGGCCTGTATGTAAAGCGGCATGGCGCAGCCGTGATAGGTGCGATAGAGCAGGAATTTTTCGATGATGCGCGCGTCGCCCGCGACAAACCCGGAGCGCATGCCCGGCACGCTGGAACGCTTGGACAGGCTGTGAAAGACCACGCAGCGCCGGTAATCATCACGCCCCATGCGGGCGGCGACCTCCAGCAGGCCCGGCGGCGGCTGATCTTCGTTGTCATAAATTTCCGAGTAACACTCGTCGGCGGCGATGACAAAGTCATATTTGTCGGCGAGATGAATCAACTGCTCCAGTGCGGCGTGGTCCAGCACCGCGCCGGTGGGATTGCCCGGCGAGCAGATGTATACCATCTGGCAGCGTTTCCAGGCCGATTCCGGTACCGCATCGAAGCGGGGAGCCAGGCCGGTCTGCGGCGTCAGGTTCAGGAACCTTGGCTGCGCGCCAGCCAGCAGCGCCGCGCCTTCATAAATCTGGTAAAACGGATTCGGCATCAGCACCAACGGCTTCGACTGGCGGTCGACGACGCACTGGGCGATGGCGAACAACGCCTCGCGTGTGCCGTTCACCGGCAGGACGTGGCGCTCGGCATCAATGCTTTTCGGATTCAGATGAAAGCGCTTCACCAGCCAGTCCGTAATCGCCTCGCGTAGTTCCGCTGTGCCGCGCGTGGTGGGGTAGCTCGACAGTCCACCCAGATGCGCGCGTATCTCCTCGGCGATAAACGCCGGCGGCTTGTGTTTCGGCTCGCCGATGGACATCACGATGGGCGTTATGTCGCGCGGCGGGCTGACACCGGCCTTGAGCTGATTCAGACGCTCAAAGGGATAGGGCAGGAGTGTTGAGAGGTCGGGATTCATGGAGGGCGTTGAAATGAGTGCGGCTGTGCGTTCACTGTAGTATAAAGTTTTATCGTGACGCCATCCAATCACAGATCATCCTGGCTGCCAGTCTCCGCGCTCCTGCTCGGCGCGACGCTATGGGGCGTGCTGTGGTATCCGCTGCGCCTGCTGGAGGAGCAGGGCCTGTCCGGGCTGTGGTTGACGCTGATTATCAATGCCGTCGCCTGCCTTGTGGGCCTGCCCTGGCTGTGGCAGAGACGCGCCGAACTCAAACGCCATCCCTGGCTGCTGCTCACGCTCGGTCTGGCCACGGGCCTTTGCAATACCACGTTCGTGCTGGCGGTAATTGACGGCAATATAGTCCGCGTGCTCCTTTTGTTCTATCTGTCACCGCTGTGGGCCTCGCTGCTGGGCTGGGGCGTGCTGGGTGAGCGCGTATCCACGCACACCTGGATACTGTTGGCCGTTGCCATGGCGGGCGCGTTCATCATGTTGTGGGACGCTACTGGCGGCGCATTCTGGCCGCACGGCCGCACCGACCTGCTGGCCTTGCTGTCGGGCTTTACCTTCGCCCTGTCGAATGTGCTGATACGCAAGCTGCAACGCATTTCAGTGCCGGTGAAAACGATCTCATCGTGGGTCGGTGGGGTACTGGTGGCGGCGCTGTGGCTGCTGTTCAGCGCGCAACCGCTGCCACAGGCGTCATCCAGTGCACTGATTTACGCCATCGCGCTGGGTGCCTGCGGCATCACGGTAATGACTCTCGCGGTGCAATACGGCGTAACGCGCATGCCGGTGCAACGCTCGGCGGTGATTTTGCTGTTTGAGCTGGTCGTGGGCGCAGTGTCAGCTGCATGGCTGGTAGGCGAAATGGTGCAGATGCACGAATGGCTGGGCGGGGGGTTGATTATCGCCGCAGGCTACCTGTCAGTGCGTCTGACGACCAGGTAATTCTCATGCGCGCTGCTTTTTATCTATCAGCCGACGCTTCACTTCCTCGTGCGGGACGGTGCGGCCTTCGGCTACGGCCTTTAATCCCGCCTCGATCTTTTGCATCACGTACAGTTCGTACATGATGTCATCCCAAGAGGCTTGGTCGGGAAGATGTTCGATCAACTCTTTAGCGGCTTGCTTGGTTGTAGCTATAAATCACCTCATTAAAGATCGTCACGTTGCGAAGCTACGTGACGGAGCTACGAAGCATCCTGCCAGGCAGCTTACGCAGCCTGGCCTACAATACTATTCTATTTATGTAAATCAATATAGCGCAGAATGGTTGTTTGCAGATGCGCTTGCTGATCGTTGTTCAGCGCTGTGTTTTCACGATTGGTGATGTAGAAAATATCTTCTGCGCGCGCGCCGAGGGTGGTGATCTTGGCGTTCTGCAGGCGCACGCCGCATTCCATGAAGGCGCGGCCCACAGAGGAGAGCAGGCCGGGCCGGTCTGCGCTGATGACTTCGAGTACTGTGCGCTGATTGCGTGCATCGTCGGTGTAGGTGATCCGGGTGGGCACATTGAAGTGCTTGATCTGGCTGCGCGTACGGCGTGAGACGGGGGTGATTGCGCCTTGCGCCAGCGTGTGTTCAATCGCGCTTACGATCTCCTGCATGCGCTGTGGCTGCGTCACCGGGGCGCCGGACTCTTCCAGTACGTGGTAGGTGTCCAGGGTGTAGCCGTTCTGCGCCGTGATGATGCGCGCATCGACGATGGTCAGCGCCATCTGGTCGAGCGCGGCGGTGGTGAGTGCAAACAAACGATCCTGATCGCGCGTGTAGAGAAACAGTTCAGTGCCGCGTTGATCGTTGTGGCGTATCAGCAGCAGCGGGGCATCGGTCGCACCTGTGCGCACCACGGCCTCGGTATGCCAGGCGATTTCGTCGGCCTCGTGGCGCAGAAAATAATCATCGCCGAGGTCGCGCCAGAAGTCAGTTGTCGCGTCTTCACTCACGGCCTGTGTGTGGAGTAAAGCACGCGCCTCGGCTTGCGTTGCGCGGATGCGTTCGGTCTGGTCGATGGGGTTTTCCAGCCCGCGCCGCAATGCACCCGAGACAGCGCGGTAAAGCTCGCTCAGCAGTGCACCCTTCCAACTGTTCCAGAGCGTGGGATTGGTGGCGCGGATATCGGCCACCGTCAGCAGATACAGATAATCGAGATGGGCGCCGTCGCGAACTACGGACGCAAAGCGGGTGATCACTTCGGGGTCGTTGATGTCCTCGCGTTGCGCGGTACGTGACAACACCAGATGATGCTGAACCAGCCACGCCACCACGCGCGCGTCGTATGCGCTCATGCCGTGGTGCAGACAGAACGTGAGCGCCTCATCGGCGCCGAGTGCGGAGTGGTCGCCGCCGCGTCCTTTGGCGATGTCGTGAAACAGGCCGGCGAGATACAGGATTTCGGGTTTCGGCAGGCGTTGGAAAATTTCGCTGCACAGAGGAAATTCGTGAGCAAATTCCGGCAGTGAAAAGCGCCGCAAGTTACGCATCAGAAACAAGGTGTGTTCGTCCACAGTATAGACGTGAAACAAATCGTGCTGCATCTGCCCTTCGATCTCGCCGAAGGCGGGAATATACGCCCCCAAAACACCATAACGGTGCATGCGCCGCAGTTCGTGCAGGATGCCTTGCGGCTGGCGCAGCAATTCTATGAGCAGCATGCGGCAACGCAGGTCGGCGCGGAACGCTGCGTCGATCAGATAGCGATGATCGCGGATCAGGCGGATGGTGGCGGCGCGCACGCCTTTGAGATTCGGCTGTTGTGCCAGCAGCAGGAAAATTTCCAGCATGGCAAACGGATAACGCTTGAAGACGTCCGGGTGTGTGGCCTCGATGACGTCGTTGCGTATCTGAAAGCGCTTGTTGAGCGGGATGGCTTCCTCGCTGTGATCGGCATAGAGAATACTCTCCTGAAAATGCTGCAACAGCATTTCGTTCAGGCGGCCGAGTTCCATCACGGTGCGGTAATAGAGCTTCATGAATTGTTCGACGGCGAGACGGTGTTCATCGGCGCGGTAACCGAACTGTTCGGCCAGTACGCGCTGATGGTCGAACAGCAAGCGGTCCTCACACCGTCCGGTGATAAGGTGGAGCGCAAAGCGGATGCGCCACAGAAATTCCCGGCCCTCGTTTAACAGGCCATATTCGCTCTCCGTGAGAAACCCGTGCGCAACGAAATCGTGCAGATCGGTGGCGCCGAAGTGGCGCAACGTGATCCAGGCGATGGTCTGAATGTCGCGCAGACCGCCGGGGCCATCCTTGATGTTGGGCTCCAGGTTGTAGGCGGTGTCGTGATATTTGTGATGACGCCGCGCCTGTTCGTCGTATTTGGCCTTGAAGAATTCCCGCAGCGGCCAGATTTTTTGCGGGCTAATGGCGTCACGCAGTTCTACGAACAAACGCGGCGGCCCCGCAAGCGAACGCGCCTCCATCAGATTGGTCATGACGGTCACGTCCTGTGCGGCCTCATGCGCGCATTCCGCAACGGTGCGTACGCTGTGCGCGACGGCAAGGCCGGCATCCCACATCAACTGAATAAACTGTTCGATGCCGAGGCGGGTGAATGCCGCTGGCGCATAGTCAAGCAGAATGAGCAGGTCGATATCGGAACCGGGGTGCATCTCGCCGCGCCCGTAACCGCCGACGGCAATCAGCCCGGTCGGCTCGGAGTCCGGCGGCATAAGGCTGCTCCAGGCGCGCAGTAACAACCGGTCGATGAACGCTGCGCGCGCATGCAGGAGGTGAACTACCGGGACGCCGGCATTAAAATTCTCGCGCAGTTTTTGATCCAGCCGTTTGAGCAGCGCGCGCAGTGAGGCAGGGGAGAGCTCAGCGCCAGCGAGGGTCTGCTCCATCTCAGCGTTGGTGAACAGTGTTTGCGCTGGGTGTGGATTCATCTCTAGGGCACCTCTAAAAATGCGTCTTTTACTTCAATACTGCATTACAGCTTGTCTCCGCTGCTCACACACTAACTCGTATGCCCGCTGCTCGCCTGCGCTGCGCCTTGTCTTGAAGCAAAATCCATCATTTTTCGAGGTGCCCTCTGCTGTTCAGAGATCGTCGCCCGGACGCCGGGTGAGCACCTCGAAGCCGGTGTCGGTGACGAGGACGGTGTGCTCCCATTGCGCCGAAAGACTGTGGTCTTTGGTGACTACGGTCCACTGATCCGGCAACAGCTTCACATGACGTTTGCCGGCGTTGATCATGGGCTCAATGGTGAAGGTCAGGCCCGGCTCCAGCATCATGCCGGTGCCGGGGCTGCCGTAGTGCAGCACCTGCGGGTCTTCGTGAAACACGCGCCCGATGCCGTGACCGCAATATTCGCGCACCACCGAGCAGTGGTTTGCCTCAGCGTGGCTCTGGATGGCATGGCCGATGTCGCCCAGACGCACGCCGGGCTTCACCATTTCGATGCCGATGCACATGCCTTCGTAACTGATGCGTGTCACGCGCTTGGCAATCACCGACGGCTCACCGGCGAAAAACATCTTGCTGGTGTCGCCGTGGTACTCATCCTTGATGACGGTGATGTCGATGTTGACGATGTCGCCGTCCTTCAATACGCGCTCGCCGGGTATGCCGTGGCACACCTGATGGTTTACCGAGGTGCAGATGGATTTGGGGAAGCCGTGGTAATTGAGCGGCGCGGGGGTCGCCTGCTGCACGTTGACGATATAGTCGTGGCAGATGCGATCAAGCTCGCCGGTGGTGATGCCGGGCCGCACGTGCGGGCGGATCATGTGCAGCACGTCGGCGGCGAGCCGGCCTGCGATGCGCATCTTTTCAATTTCGGCGGCGGTTTTGATGGTGACGGTCATATGGTTTCTGGTACAATAGCCGCGTTTTAATGAGCAGCACACTACACACATGCACCGTTATCCGGTCAGCGGGGTGCCATCTGGCGAATGCCAGGGGTTCGCTGCCGGGGCGCATGGAGGATCAACCCAACCTTGAGGAGTATACAACATGGCAAATGTGACCATGCGTCAAATGCTGGAGGCCGGCGTACATTTCGGTCACCAGACCCGTTACTGGAATCCCAGGATGGCGCCCTACATCTTCGGCCAGCGCAACAGAATACACATCATCAATCTCGAATCCACCCTGCCGCTGTACAACGACGCGATGAATTTCATCAGTCGCATGGCGGCCAATCGCGGCACCATCCTGTTCGTGGCCACCAAGCGTGCGGCGCAGGAAATTATCGCCGAAGAAGCCAAGCGCTGTGGCATGCCGTATGTCGATCAACGCTGGCTCGGCGGCATGCTCACCAACTTC
>CAWUTX010000016.1:0-17790 GCA_963925015.1 uncultured Gammaproteobacteria bacterium
TGTCCACTGCTCGGTGTACTGACCCATGAACATCAGGTGCAGGGTGTTGAACATTGGCCCAGTGACGTTCCAGTGAAAGTTGTGCGTCATGAGATAAAGCGTGTAGCTGTCAGCGAGCAGGGCGGAAAGTCCATGCGTGATCTTCTCGCGCTTGGCCGCGCTGATGCCGATGTCGATCGAAGGGGCCTTGGCTTTCATGACGTTCATGGTCGATTTTCCTTGATGAATTTAAAATGCACGTCCTGTGCAATCTGCTTGAACAGTGTCACCACGGGAGCCTCTCGCCGCTATAAGAGTAGAACTGCCCAGAGCATGGTGGCGTTAAGCTGTCGATGACGTCAAGCATATCTGCTGCAGCGTCGTTTGGTGGGCGTCCTAGTTCTGCGCCACGAAAAGGCTTCGACAAACGCGAGGTTACGGTACCGGGATGCAAAGCGGCAAGCACCGCGTTTGGTTTCGTCCTTTTGATCTCGATCGAAGCGGTTTTTATAAACATGTTTAGCGCTGCCTTGGAAGCACGATAGCTATACCAGCCCCCCAAGCGGTTGTCTGCGATGCTTCCCACCTTCGCCGAGAGAAACGCAATCACGGCTCGATCGTCGCCAATTAATTTCCAGAAATGCCTGAATATCAATGCCGGCCCGAACGCATTTACCCGAAAGGTCTCGAGCATCTGCGCATAGTTGAGATCGGAAAATCTCTTCTCTGGCATGAAACGATGCGAATGCAGCAACCCGGCGGCGTTGATAATCAAATCAAATGGTGCCTCATCGATCAGCGGCAGCGATTGACGATGCAACCCGACTACTGCGGCGCATTTTGCGTTTGCTTGCAGCCGCGCCACGAAAGCAGCGCCGGAAGCGCCGATTACCAAGGCACGAAAATCTTGGGGAAAGGACTTCAGCGTGATGACTCCAATACCCGCTGCGCCAGTTGCCTACCGCTAACCCAGGCGCCTTCCACCTTGCCGCCGTTGAGCCAGTCGCCACAAACACCCAAGCCCAGCCCGGCTTGCCAGGCGCAACCGTTGCGCAGAAGGGGCTGAGTATCGGCATAAAGCCACCGATGTGCTGTCCAGGCTTGCGGCGCTGGGCCACCCAGTTCGCTGAACGCTTGTAACATCGTCGCTGCTACGCTGTTGGCGTGCTGCTGCAGGTGGGCTTCGCTCCAATCAGCGCTGGCATGGAGCAGCCAGATCTCAGGTCCGCTGCGCCCCGGCTTGCTACTATCGCGGGCCACCCAGCGCAGTGGGCCTTGATTGACGAAAGCCGCATCAAACGGTAACGCGAGTGGCGTTGCAAAGCGTGCCATGAGAGCCCAGCACCCGCGCATTGTGGCACTACCTGCCAAGGTAGCCAACTCTGGCGCCGGTCGCTGCAACAATGCTACGGCCTGCGGTGCAGGCACCGCCAGCAGGACGGCGTCGAAGTGCTTGTCCAGCCAGCCGTGTTCAGCCGAAAACAACTGCCATCCATCCGTCTCGCGTCGTATCTGTTGGATGGTCGTTTGGGTGGTCAATGCCAGTGTTTCACACAGAAAATGAGCCGGTGCCGTCATGCGGGGAATGCCGACAAAACGCTCCAGATCAGGGTCCATTTCATGCAACGAAACGCTGTCGAATACCTGTATTCTGGGCGCCCATGGTCCGGCCACGCCGGCCCGCTGCCAGCGGGCGACTTCGGCGCGAAAGTCTGGGTGATGGGCGGTGAAATATTGGGCACCGTGGTCGCATTGCCAGTCTTGTCCGCGGCGGGTACTCATGCGGCCAGAAGGGCCGCCGCTTTTCTCCAACAGGCTGACGTTGAGGCCGGCCTCCTGTAACACGACAGCACAGGACAGGCCGGCTATGCCCGCACCAATCACGGCTAGATGGGGAATGGGATTCATGATTGTCATATCAGATAAGTTGGAAGCGCCTGAATGGGCGTGCTAAGGCCGGCGCTCGCTACCGCCAGCCTTGCAGCCACTGGCCACTGTCTGTGAGCTCACGCCAGGCTAAGGTCACGCTGCGTCGGGAGTACACGGCCTCCACTTCAACATATTCGGGCTGGAGGGCCGATGACTCTGGTTGAATCAGCTTAACGACGATGAAATGCTTTTCCTTGTTGCGCGGCGTGGCCGCTGTCCACTTGCTCAACAGGAGCTTTGCCGGGTTCAGGCGAAGCGCATTCGGTAGACTCATGGCCTGGGGCTAACCATCATTGCGAGTCTGATTAACCCAGATCAGTTTATGGATGTCAATCCCCATCTCCGTCGCTTGGCGCATCAACTGTAGGCGAATATCCTCTGATAGCTGTTTCTCTCTGGCCAGTAGCCATAAATAGTCGCGGTTGGGACCCACCACCCTTGCCCAGCGGTAGTTTTTCTGGTCAAGCGCGGCCACATGATAGCCACCATAGAATGGTCCGAAGAACGAAACCTTCAGTGACGCACGGTTTGTGTCTCCGGTAAACAAAGCGCGGCCCAACGCCTGGCGCCATCCAGTGCGCTTGCTGTCATGCCCACGGTTAATCACTTCGACGCTGCCATCCGACAGCAAGCGATAGCTGGCGGAGACATCACTCAGGCCGCTTTCGAACGAGTGGTCGAGGCGCGCGATCTCATACCATTTACCCAAATAACGGTTAATGTCGAACGGAGTGACAGCGGTGACTTCATGCGGTGGCGTCGTTGAACAGGCCGACAGTCCGAGAAGCAACGTCAGTAACAATGCTGTCAACGCTATCGATGGCCGGGGGCACATTCTATGAATCACGAGTACATTACGCTACGCGAAGGCCGGCCCGGACTTCTCAGCCACTGTGTGCATGTCCTTGTCGCCGCGCCCGGAGAGGTTGACCAGCAGAAGCTGGTCGGATTTCATGCGCGGGGCGAGTTTCGCGGCATAAGCCAGTGCATGACTCGACTCCAGCGCCGGTATGATGCCCTCTAGACGGCACAGCGTATGAAACGCTTACAGCGCTTCGTCATCAGTGATCGCCACATACTCTGCGCGCCCGCTGTCCTTGAGCCAGGCATGCTCTGGACCCACGCCGGGATAATCAAGACCGGCAGAGATGGAGTGCGTTTCGACAATCTGCCCGTTCTTGTCTTGCAGCAAATAAGTGCGATTGCCGTGCAGCACGCCCGGGCGGCCCAGGCACAGCGTTGCCGCGTGCTTACCCCTTTCAAGACCACGCCCCGCGGCCTCCACGCCGATCAGACGGATCTTGTGATGTGGAATGTAGGGGTGAAAGATACCGATGGCGTTAGAGCCGCCGCCAACGCAGGCGATTACGGCATCAGGTTGGCGCCCAGCCAATTGCGGCATTTGTACTAATGATTCACGGCCGATGATCGACTGAAAATCGCGCACCATCATCGGATACGGGTGTGGCCCCGCCACGGTGCCGATGATATAGAAAGTGTTCTAGACATGGGCTACCTAATCGCGCATGGCTTCATTCAGCGCATCCTTGAGTGTCTTCGAGCCGCTTTCCACGGGTGTTACGCTGGCGCCCAGCAGTTTCATGCGGTACACATTCTGCGCCTGGCGCTTAATGTCTTCTGACCCCATGTAAACCACGCACTCCATACCGTAGCGTGCGGCAATGGTGGCTGTGGCAACGCCATGCTGGCCCGCCCCGGTTTCAGCGATCACACGCGGCTTGCCCATGCGTTTAGCCAGCAGCCCCTGACCGATGGCATTGTTGATTTTGTGCGCGCCTGTGTGGTTCAGGTCTTCACGCTTGAGAAAAACCTGCGCGCCGCCGAAGTGCTGCGACCAGCGCCGGGCGTGGTAGATCGGACTGGGACGACCCACACAGTGCGCAAGTTCGCTCTCGAACTCGGCGACAAAATAAGGGTCGCGTTGATAGCGGGCGCAAGCTGCCCGTAGTTGATCCAGTGAGTCCATCAGCGTTTCGGCGACGAATGCCCCGCCATAGGGTCCGAAATGTCCACTGCTGTCAGGCAGTTCGTAGGGCTTCATTACGCGTGTCCTTTGTTGCTTGCGGCTATTGCCGCATCGGGAATACAGAAAGCATGGCTACAACGTTATCGCCTTCGCGGCCTTGGCAGCGCCGAACAGGTCCAGAGCCACCCGCCGTGCCTGTGCGTGGTCGACGATGGGCGCAGGATAATTGCGCCCGATGGCGACGCCGGTTCGTTTTTGCTCGGCGGCATTCATCAGCCACGGCGCGTGAATGAACTTGTTGGTGCAGGCCGCAAGTTCAGGCAGATACTTGCGGATGAATTTGCCTTCGGCATCAAACTTCTTCGACTGCGTGACGGGGTTGAAAATGCGGAAATAAGGTTGCGCGTCGCAGCCGGTGGATGCCGCCCACTGCCAGCCGCCGTTGTTGGCAGCGAGGTCAAAATCGTTCAGCCGCCGCGCAAAGTAGCGCTCACCCCAGCGCCAGTCGATATGCAGGTCCTTGACCAGAAATGAAGCGGTCACCATGCGCAGCCGGTTGTGCATATAGCCCGTCTGATTGAGTTGGCGCATGGCGGCATCGACCAGCGGATAGCCGGTGCGCGCTTCGCACCAGGCTTCGAAGCGCGGCCTGTCCTGTATAAATCGAATGTCATTGAACGCGGCCCGAAAAGCCTCCGTCACCACGCGCGGATGATGATGCAGGATCATGAAATAGAAATCGCGCCAGATCAGCTCGTTGAGCCAGGCTTGTGCGCCAAACCCGCCGCGTTCCCATGCGGCACGCGCCAGCGTGCGCACTGAAATGGTGCCGAATCGCAGATGGACGGATAGATAAGACGGGCCTTTGACCGATGGGAAATTGCGTGTTTCATGGTAGTGCCCGATGCGATCGAGAAAGTCGTCGAACAGGGTTGCCGCGCCGGAAATTCCGGTGGGGATGTCCAGGGTCTTCAGGTTAGTGTGCGTAAATCCGACGCTCTCCAGGCTGGGTAGTCCTAGAACAGGCATTGCCGCCAAGCTGTCGAGATGCTTTTCGCACGGATGGGCAACGAGGTCGCCGTGAGTCAGACGTTTGAGCCAGGCATTCTTGTAGCCGGTAAAGACTGAAAACGGCCGGCCTTCCAGGGTGAGCACCTCGTCCTTTTCGAAAATCACCTGATCCTTGCAGGTGACGAACTCAATGCCGCACGCGCCGAGTGCGACGCGCACGGCATCGTCACGGCTGCTCGCGGCGGGCTCGAAATCGTGGTTGGCAAATACCGTGGTGGCCTTAAGCCGGGCCGCCAGCGCGGGAATTTCGTTGCGGGCGCGGCCGTGCAACACCGTGAGTCCGCTGCCGTGCAGCATCAGGTTGCGATGAAGTTCGGCAATACTCTCCCAGATGAATTCAACGCGGCGGTCGGCCTTGTCCTCAAGCGCATTCAGAATGTCGGTGTCGAATACGAACACACAAAAAACGCGCCGTGAATGCGTCAACGCACGGTAAAGGGCGTGGTTATCCCGGATGCGCAGATCCCTGCGCATCCACATCAGGACGCAATCAGCCGGCTCGGGCACGCAGAAATTTCCTTTTTGTTGTTTCATTTTGTCTTAGACAAATAATTTTCGTACTGCTACTATAGCTGTTTGTACATGTATTTTTAATCTTAATTTGTCCAAGACAAAATTAATTCAAAACGCACAGCAGCACCCACCACCAGCATCGCCACCGTCGAGCGCGACAACGGTCTGTCGAAGTACACCCTGCGCGTATGGGATCGGCGTTACGGGTTCCCCAAGCCGTTGCGCGACAGTAACGGGGAGCGTGTGTATCCGGCCGACCAACTGGAAAAGCTGCGGGTCATCCGGCGCCTGATGGACAGCGGCCTGCGCCCGGGCAAGGTCGTGGCAGAGCCGCTGCATGCGCGGGCTCGCGCGCTGCCAGAACGTGCCCCGTGCGCCGAAAGTAAATTCCTGGCGGCTGCCGAGGCGTTGCGCCTGCTCAGGTCGCATCAGGTCGCTGAACTGCGGCAACTGCTAACGCATACGCTGATGCAGCTTGGCTTGCAGCGCTTTGTAGTGGAGGTGGTGGCGCCGCTCAACGAATTGGTTGGCAATGCGTGGTTCGCGAGCCGCATACAAATTTTCGAGGAGCACCTTTACGCCGAGCAGATACAGCACCTGCTACGGCAAGCGATCGCCTCGCTGGTGCAGGGCGAGCAAGGGCCGCGTATTCTGCTGACCACGCTGCCGGGCGAGAAGCACAAGCTGAGATTGCTGATGGCGGAAGCGTGTTTTTCGGTCGAGGGCGCACAGTGCATATCGCTCGGCGTGGAGACGCCTGCCTGGGATACTGTGCAGGCGGCGCGCGCGCATCGAGTGGATATAGTCGGGCTGTCCTTCAGCCAGGCGATGCCGGTAAAGGTCGCGCGCGATGGTGTGTCCGATTTGCGCAAGCGTCTCGACCGCAAAATCGGGCTTTGGGCCGGCGGAGGCCTGTGGCAGGGCGCGCAAGAATACGCCCGGGGTGACCATAATTGTATCGCTGACCGCGATTCCGGATGTGCTTCGCGCCTCGCGCGCTCAACGCGCCGGGGATTGAGGGCGGCACCCGCGAATCGACTGGGCCGATGCGGTGTGAGATCTCCAAATCAGCCGGCTTAGTGCAATCCGGGAACGCATTGAGCTTAACGTTCAATCGAGATGGTTCTTTCATCAGCAGCACAGCAGCACAGCAGCACCACAGCACCACAGCACCACAGCACCATTGAATCAGGACATTGAGAATGCAGACCGCAACGAACCTCGCAATAAACTGGGTCGAACAGGGCTTGGTACCGGATTCGTTGATCCGCGCCGGTATCCGGCGTTTGCTCAAAGAACGGCTGGCCGAAATAGGCGCCGGAGATGCCGTTGCGGCAGCAGATATTTCCGCGGCTTTCGCGAATGCGTTGCGCGCAGCCCCGGTCGCGCTGGTTCCGGAAAAGGCCAACCAACAGCACTACGAAGTGCCTGCAGCCTTTTTTGCTAGTGTATTAGGCCTTCACCGCAAATACAGCTCTTGCTGGTGGCCGGCAGGTGTAAGTACTCTTGACCAAGCGGAGGCTGCGTCGCTGGCGGCAACGTGTGAGCGCGCGGGATTGGCCGACGGACAGGACGTGCTGGAACTGGGCTGCGGGTGGGGCTCGTTGACGCTGTGGATGGCGAAGCACTATCCTGCCAGCCGCATCACTGCAGTGTCCAATTCGCGCTCGCAGCGGGCCCATATCGAGGGCGAGTTGGCACGGCACGGACTGAAGAATGTGAAGGTTGTCACGTGCGACATCAACGATTTCGACATATCCAGCCGATATGACCGCGTGGTCTCGGTTGAAATGTTCGAACATCTGCGCAACTGGCAGGAGGCGTTCCGGCGCGTCCGGCGCTGGCTCAGGATCGATGGGCGTTTTTTCATGCATGTCTTTGTCCATCGCTCGACGCCGTATGCCTTCGTCGCGCGTGACGACAGCGACTGGATGAGCCGCTACTTTTTTTCAGGAGGCATGATGCCCAGCGACGATCTCGCGCTGCGCTTGCAGGATGATCTGCGCTGCGTGCAACAGTGGCGCTGGGACGGCACGCACTACGAACGCACCGCCAATGCCTGGCTGGCCAATATGGATGTGCGGCGTGCCGCAGTACAACTCATACTTGAACAAACCTACGGGCCTGCACAGATGCAAATGTGGTGGATGCGCTGGCGGGTGTTCTTCATGTCGTGCGCCGAGCTGTTTGGCTACGAAAACGGCCAGCAGTGGTGGGTCAGTCATTACCTATTCGAGCCGCGCGCGTGAATGCTCTCGGCAAAAGCGGCATGTTCGCCAACTTTGCGCTTTTCCAGTTGGGCTGGTTCGCGTGTGTGCTTGGCGCCGCGCAGGGATATCCGTGGGCCGGCACCGCAGTAGCCGCCGCCATCGTGGCCTGGCATATAGGGTCAGCCGCGCGACCGATGGAGGAGTTCAACCTGGTCGTGCAGGTGGTGCTGATCGGCGCGGTGTGGGACAGTCTGCTGGTGATGCTGGGCTGGATTGCCTATCCCTCGGGCACGCTGTTCGTCGGCACCGCGCCGCACTGGATACTCGCCTTGTGGGCCCTGTTTGCGACGTCACTGAATGTCTCCATGCGCTGGCTCAAGGGGCGGTTGCTGGTGGCAGCGTTGCTGGGCGGGGTATGCGGACCGCTGTCGTACTGGGCAGCAGTGCGCCTGGGGGCGGTGGAGTTTGTACATCCGGCGCAGGTGATCGTCGCGCTAGCTGTGGGCTGGTCACTAATCATGCCAGCGCTGATGCTGCTGTCGCAGCGTAACGACGGATTTAGTCCGCGCGGCGAGGGCGCATCGTGAGCGGCGCGCTGGCCAGCCGGCCCCTATTGCTCGCGGCGCTGTGCGGGCTGGTGGCGTTATTGGCATTGGTCTTCTGCACGTGGCTGGTGAGCTTTGCCAAACGCGATGTCAGTATTGTCGACAGCGTGTGGTCGGTGATGATTCTCCTGGCGGGCGTCGTGTATGCAGCGGTGCAGTTGGCGCCTACCGAGCGGATGTGGTGGGTGCTCGCGCTGTTGGCAGTGTGGGCAATACGTCTTGGGGGTTACATTACCTGGCGCAACTGGGGCGAAAGCGAAGATCACCGCTATCAGGCTATACGCGCGCGCAATCAGCCAAACTTCGAGTGGAAAAGTCTGTATCTGGTGTTCATACTGCAGGCGGTGCTGGCGTGGATCGTGTCCCTGGCCCTGCTCGCGGCCATCGGCAGCGAGCGAGCCTGGGGCTGGCTGGATACGCTCGGTGCTGTCGTGGTTGTTTTCGGTATCGTGTTTGAAGCGCTGGGCGACGCGCAGCTAGCGACATTCAAGGCGCGCCCGGAAAACCGCGGGCAGGTGATGAACCGCGGCTTGTGGCGCTACACGCGTCACCCCAATTACTTCGGCGAATTCTGCGTGTGGTGGGGTTTTTATCTGATGGCGGTGTCCACCGGCGGTTGGTGGGCGATTCTTTCGCCGTTGCTGATGTCGGTATTGCTGATGAAGGTTTCGGGTGTGACACTGCTTGAAAAAGATATCGGCGAGCGCCGTCCGGCGTACCGTGACTACATCGCCAGTACCAACGCGTTTTTCCCAGGGATGCCGCGATGAAAATGCAAATTCACCGCCGCATCGGGATCGCCTTCGGGGCGCTGCTTGCGCTTAGCAGTGCGAGCGCCCTTGCGAACACCAATAAATGGGAGTTTCAGGTGTTCCTGGACGATACCGCCATCGGCCACCATCACTTTGTGGTGAACGACACAGGCGCGGAACGTGAACTCACCACCGACGCACGTTTCGAAGTCAAGCTGCTTTTTATCAACGCCTATCGTTACATGCATGAGGCCAGCGAGCGCTGGCTCGGCAACTGTCTGGCCAGTCTCAACGCGCGCACCGACAATAACGGCAAACAAAGCGCAGTTCGGGCCGATCAGCAGGGCGAGCGCGTGAACATCGTTTCGCCGCGCGGGCGCGAGGCGCTGGAGGGCTGCATCATGAGCTTTGCCTACTGGAACCCGCAGATCCTGCGGCAGACGCGCCTGCTCAATTCGCAAACCGGCCAGTACGAGGCGGTGACTATTGCTGCGCTGGGCGAGGAAAAAATTACCGTGCGCGGCCTGCCGGTGCAGGCCAGACGCTATCGCATCTCAGGGACCAAAAATCCGATTGATCTTTGGTATGGCACAGACAACAGTTGGCTCGCGCTGCAATCCATCCTCGAAAGCGGCCGGCGGCTGCGTTATCAGTTGAAATAGCAATGATTAAGAACCAATTAGTTAGATCATCCCTGCTGGCGGCAGTGCTAGCCCTCGGCGCCTGCCAGAGTGCACCGCTGGCGACGGTGCCGAAGGTTGATCTGAAACGCTATATGGGCGACTGGTACGTGATCGCCAATATTCCCACGTTTATCGAGAAAGGCGCGCACAACGCAATCGAGTCGTACCGGCTCGACGCCGACGACACCATAGCGGTCACGTTCACCTTTCGCGACGGTGCGTTCGACGGCAGGGAGAAGCGCTACACACCGCGCGGCTTTGTGCGCGATACCAACAGTAACGCGCTGTGGGGCATGCAATTCATCTGGCCGATCAAAGCCGACTTTCGCATTACCTATCTGGCCGATGATTACAGCCAGACCATTATCAGCCGCCAGCAACGCGACTATGTGTGGATCATGGCGCGCACGCCTACCATTCCCGAAGCGGACTATCAGTGGCTGCTGAAGATTGTTCAAACCCAGGGCTACGATGTGCGTCAGGTGCAAAAGGTACCGCAGCAATGGAAGTGAACGCCCCCGCCACGCGCAAGACCAGCCGCTGGGCCGGCATACTGAGCTGGTTCGACAACGAGCGCGCCCTGGCGGGCACGCCTGCTGCCGAAGGCGCGCGCCGCATCGACTGGCCACGCCTGCTGCCGTTTGTGGCGATGCACCTGGGCTGCCTGGGCGTGATCTGGGTGGGCGTGAGCTCTGCCGCAGTGATGGTGGCGGCGGCACTGTACGCGATACGCATGTTCGCAGTCACCGGCTTTTACCATCGCTATTTTTCACATTGTGCGTTTCATACTTCGCGCGCCGCGCAGTTCGTGTTTGCCGTGCTGGGCGCCACCGCCTTTCAGCGTGGTCCTTTGTGGTGGGCGGCGCAGCACCGGCATCATCACACACACTCCGATCAAGCGGCTGATGCGCATTCCGCGCAGCAACACGGTTTTTTCTGGAGTCACATGGGCTGGTTCATGGCGCGCGAGAATTTCGCCACGCGCCGCGAGCTGATCGAAAATCTTTGGCGCTTTCCGGAGCTGCGCTTTCTGGATCGCTTCGATGGGTTGGTGCCGCTGGCGCTGGGGCTTATGCTGTATGGCGGGGGTGAGGCGCTGGCGTTGTTTGCGCCCGGGCTGGAAACCAGCGGGCTGCAGCTCGTGGTGTGGGGTTTTTGCATTTCCACCGTGGCGCTGTATCACGCCACCTTCACCATCAACTCGCTGGCGCATGGTTATGGCCGCCGGCGCTACGCCACCCGTGATGATTCGCGCAACAACGTATGGCTGGCGCTGTTGACTTTTGGCGAGGGCTGGCACAACAACCATCATCATTTTCCCGGTGCGGCACGCCAGGGGTTCTATTGGTGGGAAATCGATATGACTTACTACGGCCTCAGGGCGCTGGCAGCTTTCGGCATCATCTGGGATCTCAAGGAAGTGCCCGCAGCGATGCTGAAAGCGCGTCGCCACGCCGTGAACGAATCATGAAAATCGCCATCATCGGCAGCGGCATCGCGGGCAATATCATCGCGCATCATCTGCATCGTGCGCATGACATCACGGTGTTTGAAAGCGCCGGACATGTGGGCGGGCACACGCACACGCATGCGGTCGAACTGAACGCCGAGCGCCATCAGATCGATACTGGCTTCATCGTCTTCAACGACTGGACTTACCCCCATTTCATTTCGCTGTTGCATGAACTCGGCGTCGAGTCGCAGCCGTCGGCAATGAGCTTCAGCGTGCGCCATGAAAGAACCGGGCTCGAGTACAACGGCACGTCGCTCAACAGCCTGTTTGCGCAACGCCTGAACGTGCTGCGGCCGTCGTTTCACCGCATGCTTCGCGACATCCTGCGCTTTAATCGATGCGCGCCGCAAATACTTTATTTAAAAGAACAATTTTCTCTGGGCGACTATTTGGCGCGCGAACGCTACTCGCGCCCGTTCATTGACAACTACCTGATTCCCATGGGCGCCGCGATATGGTCGACGAAGCCGGCGCGCATGCTGTCGTTTCCCGCGCAATTTTTTGTGCGCTTTTTTCACAACCACGGCATGTTGTCCGTGGATCAGCGCCCGCAGTGGCGCGCGATACGCGGCGGCTCAGCGCGTTATGTCGAAAAGCTCATCGCGCCCTTCAAAAACCGCATTCGTCTGAATAAGCCGGTCGAAAGGGTGCGCCGCATGCCCGACCGCGTGATGGTCAAGGCGGGCGACGCCGAACCCGAGCGGTTCGACTACGTGTTTCTGGCGTGCCACTCGGATCAGGCACTGCATATGCTGGCTGACCCCAGCGCGCTGGAGCGAAAAGTGATAGGTGCCATCACCTATCAGCCAAACGAGGCCGTGCTGCACACCGACACCGCACTGCTGCCGCGTAAAAGGCGGGCGTGGGCGGCGTGGAACTACCACGTGGGGGCGGGGGGGAACGCGGCCACGCTCACCTACAACATGAACATTTTGCAGAACCTCAGGTCGCGCCACACTTTCTGCGTCACGCTCAACCGCACTGCCGATATCGCGCCTGAAAAGATCATCAAGCGCCTAAACTATGATCACCCGCTCTACACGCCCGCGGGCGTAGCTGCTCAGCAGCGCCAGCATGAAGTCAACGGCGCAAATCGCACTTTCTACTGCGGCGCCTACTGGCGCTACGGCTTTCACGAAGACGGTGTGGTCAGCGCCCTTGACGCCTTAAAACATTTTGCACACGCCACCCATGCATAGCGCCATTTATCACGGGTGGCTTAGGCACCGGCGCTTTGCGCCGCGCCTGCACGACTTCCGCTACCCACTGTTTTTTTTATATCTTGATCTGGCGGAACTCGACGCGGTGTTCCGTGGGCGCTGGCTCTGGTCCACCAAGCGCATGGCCCTTGCGCGCTTTGACCGCGCCGATCATCTGGGCCATCCTGCAGTGTCCCTGGATCAGGCCGTGCGCGATCTGGTGGAGCAGCAGACCGGCCGGCGGCCGCCGGGGCCCATTCGGCTGCTGACGCACCTGCGTTATTTGGGACACGTGTTCAACCCAGTGAGTTTTTACTATTGCTTCGATGAGGCGGGTTTCAACGTCGCTTGCATGGTGGCCGAGGTCAACAACACGCCGTGGGGCGAGCAGCACTGCTACGTGCTGAACCAGCCCACCCAGTCCGTAGCAGGAAAGCACCAACGCTATCGCAGCGATAAGGTGTTTCATGTATCGCCTTTCATGCCGATGGACCTTGAGTACGGATGGGCGTTTTCTACCCCTAACGAGCGGCTATATGTGCATATGGCTTTGCAGGGCTGCACGCAAAAGACAAACCCGCCAGTGGAAAAAATATTCGACGCCACCCTGCAACTGGATCGCGCGCCCATCACCGGCGCGCAACTTGCCTCAATGCTGATGCGCTTTCCGTTCATGACCTTGCAGGTCGTTATCGCCATTCATTGGCAGGCGCTGAAGTTGTGGATAAAGCGGGTACCGGTGCACACCCATCCAGCCAAACGGCCGGCGCTGCGACCTGATGCCATGCCGCCGGCTACTGACAAAGGCGCCCCTGCGGCGAAACAAGCATGAAAACGACCATTAATACGATCCAAACGCAGCGCGAAATCACTATACCCTTTACACCTAAGCCACACTTTCTGGATAGCGTTGCCAAACGGGCCGTGCATCGCCGGCTCGCGGGCCTGGCCCACGGCGCCATCGCGGTAAGGGATGGGTCAAGTATTCAACACTACGGTAAACCAACGGCAAGCTGCCCGTTGAGCGTGACGCTGCGCGTGCATGATCCACGCTTCTATAGCGAAGTGGCCTTCGGCGGCTCGATCGGCGCCGGCGAAGCTTACATGCAAGGCTATTGGAGCGTGGATAACCTGACGGCATTGCTGCGGATTCTGCTGCAGAATCGCGAGGTTCTCGACGGCATGGAAACGGGGCTTGCCCGCTACGCAGCGCCGCTGCAAAAAGCCCTGCACTGGATGGCACGCAATACCCGCGACGGCAGCCGTCGCAATATCCAGGCGCATTACGATCTGGGAAACGATTTTTTCCAACTCTTTCTCGATCCCACCCTGATGTATTCGAGCGCGATTTTCGAGCACCCCAATATGACCCTCGAAGAAGCTTCGACGGCCAAGCTGGAGCGAATTTGCCGCAAGCTCGACCTGAAGCCGCACCACAGGGTGATCGAAATAGGCACAGGCTGGGGCGGCTTTGCGCTGCATGCGGCACATCATTACGGTTGTCATGTGACCACCACCACGATTTCACGCCAACAGTACGAACTGGCGAGTGCGCGCATCGCGGCGGCCGGTCTGACGGATCGTATCGAGCTGCTGCTGACGGACTACCGTGACCTCGCCGGGCAATATGACAGGCTGGTTTCCATCGAAATGATCGAGGCGGTTGGGCATCAGTTCTACGATGCTTACTTCCGCAAATGCAACGAGCTTCTCAGGCCCGAAGGGGCCATGCTGCTGCAGGCGATCACCATCGCCGACCAGCGCTACGAAGCCGCGAAGCGATCCGTCGATTTTATCCAGCGGTATATTTTTCCGGGCAGTTGCATTCCATCCGTGACGGCCATGAGCGATGCGGTGACACGTGTATCCGACATGCGCCTGTTTCACCTGGAGGACATCGGCCCGCATTACGCAGCCACGCTCAAGCTATGGCACGAAAACTTTAATGGCAATCTGGATCGGGTGCGCGCACTCGGGTACCCGGAAACCTTCATCCGCATGTGGGCGTTCTACTTTTGTTATTGTGAAGCCGGGTTCATTGAGCGCGTGATCGGCGACGTACAGATGCTGCTCGTCAAACCTCTGGCTCGACTTGAGCCTCTGGTTGCACCGCTTCCGACATCGGCGCACCCTCAAAAGGGTGTCAGGTCGCGCGCCCTGATCCGTTTGATTTAGTTTACGTCAGTGGAATGCAGCCTAGGGCGCATGCCGGCAGTAGGCCGCGCAGGCGAAGCGCCGCGTCAAGTGCTGCGTCGACTGCCACGTGACGCGAAACTCCATCACAGCGGCGCAACCTCCCGACAAGATTCCATTTTGTAGAAGTCCTTTAATTTTTTGCCAAGCGGACTGATGGGTGCTTGGAAGCTCAGTGTACGCTGCAGGCGAGATTCTATGATTTTCAGCAACTGCTTTGCATGACCTTTTCGCCGAAATGCGCTGTTGACAAAGATATACTCAATTTCGCCAGATTCGTTGTAGCGACAGTAGCCTATCGTGGTGTTGGCATCGGTAATGGTCAGAATGCCCGGAGTATGATTAATGAAAATACTGCACGACTTCGACTGAAGTTGTGGTTGCAGGGGATGGCTCATACCAAGCTCGCACAAAGCAAAGACGTCGCGCCGATTGCGGTCAGGGCGGCGCGCAAGGGAAGCAACCACGCAGGCAACGACTGCGAGCGCGCCATCATGCGATCGAACGAATAACACACCACTAATGCCGCCGCCTGTACTCGAAGTGCGTTCCACACCGGTAGTTGCAGCGACACCCAGCCAATAAGGCAGGGCAGCACACTCCAGCCATATTGCACCCATGCGCGCGCACCTCGCGCACCGATGTGTACCGCGTAGCCCCAGTGAAGTGCCCCGACGAAGGACAGAATGAGCGCGCCATATTGGGAGAGTGTTCCAAGCCAAAATGCATACCACGGCACTGGAACGAATGCGACCAGCAGTGCAAGCCCCACAAATGGAACTAATCCCGCAAAACCGAGCACAACTGCCGGGGGTGGCACAGCACGCAATGCAGAGAAAAAATTCATTTTTTGCTCAGCGACAATGGTTGAATAGGAAAACCTTCTGCGATGGCTATGCGTACGAGCGCTTTTTCGAACGTCGCGCAAGCGTAGCCGCTTGATACGACCTTAAGCCATTGCCTTTGCTTCGATATCGATGGGTTGTCACTAACCAGTGCGAACCAAAATCACGGCTGCCAGAACAATGTGCCCCAACGTAAGAAGAACAGAAAAGCCGTGTAACCACAGAAAGCGTTTTCTATAGCCCAAATCAGTGGCACGGTTGATCGCTGGCACCAACAATTGTCGAGCAGCCACTGTTGTCAACATCACGAAAGCCATCCATGCTGCACTGAATGAATCCAATCGCCAAGATAGCGCCATGGCCAAACCCGACGAGACAATCACAAACAGGTAAAACGGTGGGAATGCTTTTCGAATCAGCATACGAGCGTCTTGTGGGGGCAGGTGCCGGAACAGGAAGGCTGCAAAGCCTGCCGAAAACAAAAACATACCGCCGAACAACAAAGACACAACCAAAAGACTTGCCGTGTGCAAGTAAGCATCTAACATTTCACAATCCTCAAAATATCAATAGCTTAGAGAAATTACATGCCCCTCAGCGCGCAATGACTTTCTGGGGCTGGATTCAAGCCACCATAGCTTGATCAGATCCGTCTACACGGTGGTCTTGGTTTGATCAGGTCGAAGTGTATCGGTTGCGATTTCATCGAGTGTCAGGCGAACGCCCAGCGATCCGCTGCCCGATCGCACAGGTAACTTTTTCAGGCTAATCTCCATGCGCTTGATGGCTGAGTGTGCTGCACATGCACCTGCAATGCGGGTGATGAGCCGTTCTTGCGTTTCATAGTGACCGTCCGCTGCGAGCCGGTCGATTTCCGTAATCAATGGGTCATAGTCAAACACGTGCTCCATGCCATCCTTAGTAATTACCACCTGATCGACCGCAACACCAAGTGTCAAATCGAGAAGGTGGGCGTCTGGCTTGGTGTCGTTAGGGCCGTAAGCTCCGATGTCTGTTTTGAGCTGTAGATCTCGCAACTCAATGACTGCTGAGCCAACTTGCTTCATACCTATGCCTTTTGAATTATAAATATTTTGAGGCCTTCAATGGCTTTTTCGATCAAATCCAATACCTTTTCAAATCCCTGATCTGTTGCGGCCAACTTGAAGTGCTGTGAGTGGGTTGAGTGATCAGCGTAGTGAATTTAAGATCGGCATAACTGTCCCCGCCTGCATGACGCGACCTCCGACATGGGGACGCTCTTTGCAATCGCGCTTTACCCACCTGATCTGTGAGCGCAGGGGCGAATGGCCTCAAGGGGTTGAAAGTCATTTTTTAAATTTGGCATGGGCCACACAAGGTGGCGTGTGCGCCGGTTCTGCCGTGGCATCAAGAACGATCGCTGGGGTGGGAGCGAGCGGCGCATGGCGCATCTTCTGGCCGTCCCACAGTTGGCCGCACCAACAGCGGCCTTCGGTGTCGATGATGCAGGTGCCGCTGCCGCAGCAGCGTGGGTCTTCGCTCATTCAGAACTCCCGGTGGTCACTTCGATCTGTTTCGCGTCTATTTCACCAGAGGCCGTACGGTGGTGAAACCGCCGTCCACCGCGATCGTTTGCCCCGTCAGGCGGGCCGCGCCGTCGCCGAGCAGCCAGGCCATCACGTCGGCCACTTGGTCGGCCGTCTGCACTCCGCCCAGCGGATACTGGCGCGCAGCGCCCTCGCGCATTGCAGGTATTTTCAGCATGCCGGCCGTCAGCGTCGTGTCGGTCATGCCTGGGGCTACGGCATTGATGCGCAGACCCTGTGCTGCGTAAGTGGCCGCAGCACCGCGCACCATGGCTTCTACGCCACCCTTGGCAGCGGCGATTGCTTCGTGATTAGCCACCCCGATGCGCGCAACCACCGAACTTACGAACACGGCGGCGCCGGGGCCACCTTGAAGTGCTGTGATCCAAGCCTGCAGCATGAATACCGCGCTGTCGAGGTTGACGCGTATCACCTCGCGGTAGGCGTCTGCACGAGTACGGTGCAGGGGTGCGATTAATGTATTGCCAACGCAGTGCGCCAGCAAAGACGGTGGAGCTCCCAGCGTTTCCTGGCAGGTGGCCACAGCCTGTGCGGCTCCCTCGGGAGTAGTCGTGTCCGCTGTAATCCGCACAGCCGCATCAACGTCGGCCAAACGGTCGGCGTCGCGTCCGACTACGGCAACTTGCAGGCCCTGACTGTGGAGCTGATGTGCAAGGGCCCTGCCAATGCCGCCGCTGGCGCCAGTGATGAGAACAATGGATTTCATGGGATGCCTTGTGAAA
>CAWUTX010000017.1:0-12378 GCA_963925015.1 uncultured Gammaproteobacteria bacterium
CGTACTCCACGGTCGCCTCCAGATAACCCAATTTGCTGCCGCAATCATAGCGCTTGCCGCTGAACTGATAGGCGAGCACCTGCTCTGAACTCAGCAGCTTGGCAATCGCATCAGTGAGCTGAATTTCACCCTGCGCACCACCGCCCAAGGTTTCCAGGATGCTGAAAATTCCCGGCGTGAGGATGTAGCGGCCTACCACTGCGAGTGTCGAGGGCGCCTTGGCAGGCGCGGGCTTTTCCACAATTGCGGTTATCCGCCCCAATCCGGTCTCCAGAGGCGTTACGCTGACGATGCCGTATTTGTCGGTGTCGGTGGACGGTATCTGCTCTACCGCGATCAGCGAACACGCATGCTTACTATAAAGCGTCGTCATTTGCGCCAGGCAGTTGCGGTCACCACCGTCAATCAGATCATCGGCCAGGATGACGGCAAACGGATGCTCGCCGACTACGTCCCTGGCGCACAACACCGCATGCCCCAGCCCCAGAGCCTGCGGCTGACGCACATACGCGCAGGTAACCCCCTTAGGGAGAATGCCGCGCACCATGGCGAGAAGATCCGCCTTGCCACGCTGCTCCAGTTCCTGTTCCAGTTCATAGGAACGGTCAAAGTGATCTTCAATGGCGCGCTTGTTACTGCTGGTGACAAAGATCATCTGGGTGATGCCCGCCGCGATCGCCTCCTCCACCGCATACTGGATCAGCGGCTTGTCGACGATGGGCAGCATCTCCTTGGGATTGGCCTTGGTGGCGGGAAGAAAACGGCTGCCCAGGCCGGCGACCGGAAACACCGCCTTGGTGATGCCGGCACTCATGCTTTGGATTTATTGAATTTGATGACGTTGGAGACGGGCGGCAACGGCGCCTCGTCGAACTCCGGTACCAGCCGTTTGACAAGCTGACGCAGCATGACCCCGTCATAGGCCGCGCAGGCTTGCTCCATCTTATCCATCACCCCGGACACCTCCCGCTCATCAATGTCGCGGTGATGGGCCAGCAATATCTTGCCCTGCGCGGTGCGGGTCAGATTCTCTTCCGCGTGGAACAGCTCTTCATACAGTTTCTCGCCCGGTCGCAAACCGGTATAAACAATCTCGATATCCTTGCCCGGTATCCTGCCGGAGAGACGAATCACCAGCATACTGCTAGCGCTTGCCAAACAATACAGACACGAGAAAGGCGGCCACCAGAACCGTTGCCGCCACTCCAAACATTATCCACGTCATATCCATGAGATTAACCCTTAATAATCCTAACCAAACATATCGTCATATAACGCCTGCGCCCAGTCGAGAGTGGCTTCGCCCTTGACGGCATCGCGCTTTTCATCCGTGCCAGTGCTTTCCTTTGCGGGGCTGAAGGCATAAGTCTGTTTATCGTAATTAAAGCTCACCCACATACTGATTGCCTCTTTCGGCTCCGCGTTCACCATCGAGTAGCACAAACTGGCCGGGCTGGTCCAATCAATCGTCTTGCCCGCGGCATGCGCGGCAATGACCTTGGCCACGTACTTGCCCTCGCTGTTAGCGAGGTGTGCGCTCTTGGGGAAACCCATCGGTCGGCTGTCGCCGGTCACGTACACGTGCGGGTCCCCCGGCACGTGGTATTTCTGCACATCTATGCGCGCCTCTTTTTGCGGGCTCTTGGAATCCACCAAGCCTGCCACTTCAATCAATTTTGAGGCGCGTACTCCGGGATAAATCGCGGCCTCGTCGAACTTATAGGAGTCAAACTCGGTTTCGATGGTTTTCGCGTCCGCGTCCACACCGGTGATGTTGATCGAGGGCACGTACTCCACATAGTCCTTGTACAGTTCATCGAACGCGGCGTGAAATCCGGCCTTCTTCACCGCGATGTCGGGGTTGTTGTCCAGCACCAGCACCTTGCCCTTGATTTTGTGTTGCTTGAAGTAGGCCGCAATCATGCAGGTGCGCTCGTAGGGCGCGGGCTTGCAACGGAAGTTGCCGCCCGGCACGGTCTGCACGAAAATTCCACCTTTGAAGTTTTCGATCTTGCGTTTGATCGAGACGTGCTCGTCTCCCATCATCCAGCCGGCCGGATGCTCGGTGCGCAGGCGGTATTCGGTGTCCGCATCCTTGATGCCGATGCGCTCATAGTCGTAGTCTATGCCGGGCGCCAGCACCAGGTAATCATAGGCGATCTCGCCCTGATCGGTATGCACCTTGCGCGCGCTGCGATCCACGCCGGTGCAGGTGGCGCTAAAGAAGGTGTAGCCGCCGTTCCTGGCCGCGTCGAGAAAACTGTGTCCGGCGAGAAACTCCAGATTGATGACGCCTGCGTACCACAGATTGCTGGAAAAACATGAGCTGTACATGGCGCGCTTTTCCACCAGCACCACGTCGAATTTTGGATTTTCCTTTTTCAGATACTTGGCGATGGTGAGACCGGAGGTGCCGCCGCCCACCACCACCACGCGCGGGCCCTTGGCCTTGGGCAGATAGGCCTTGCCGCGCGAGTGCACCGCCGCAGATTTTGGTGCCGCATCGGCTTGTGCCGAGTGCCCACCCAGCCCTGCGGCCGCGAGTGCCGCGCCCGTCAGCTTGACAAAATCGCGTCTCGATATCTTGCTCATGGCCGCACCTCTGGTAGCGTTTTAAGTGCTTCGATTTTGATCCGTAGCCTATACCAAGCGCGCGCCCAAGAAAAGAGGCCGCAGGCTATAACTTTAGATGTACCCTTTATTTTTGTGCGGCAGGACAGGTACGCGCCAGACAACATGTCTCACAACGCGGGCGCGGGCGGCAGACGTCCTTGGCGTGAACCACAATCAGCGCGTGAAATTGGTTGAACAGCGCGATCCGGTCGTCACTGCGGGCGAGGCGCCGCTCTATCCCGGCGCGCAGCACTTCGTACTTTTCATCTCCGGCGACAAGCCCCAGGCGCCTGAACAACCGTCGCGTATAGGCGTCGATCACGAACACCGGGCGCTCAAAGGCGTATAGCAGGATATCGTCTGCGGTCTCCGGCCCGATGCCGTGCTGCGCGAGGAGTTCGGCGCGCAGACCCGGCGTATCGCGCCGGCTCAGTGCGTCGTAGCCGCCCTGCTCGACATACCATGCGCACAAACTGCGTAAGCGCTTTGCTTTGACATTGAAATAGCCGGACGGCGTGAGCAGCTTCGCCAGCCGTGCGGGCGGAGTGCGGAGGATGGCTGCGGCGTCCAGCCGCCGTGCCGCGCGCAGATTGGCGATGGCCTTTTCCACGTTACTCCACGCGGTATTTTGCGTGAGCACCGCGCCCACCATGACCTCGAACGGCGTCTCGCCCGGCCACCAGTGCTGCGGCCCGTGTTGACGGTAGAGTTTCCGGTAAACCGTCGTGAAACGCATACGTTGTTAGAGTCGTTATCCGCCGCGTATGCGCCGTTTGGGTGAGCCGGGGCGACGCGGCGTACGCGGTTTTTCAACATAGGCTGGCACAGCTTCCGGCTCTAGGCCGGCGAGCACACGCAGGCCATTGAGTTCTTCCGGCTCCAGTTCTTTGGATTGTCCACGGCGCAGGGTGCGGCCAAGCTGGATGTCACCGTAGCGTATCCGGATGAGTCGGCTCACCGTGATATCTTGCGATTCCCACAACCGTCGCACCTCATGCTTGCGGCCTTCTTTCAGCACTACGTGGTACCAGTGATTCGCGCCGTCGCCACCGGCGTCGGCGATGGAATCGAAATGCGCGTCGCCGTCTTCCAGCATCACGCCTTTCTTCAGGCGCGCGAGCATGGCGGCATCCACCTCGCCCAGCACGCGCACGGCGTATTCACGCTCCACCGCACGCGACGGATGCATGAGACGATGCGCCAGCTCGCCATCGGTAGTGAGCAGAATCAGGCCGGAGGTGTTGATATCGAGCCTACCGATGGCAATCCAGCGGCCCGCGCGCAACGTCGGCAGCCGCTCAAAAATCGTCTTGCGCTGTTCGGGGTCGTCGCGCGTACATATCTCGCCTTCAGGCTTGTGGTAGACGAGCACGCGGCATTTTCCGGTGCCGAGTTTATGTTGCGGCACGAGCTGTCCGTCGATCAGGATTTTATCCTGCACCTCGGCGCGATCACCGAGATTTGCTAGCACGCCATTCAGGCTGACGCGCCCGGCCTTGAGCCAGCCCTCAATCTCACGCCGCGAACCGTAGCCCGCGCGGGCCAGCACCTTTTGCAGCTTTTCACTCACGAGGCAAACCGGGTGATGCCGTGGTCGCATCTGCATCCTCGCGCGAAACTGGTATCTCAATCGCGTGCGCCATCGTATCAGCTTCCGCATGAAACACCGTATCCAGTGCGCTGGTCTCGGGCAGCGGCGGCAATTGCTCCAGGCTGCTGAGATTGAAGTGATCGAGAAACTGCCGTGTCGTGCCATAAAGCGCGGGCTTGCCAGGCACGTCGCGGTGGCCGACACTGCGTATCCATTCGCGCTCCAGCAGCGTCTTCATGATGGTGCTGCTCACCGTGACGCCGCGCACCTCTTCGATCTCGCCGCGCGTGATGGGCTGACGGTAGGCGATGAGCGCGAGGGTCTCGAACAATGCGCGCGAATAGCGCGGCGCACGCTCTTCCCACAGGCGCGCCAGCCACGGGCTTAACTCCTGCTTCACCTGAAAGCGAAAGCCGCTGCCCACTTCGACCAGCTCGATACCGCGCGTCGTACATTCGTCACGCAAGGCGGCGAGTATGTCACGCACTTGCTCGCGTGCAGGCCGCTCTTCGTCACTGAATAACGCCAGCAGCCGCTCCAGACTCAGCGGTTCACCGGCGGCAAACAGTGCCGCCTCAATCAGGTTTTTCAGTTGCTCAGGATTCATGATTGGCGCTCGCCGCCCGCACGTAGATCGGCCCCCACGTCTCACTCTGGGCAAGCTCAATCAGAGATTCTTTAATCAACTCCAGCAACGCAAGAAATGTGACCACCACGCCGCTGCGCCCTTCCGAGAGCGGGAACAGCGCGCTAAATTCGACAAACTTGTCCGCGCTCACCAGGCTCAGCACATGAGACATGCGCGCCCGCACCGACAACGGCTCGCGCCGGATATGGTGGTGGCTGTACATCACCGTGCGCTGCATCACCTCCCGGAATGCATGCAACAGCTCATCCAGACTCACCGTGGGCTGTGGCCGGCTGCGTTCGGCGAGATTCACCGTCGCGAGCGCCTGAAATACATCACGCCCCAATTGCGGGCGCGCATCCAGTTGCTCGGCGACCTGCTTGTAACGCTCGTACTCCTGCAGCCTGCGCACCAGTTCCGCACGCGGATCATCCTCTTCGGCGGCCATCGGTGGACGCGGCAGCAGCATGCGCGATTTTATTTCCGCGAGCATCGCCGCCATCAGCAGATACTCCGCCGCAAGATCGAGACGCAAGCCCTGCATCAGATCGACGTATTCGATATATTGCTGGGTGATACGCGCGATGGGAATATTCAGGATGTCGAGATTCTGCCGCTTGATGAGATAGAGCAGAAGATCGAGCGGCCCCTCGAAGGTATCGAGAAACACCTCCAGCGCATCGGGCGGTATATAGAGATCGAGCGGCAGTCGCGTGACCGGCGCGCCCTCCACCATGGCGAGCGGCAGTTCGCTCTGCACGGTTTCGATTTGTATTATGCTCAACGGTACACCAAGCCCATCGCCTGACGCACTTCGTCCAGCGTGTCACGCGCCACATCGCGCGCGGCCTCGCACCCTTCGGCGATGATGCTGCGCACCAGCGCGGGATTTTTAACAAACTGCTCCGCACGTTCGCGGATCGGCGCCAGCTCGGCCAGCACCGCTTCGATGAGCGGCTTTTTGCAATCGAGACAGCCAATGCCGGCGCTGCGGCACCCCTGCTGTACCCAGCCCTTCACCTCGTCAGTGGAATATACCTGATGCAGCCCCCACACCGGACATTTTTCCGGCTCGCCCGGATCGGTCCGGCGCACACGCGCAGGATCGGTCGGCATAGCGCGCATCCTGGCCTCGATTGACTTCGGGTCTTCGCGCAGCGCGATGGTGTTGTTATATGACTTCGACATCTTCTGGCCGTCCAGACCGGGCATCTTGGGCGTCGGCGTGAGCAGCGCGTGCGGCTCCGGCAGGATGATGCGTCCGCCGCCCTCCAGAAAACCGAACAGCCGCTCGCGGTCGCCGAGCGTGACATTCTGGCGGGCATCGATCAGTGCGCGCGCGGTATCGAGCGCGGCATGATCACCCTGTTCCTGATAACGCTTGCGCAATTCGTCGTAGAGTTTGGCGTTTTTGGCGCCGAGTTTTTTGACAGCCGCCGCAGCCTTTTCTTCGAAGCCATGCTCGCGCCCGTACATATGATTGAAGCGCCGCGCCACCTCGCGCGTCAACTCCACGTGCGCCACCTGGTCTTCGCCCACCGGCACCTGACCGGCCTTGTAGATCAGAATATCCGCGCTCTGCAATAACGGGTAACCGAGAAAGCCGTAGGTGGCGAGATCCTTTTCCCTGAGCCTTTCCTGCTGATCCTTGTAGCTCGGCACCCGCTCGAGCCAGCCGAGCGGCGTAATCATCGACAGCAGCAGATGCAGCTCCGCATGTTCCGGCACGCGCGACTGGATGAACAGCTTCGCCGCGCCGGGATTGATATCCGCCGCCAGCCAGTCGATCACCATGTCCCACACGCTTTCGGCGATGATGGCCGGGTCTTCGTAGTGCGTAGTAAGTGCGTGCCAGTCGGCGACGAAGAAAAAACATTCGTATTCGTGCTGCAAACGCAGCCAGTTTTTCAGCACGCCGTGATAGTGGCCGAGGTGTAGTTGCCCCGTCGGACGCATGCCGGAGAGTACGCGCTGGTGTTGTGCCGGTAGTGAGCTCATGCCGATTTATAGCGCCGCCAGTGAATAAAGCATACCCTGCAGTGCCTGCACCGGCGGATTAATGACGTCACTCAGCACCCCACTTACCAGCAGCAGAATCAAAATAATCATGCCGTAAGGTTCAATGCGGTTGAGCTGCCAGGACCACGGCCCGGGCAGCAGCCCGGAAAGTACACGGCCACCGTCGAGCGGCGGTATCGGCAGCAGATTCAACACCAGCAGAACCACGTTGATGAAGATGCCCGCGCCACCGACATAAATCATGAATTGCGCCACGCCGTCCAGTGACGCGCTCGACATCACGCCGATCTTCATCACCCCCGCCCACAGCAGCGCCATGAGTAGATTCGACGCCGGGCCCGCCACCGCCACCAGCGCCATGTCGCGCTTCGGGTGTTTGAGATTGCCCCACGTCACCGGTACCGGTTTCGCCCAGCCGAAGATAAACGGGAATTTAAGCACCACCATAGCCAGCGGCAACAACACCGTGCCGAAGGGGTCAATATGCTTGAGGGGATTGAGCGTGAGGCGCCCCAGCATCATCGCGGTGGGGTCGCCCAGTTTACGCGCCACCCAGCCGTGGGCGACCTCGTGTACCGTAATGGCAAACAATACCGGCAACGCCCACACGGCGATGCGTTGCAACAGACTCAATTCTTCCATCGGTGGATTATACCTGCTTTGACGGCGGCCCTGTAGCTTCACGCCACAGACGGTAAGGCATCAGCCTGTGATCGGCTTTACGTCGCCTTTGCCGTGACGCGTCACCCGCGGCGTAGACTCCTCCATATCTACCACCGTAGTCGGCTCCAGACCACAGTTGCCACCGTCGATAATCATCTCCACCTGATGCTTCAACAGCGCTTCCATCTCGTTGATGTCATTCAGCGGCAGGCCTGTGCCCGGCATGATCAGCGTGGAACTCATCAGCGGTTCGCCGAGCGCCTCCAGCAGCGCCAGCGCGATGGCATTGTCGGGCACACGCAGGCCGATGGTCTTGCGCTTGGGGTGCTGCAAACGGCGCGGCACCTCATTCGTCGCGCGCAGAATGAAGGTGTAGGGCCCCGGGGTGAGCGACTTCATCAGGCGGTACGCCGTGTTGTCCACCATGGCGTAGGTGGCGATCTCGGAAAGATCACGGCACACCAGGGTAAAGTTGTGCTTGTCATCGACGTTGCGAATGCGGCGGATACGCTCCATCGCCGTCTTGTCGCCGATGTGACAGCCGAGCGCGTAACACGAATCGGTGGGATAGACGATCACGCCGCCCGCGCGTATCGCCGCCACCGCCTGATTAATGAGGCGCGGCTGCGGATTCTGCGGATGAGGGTGGAAAATTTGCACAGGATTTTCTGACGGGTCAGTGCGGAAGGTTGTCCCATCCGCTCCACACCGGCACACAGATTTTCGGCAGCGGCGGGAGTCGGCCGAGTTCGAGCCAAGGCTGTTCCGGGCCGTGATAGTCCGTGCCGCAAGAGGAGAGCAGGTCGAACTCCTTCGCGTAATTCGCCATGGCGTGATAGTCGTCGCGGCTGTGGCTGCCCGACACTACCTCGATAGCGGCGCCGCCGTGCTGTTTGAATTCGCCCAGCAGTTGACGCAGGCGGGTGGCGGTGAGTTTGTAGCGCGCCGGATGCGCGATCACGGCCTGTCCACCGGCGTTGTTAATCCAGTGCAGCGCATCGGGCAGCGTCGCCCACTCGCCCGGCACATAGCCCGGCTTGCCCTGGGTGAGAAAACGCTTGAACACCTGCCCCATGTCTTTGGCGTGACCGCGCTCAATGAGATAGCGTGCGAAATGAGTACGGCTCAGGATGGTGCCGTGCGCATAGGCACGCGCACCGGCGTAGGCACCCTCCACACCGTGTTTTTCCAGACGCCGCGCCATCTCCTCGGCACGCCAGTCACGAAAGCTGCGCATCTGCGCCAGCCCCTGTTGCAGCACGTCGTTGGTGTGGTCGATACCGAGGCCCACGATGTGCAGGGTCTTCCCCTGCCAGGTCACCGACACCTCGACACCAGGCAGTAAGGTGATCGCAAGCGGCGCGGCGGCGGCCAGCGCTTCGTTCAGGCCGTCGGTGACATCATGGTCGGTGAGTGCGAGCACGTCCACACCCTGACGCGCGGCGCGTGTAACGAGCTCGGCCGGGCTGAGCGTGCCGTCGGAGGCGGTAGAGTGGCTGTGCAGGTCGTAGTGCAGGGTCATCGGGATAGGCGCTTATTACACCTGCGCATTATGCGCCTTTTTCCGTCGCTTTGGACGGGCCACAGCTACGACGCGCAAATTTCGAAACAGGCAAAAAAAATGATAATATATGCACCTACGCGCCATTTGGACTGGAGTCTGATTACATGACCTTTGTCGTCACCGAAAGCTGCATCAAGTGCAAGTATACGGATTGTGTCGAGGTGTGCCCGGTGGATTGCTTCCACGAGGGACCCAATTTTCTGGTGATCGATCCGGACGAATGCATCGACTGCACACTGTGTGTGCCCGAGTGCCCGGTCGATGCCATCTTCGCCGAAGACGATCTGCCCGAGGATCAGAAAAATTTCACTGCACTCAACGCCGAACTCGCCAAGCAATGGCCGGTGATTACTGAAATGGGCAAGCCGCCTGCCGACTCCAAGGAGTGGGACGTGGTAAAAGGCAAGCTCGCTTATCTTGAGCGCTGAGAGCATCACGCGCGCGTGACGGCGCCTACACACGCCACACCCATCCTGGCCCCCTATCACCAGGATCCATTCACCCTACTCGCCCACCACATCCTCGACCACCACGCGGCTGACTTGAGCCGTGTGGTGGTGTTGCTGCCACAGATGCAATCCGCATCGCGTCTGCGGCACTGCCTGCTCGACGTGGCACGGCAGCACGGCCATACGGCACTGCTCGGCCCCCACATTTCCACGCTGCGCCACTGGATTGAACGCACCCCTGCTAATCTTAGGCCCACCCATGGCCACGTATTGGCACGGCACGCGACAGAGCTCATGCTGGCCGAATCACTTGCCGAACATCCCGGCCTGCTCGGCGGGGAAAATCCCTGGCGGCTGGTGGACAGCCTGTTGCAGTTATTCGACGAGCTGACGCTCCATGCTGTGGATTTGCCGGACGATCTGGAGCATTTCACACAGCAACTGCTCACCGCCTACGGCGTCACCTCCAAAGTCAGTGGGCTGGGCCGTGAAGCGAATCTCGTCCACACCCTCTGGCGCGCCTGGCACCAACAGCTCCAGGCCGAGGGCGCCGCCGATGCCAACAGTGCCTATGTGCACAAGCTCGCGGCGAGTCTCGACCATACCTCAGTGGATATGCACTTCTATCTCGGCGACGGCCTTGATCTCACGCCGGTCGAGCTGGCCTGGGCACGTCGGCTGGCCGGGCAAGGCCGGTTGACGTGGCTGATACATGGAGCACCCGACAGCTCCGTTCAGCCCACGGACTATCATCCGGATGCACCTCTAATATCACTCTTTAATAAATTAGAAATTTTAATAATATCAAATAATAATATAGATAATATAACCTATTTTATTAATTCAGTTTACGCCCCGCCCGCAACACCTCTCAGCCTTCGGGCGCAGGCATTTGCGCAACAGAACCCCGTAAGTCCGGCGCAGGACAGCCTGCGCGTATTCACGGCAGGCGCGCCCGAGCAGGAGGCGCAGGCGATAGACCTGCAAATACGGAGCTGGCTGCTGGAAGGCAAAACCAACATAGGCATCGTCACCGAAGACCGGCGGCTGGCGCGTCGGGTGCGTGCACTGCTGGAGCGTGCCGAGGTCGCAGTGCAGGACGACGTCGGCTGGGCCCTCTCCACCACCAGCGCTGCAAGCGTACTCGAACGCTGGCTGCAAGCGCTGGAGGAAGACTTCGCCTGCCTGCCGCTGCTGGATGTATTGAAGTCGCCATTCGTGTTCGCCGATCAGGAACGCACGGGGCGGCTGGCCACGGTCTATCGCTTCGAGCAAGACATCATCTTGCACGAAAATGTCATGCGCGGCTTGGCGCGCTATCGCAAACATCTCTCTTACCGTCAGGCGCGCCTGCCCGCCAGCTTCGCCGCTTCGGCACAGGCCGTGGCGCAACTGCTGGATCAACTGGAGCATGCCGCCGCGCCGCTATTATTGTTCATGGCGGGCAAACGCCATAAACCGGAGGCGCTGCTAAACGCCTTGTGGGAAAGCCTGCACCGACTCGGCATCACCGAGGCCTGGGCGACGGATGCGGCGGGGCAATCCGTGCTGCGCGAACTGCAGGCCATGCAGCACGCACTCGCCGGACGCACGCTGCGCATGGACTGGACCGACTTCCGCGTCTGGCTGGCGCGCACGCTGGAGCGCGCCAACTTCTTCCCCGCCGCGAATAACGCCAGCGTGCATGTGCTGGCATTGCGGCAGACGGCGCTGATGCGCTTTGACGCCGTCGTGATCGCCGGCGTGGACGCCGCGCACTGGCCGGGCAGCGCCGATGACTCGCCTTATTTCAACAGCGCGGTACGCCGCGAGCTCGGCTTGCCGACGCCGCACGACACCCTCACGCGGCGTTATCACGACTTCCGCCGTTTGCTGCAAAGCGCGCCACAGGTACTCATCACCGTGTGCCGCGAACAGCAAGGCCAACTCGTGCGTGCCAGCCCGTGGCTGGAAATGCTGCAATCATTCCACCAGCTCGCTTATCAACACAACCTTGAAGACACGACACTCGCGCGCCTGTTGCAGGACACGCGCACGCAGGTGTTCCGCTCCGATACCACTGCCGTGCCGCAGACCATGACTTACCCGCGCCCGTCCGTGGGCGCGGCATTAGTGCCCGGCACACTCTCGGCCAGCGCGCATCAGCAGATGATCGACTGCCCGTATCAGTTTTTTGCCGCGCGCTGCTTGCGCCTCGAACCGGTAGAGGCTCTGCGCGAGCGGCTGCAAAAATCGGATTACGGCGAACGCGTACACCGCATCCTGAGCGCATTTCATCGCGGACAGGCCGGGCTGCCAGGCCCGTTCACGCCTGTGCTGACGCAGGAAAGCCGCGCCGACGCTGAACGCTGCCTGAACCAGATCAGCCACGCCGTGTTTGCGCAGGACCTCGAAGACAATTTCGAACATCGCGGTTGGCTCAAGCGCTGGCTCGCCGTGCTGCCGCACTATCTCGACTGGCAGATCGAACGCGCGCAACGGTGGCAGGTCGCAGACTGCGAGTTAGATATGCAGCGCGCATACCCGGACATCGAACTCAAAGGCCGCCTGGATCGTATCGACCACGACACCCTGAGTAGCGCCATCATTGACTATAAAACCGGTGCGGTTCTGCCCACGCAAGATGAAGTCGAATCAGGCGAAGCGGTGCAACTCCCATTTTATGCGCTGCTCGCGCAGGCGTCCGCCCAGCCCGTGACGCGGGTGGAATATGTGGCCATTAAAAGCGAAAAAATATCCTCTGGTGCGTGTCTCGAAGGCGAGGCGCTGACGCACCTTGCGCACGCCACCGAACAACGCCTCATCACACTGATGCAAGCGTTGCGCAGCGGCGCCCCGCTACCGGCCTGGG
>CAWUTX010000018.1:0-2551 GCA_963925015.1 uncultured Gammaproteobacteria bacterium
ACTCAACCGGGCGGCAATACGATGTTCCAGGGAAGCAGCGCCTCGTAGTCGTCCGCGGTCTGTGCGAGTGGCAGTGCCACGAGCAAGGCTTGCAGATAGCGATACGAGTTGATTCCGTTGACCTTGCACGTCTGTAGCAGCGAGTATAGATTCGCACTCGCGTTGGCGCCGGCCACGGTGTCCGAGAACAACCAGTTTTTTCGTCCCACTACAAACGGGCGGATTGAATTTTCGGCCGGGTTATTGTCGATTGGGTAGCTGCCATCTTCCACGTAACGCGAGAGCTTGGGCCACTGGGCGCTCATGTAGTGCAGCGCCTTACCCAGAGCACTGCCCGGCACCACGGCGTGCAGGTGCACCAGCAACAGTGTCTGGATGTGGCCAAGCACGGCCACGCTGTGCTGCTGGCGGTAGCGCAGGCGCTCGGACGCGCTCAAGTTGTTGTCCTGTGCGTGCGACTCTACGGCGTACAGCCGCGCGATCAACGCCAGGAACTGCGATGCTGGTTTGTCGGGCGTTCGTGCTATCTTAGGCAGCGAGTCCAGCGCCTCCACCATATACCTACGGCAGTGCGCCCAGCAACCAAGGTGCACCAGGTCGTGCGTCAGCGCTACCTGAGAGTAGACCTCATAGCCGTCGCTCATCAAAACGCTGCCACATGTAGCTCCTGGACTGCGGACTTCGCCCCGCCTCCTGATCTTGTAAACCTTTCATTGAGGGTTTAAGCCGCTCTTTTTGTCAGCCGAGCGGATTGGCTGTTGTTGCTGGGTACATTGATCGGGCTGTCGTTCGCAGCCTTGATCGATTTTGAATCGGAAATGCGCTCAAATTGAGCTGGCGATTTATAGCCCAGGCTCGAGTGCATGCGTGTCGTGTTGTACCAACCTTCGATATAAGCGAACACGCAGTGCGTGGCCTGAGCGCGGGTGGCAAAGTCCTGTCCATGGGTTTCTTCGACTTTCAGCGAGTGCCAGAAGCTCTCCATCGGCGCGTTGTCAAAGCAGTTGCCCGTGCCGCTCATGGATTGGCGTATGCCACGTTCAGCCAACCAGCGGCGCACCTCGGCACTGGCATACTGGCTGCCACGATCCGAGTGGAAGATCAGCCCACGCCCCGGTTTGCGCACCCTGTAGGCCATCTGCAAGGCGTCCAGCACCAGTTGCCGCGTCATGTGCCCTGCAATTGCCCAGCCGACGATCCGGCGCGTGTACAGATCGAGAACCGCGCACACATATAGCCAGCCTTCGCGCGTCCACAGGTAGGTGATGTCGGATAACCAAACCTGATCCGGTGCCTTGGCGTGCGAGGTAGATTCGGCGCCGGTGTCGCAACTGAAATCCTGGCCCAGCAAGTTCGCCGCCACCGGCAGCGAATGGGCCGAGTCGGTCGTCGCTTTGTATTTCCGGCCCGCCTTGGCGCGCAGTCCTAGCGCGCGCATGATCGTCTGAATGCGATTCAGGCTGCCCGTGTAGCCGTCATGTTCACACATCACCCGGTAGATGCGCGGCGCACCGTAACGGCCACGGTGGGCGTCAAAGACTTTGCGGATGATTCCACTGAGGGTATCCCGCTCTTGTGCGCGCTGGCTGGGGGCTCTGCCTCGCCAGGCGTGGAAGCCCGATTGGGTGACGCCCAGCACCCAGCATACGACTGACAAGGGGTAGGCCATCAGCTCAGCCACGATAAAGGCGTACTTCACAGGCTCTCCCGCGCAAAGTACGCCGCTGCTTTTTTTAGGATGCTGACCTCCATCCGGGCGCGCGACAGGTCGGCACGCAGCCGGGTGATTTCAGCCTGTTCTGGACTCACTGCCCGGCGGCCCGCCGCCACTGTCAATTCGCCCGCCTCGTATTGTTTTTCCCAGTGCTGAATGAGCTTGGGCAATACGTCAAACTTGCGACCGCATTCAGGAAAACCCAGGTTCTCCGCTTTCTTGTGACGCACTACCTCGGCCTTGAATTCCACCGTGAATACGCGACGCTTCAACTGCTCTTTCTTGATGACTTCCAGTGCGCTATGCTGCTTGTTCGCTTTCATGATTTCTCTTTTGTTAAGTCATCCATGAGAAGCTTACAGGATCATGTTCGGCTACCTGATGGCGGGTTTCACCGAGAAAAAACAGGCGCATGCAGGACATGCTGGTCGACACCCGAGTTGTCAATAAAAACGCAACCGAGGCGGAACTGCAGCAGGGTGTTATTGCGCCGCCCACACCTGGCTGGACGATAGCACTGGTGGTGGCGTGTGGGCTGGGTGTGCCGATCACCATCGTGACGGGGATTGCCATACCGCAGTATCAGTATTCGCTCATGCGCTTCAAGTTAGCTGACGCGATGTCGCCTTCTTCGACTGTCAAGGTGGCGGTCATGAATTACTACGAAAAACATGAAAAATTACCCCGCGTCGACCTACCCTGAATTTTGCATAAAAAGGGAAAAGATCACCGTAAGTGATTGGCACAATGAGAGTTATCAAGAAACGCATTCGCCAACACCAACAGGTCTTTGCTCACCATGAATTCTACTTCAGAACAACTGCGCTTTGCATCGAT
>CAWUTX010000019.1:0-17448 GCA_963925015.1 uncultured Gammaproteobacteria bacterium
TTCGGTGACCCAGGCGCGCAGTTCTTTGGTGAGGGCTGCGTCCACGCCGCCTGTGGGGCGTGCGCCGCGCAGCACGACGTAGGCGAATACGGCTTCGCCTTTGATCTCGTCGGGTTTGCCGACGACGGCGGCTTCGGCGACGCGCGGGTGGGCGACCAAGGCCGATTCGATTTCCATGGTGCCGAGCCGATGGCCCGATACTTTCAGCACGTCATCGGCGCGGCCCATGATCCAGAAATAGCCGTCTTTGTCGCGGTGCGCGGTGTCGCCCGCGATATAGTACTTGTTGTTGAATTTCTTCCAGTAGGTGTCGATGTAGCGTTGCTCATCGCCCCAGATGCCGCGCAGCATGAAGGGCCAGGGTTTTTTGATGACGAGATAGCCGCCCTGGTTGGGCGCGGTGATGCTGTCGCCTTCTTCGTCCACGACGTCCGCTGCGATGCCGGGCAGGGGCAGGGTGCAGGAGCCCGGTTTGGTGGGCATCGCGCCGGGGATGGGGGCGATCATGTGCGCGCCGGTTTCGGTTTGCCACCAGGTGTCCATGATGGGGCAGTGCTCATGGCCGATGTGTTTGTGGTACCACATCCACGCCTCTGGGTTGATCGGTTCGCCTACGCTACCGAGCAAACGCAATCTGGATAAATCATATTTGGCGGGGATTTCATCGCCCAGTTTCATCAGGCCGCGTATGGCAGTCGGCGAGGTGTAGAAAATAGTGACCTGGTGGCGCTGGCAGATGTCCCAGAAGCGTCCGCCGTCGGGGATGGTGGGCGCTCCTTCGTACATCAGCATGGTCGCGCCGGTCGCAAGCGGGCCGTAGGCGACGTAGCTGTGGCCTGTCACCCAGCCGACATCGGCGGTGCACCAGAAGATGTCGTCGTCATGGATGTCGAACACCCACTGCATGGTGACGATGGCGCCGAGCAGATAGCCCGCGCTGGAATGCTGGATGCCCTTCGGTTTTCCGGTGGAGCCGGAGGTGTAGAGCAGGAATAATGGGTGCTCGCTCTCGACCCACACTGGCTCACACTGGTCGGGGACATTTTTTGTCGCGTCGTGCCACCAGACATCGCGGCCATTCTGCATGGGGATGGTTTGACCGCTGCGTTTAAGCACGATAACGGATTCAATCGTCGGGCAGCCTTTGCTCAACGCCAGATCGGCAGCGGTCTTGAGTTCGATGATCTTGCCGCCGCGTGTGCCGCCGTCGGCGGTGATGAGCATCTTCGCCCCGGCGTCTTCGATGCGGTCTTTCAGCGACTGGGCGGAGAAGCCGCCGAACACGACCGAGTGAAGGGCACCGATGCGCGCGCACGCATGCATGGCGATGACCGCTTCCGGCACCATCGGCATGTAGATCACCACGCGGTCGCCTTTTTTGATGCCCTGCGCCTTAAGGGCATTGGCAAAGCGGCATGTCTCGCGGTGCAACTCGGCGTAAGTTACGCGGCGGATGTCGCCTTGCTCGCCTTCAAAGATAATCGCGGTCTTTTGCGCCTTGTCCTTGAGGTGTCTGTCTAGACAGTTATAGGACACATTTAGCAGGCCGTCGTCAAACCAGCGGAAGTGCGGCGCATGGCGGCTGTCGAGAATTGTAGTGAAGGGCTTGCGCCAGATGATTTCGTTGCGCGCGAGCGTGGCCCAGAAGTTTTCGTGGTCTGCATCGCCCTGTTGTTGAAGCGCGCGCAACTGCTCGCTGTTTTTGATGCGCGCGCGTGCGGAAAAATCGGGGGATGGCGCAAACAGGCGCTCTTCGTGCAGTGTGGATTCTAGGTTTTGGGTGGTCACGCTTTGATTATGCACGTCTACGTATTCAACTTGGCTGGTAGGCGCAGGTATGGGCAGGCCGTCCTCGCGCATTCCACGCAAGTGTAGCTCGATAGCCTCGCGAATTTGCTCCTCCACTTCCTGTCTGGTTTTCCCCGTGGCTGCGCAGCCCGGCAAGTCGGGGACATAAGCGGCGTAGTTGTTCTCCGCTTTTTCAATGACTACGGCATAACGCATACTAACCCTCCTTTTTCTTTAGCCCTGCTTGGCGCAGAATGCTGTTTAATGTGCCGGGTGGGAGATCATCTCCCGGCTTTCTTGGAACAGTTACGCGACCTGATTTAGCGAGGTGTTTGAATTGACGGTGGCTGCCTTGGGTGACGACCAAGTACCAGCCATCCTCGTCGAGTCGTTTGAGCATATCACGAACTTTCATGCACGCCGCTGTCCTGCTAAAGCGCCCCCATCCCCACAATGTGATAACCGCTGTCTACATGCACGATCTCGCCGGTGATGCCGACGGCGAGGTCAGAGCAGAGGAAGGCGGCGGCGTTGCCGACGTCGTCGATGGTGACGTTGCGCCGCAGCGGTGCGGATTTTTCAACGTGGTCGAGCATCTTGCCGAAACCGCTGATGCCGGAGGCGGCGAGGGTCTTGATCGGCCCGGCGGAGATTGCGTTCACGCGTATGCCCTCGGGGCCGAGACTGTCGGCCATGTAGCGTACGTTGGATTCGAGGCTGGCCTTGGCGAGGCCCATCACGTTGTAATTGGGTATGACGCTCTCCGCGCCGAGGTAGCTGAGCGTGAGCAGCGCGCCGTTGCGCCTCTGCATCATGTTGCGCCCGGCCTTGGCGAGTGCGGTGAAGCTGTAGGAGCTGATGTCGTGGGCGATGAGAAAGCCCTCGCGCGTGACGGAATCGAGATAGCTGCCCTCCAGTTCATTCCTGGGCGCATAGGCCACGGAGTGGACGATGATGTCGAGGTGATCCCAGTAGTTATCCAGATGCTTGAATACCGCGTCGATTTCGGTGTCGTTGCTGACGTCGCACGGCGGGTGATGACCGAGTCGCATTCCGCCGCCATTTTTCCCACGCGCTCCTGCAGCCGTTCGTTCTGGTAGGTGAAGGCGAGTTGCGCCCCTTCCCGCTGCATGGCCTTGGCGATGCCCCAGGCGATGGAGCGGTTGCTGGCGAGCCCTACGATGAGTGCGCATTTGCCGTCGAGAAATCCCATGTCGTTGTCCTTTCGTGTTGGGCTGGGTTTTTATACAGTAACGAAAAGTTTTGCTGCCATCTATAGGGTATTATAAAGACAATGCGCTTGCACGTACCATTCGACAAGATGATGCTGATGAAACGGGTTGGCCTTTCCCTGCTGGCGCTGATGTGTTACACCCTGACCGGGTGTGACGGTCGCCCGTGGAATAATCCGTATTCGGCGCAGGACGACCGCAGCAACATCCTCTACAGCTCGTTCGACCAGCGCCCGAAACACCTCGACCCCGCGCAGTCCTACGTGGAAAACGAGTATGCGCTGATCGCGCAGATCTACGAGCCGCCCTTGCAATATGATTACCTCAAGCGGCCTTATGCGCTGATACCGCTGGCCGCGAGTGCGGTGCCGAAGGCGGTGTATCTGGACCAGACGGGCAAGCCGCTGCCGGAAAATGCCGCTGCCGGGGATATTGCCTACAGCATCTATGATATTACGATCCGGCCTGGCATCCGCTACCAGCCGCACCCTGCGTTCGCGCGCAAGACCGATGGCCGCCCGCGTTACCTTGATCTCACGCCGCACGAGCTGGACGCCGTGACGAGCTTGCAGGATTTTACCGAGCGCGGCACGCGTGAGCTGGTGGCGCAGGATTACGTCCATCAGATCAAGCGCCTCGCCCACCCCAGGCTGGAGTCGCCGATCTTCGGCTTGATGAGCGAATACATCGTTGGGCTGAAGGCGTATGCGGAGACCCTGCGCAAGGCGCAGGCCGCAGAGGGGCGCGATGCGTATCTTGACCTCACGCAATTTCCGCTGGAGGGCGCGACGCTGATAGACCGTTACACCTACCGCATCAAGGTGTACGGCAAATATCCGCAACTCGTGTACTGGCTCGCGATGCCATTTTTCGCGCCGGTGGCGCAGGAGGTAGACCGTTTTTACTCGCAGCCCGGCATGGCGGAGAAAAACATCTCGCTCGACTGGTATCCGGTGGGCACCGGGCCGTACATGCTGACGCTGAACAATCCCAACCGTCAGATGGTGCTGGAGCGTAATCCCAATTATCACGGTGAGACCTATCCCATCGAAGGTATGCCGGGCGACCGCGAGGCGGGCTTGCTGGCGGACGCGGGCAAGCCGTTACCGTTTATCGACAAGGCGGTGTACAGCCTGGAAAAGGAAAGTATTCCGTACTGGAATAAATTTTTGCAGGGTTATTACGATACCTCCGGCATCAGCTCGGACAACTTCGATCAGGCGGTACGCGTGGGCTTGCAGGGCGAGGCGGAGGTCGGCGAGCATTTGCTGGCCAAGGGGATACGCCTGCGCACCAGCGTGGGCACCGACATCTCCTATATGGGCTTCAACATGCTAGACCCGGTGGTGGGCGGAACCGGCGAGCGCGCGCGCAAGCTGCGTCAGGCCATTTCCATTGCCATTGATTATGAAGAGTTGATTTCCATTTTCCGTAATGGCCGTGCGCTTGCGGCGCAGGGCCCGATTCCGCCCAGTATCTTCGGTCACGTAGACGGGCAGGACGGCGTCAATCCCCACGTCTATGACTGGGTGCAGGGAAAACCAGAGCGCAAATCTATCGAAACCGCGCGCCGGTTGCTGGTCGAGGCGGGCTATCCCAACGGACGTGATGCGCAGACCGGCAAGCCGCTGCTGCTGCATTTCGATATCGCTGCGAGCGGGCCGGATGACAAGGCCTATCTCGACTGGCTGCGCAAACAGTTCGCAAAGCTCGATTTTCAGCTCGATATCCGCAACACCGACTTCAACCGCTTTCAGGAGAAGATGCATAATGGGAACGCGCAGATTTTTCAGTGGGGCTGGAATGCGGATTATCCGGACCCGGAAAATTTTCTGTTTATGCTGTATGGCCCCAATGCCAAGGTGGGAAAAAACGGAGAGAACGCCGCCAATTACGGCAATCCAGAATTTGACCGCCTGTTTGAGCAGATGAAGAGCATGGACAACGGGCCGGAACGTCAGGCGATCATCAACCGGATGGTCGAGACCCTACGCCACGACGCACCCTGGCTGTGGGGCTTGCACCGCAAGAAATTCGTGTTATCCCACCAGTGGTACCACAACGCCCAGCCGCACGAGATGGCGAACAACACGCTGAAATACATCCGCATCGATCCGGCGCTGCGCAGCCGGATGCGGGCCGAATGGAATGCGCCGGTGCTGTGGCCGCTGTTCGCGCTGCTTGCGCTGCTGGGGATCAGCGCCGTGCCTGCGGTGGTGAGCTACCTGCGCAGAGAGCGGAGGGCGGCCAAATGATCGCCTACATCATACGCCGCATACTGTACGCCATTCCTATTCTGATCGGCGTTAATCTGCTGACGTTTGCACTGTTTTTTGTGGTGAACAATCCGGATGACATGGCGCGCGTGCACCTGGGCGTCAAGCACGTTACGCCGCAGGCGATAGAAAAATGGAAGACGGAACGTGGCTACGACAAACCGCTGGTGTTCAATACCTCGGCCGACGGGGCGGCACAATTCACCGACACGATATTTTTCAGTAAATCGGTGTCGTTGTTTGTCTTCGACTTCGGACGCTCGGACGATGGCCGCGACATCGGTCTCGATATCCGCGAGCGCATGTGGCCGAGCCTCGCCATCGCGCTGCCGGTGCTGTTCATCGGCTTACTCGCCAACATCACCTTCGCCCTGCTGATGGCGTTTTTCCGCGCTACGTATATCGACGTCTGGGGCGTGGTGCTGTGCGTGGTTTTGATGTCCATATCCGGATTATTTTATATCATCGGCGGGCAATATCTCATCAGCAAACTGCTGCATATCGTGCCTATCTCCGGCTACGACAGCGGCTTGCAGTCCTTCAAATTCGTTCTGCTGCCGGTGATCATCGGCTTGGTGAGTGGCATCGGCTCCGGCAGCCGCTGGTATCGCACGATATTTCTGGAGGAGATCGGCAAGGACTATGTGCGCACTGCACGCGCCAAGGGGCTTTCCGAGCTGCGCGTGCTGTTTTACCATGTACTCAAGAATGCCATGATCCCGATCCTGACCGGCGTGGTCGTCGTGCTGCCGTTACTGTTCATGGGCAGTTTGATTATGGAATCGTTTTTTGGCATTCCCGGCCTCGGCAGCTATACGATAGATGCCATCAATGCGCAGGATTTCGCCATCGTGCGCGCGATGGTGTTTCTGGGTTCCGTGCTCTACATCATCGGACTGATACTCACCGATATTTCCTACACCCTAGTCGATCCGCGCGTGAGGTTGGGCTGATGGATTTTCTGCCGGTAGTACTGCCCACCGATGGCCTGATATTCCTGCTGCTCGTCACGGTGGTGGTGAGCGCCGTGTATGCGCGCGGCAAGGAGCATCTGCGCGCACCGTGGCGCGAGGTAAAGCGCAGCCGCATGGCAGCAGCAGCGCTGGTGGTGTTGCTGACGTATGTCCTGATCGGTCTGCTGGATTCAGTACATTTCCGCTTGCCGCTGCCGGATAGCGGCGCGGCCAAGATGGAGGCTGGGGCTGAGACGGAGTATTCGACGGAGGTGCTGAGCCTGCTGGACGTCATCGCCACGCCGTTACGCGTACGGGTGGAGAAGACCTATTCGGCGCCGTTTTCCGCTTATCTTTTTGCCAAGGAAACCGAACAGCGCGCCGACGGTACTGAGGTGCGCGTGTTCCCGCGACTTAAGTACGGCGGGCGGCATCTGCAAGACCCGGAAAATGAGCGGGCGGCGGATATCCTTGCGGCATCGGCGCGCGCTGTCGCCATCAGTTTTCTGATCTGGCTCGGTGTATGCGCGGCGCTGGCGGGCTTGCTCGCGCGCCGCGAGCGTGTTTCTTTTTCAACGATGCTGCGGCGCATCCTGCGCGGTGAAACGGAAACGCCGTGGCGGGTTGTCCTGCTGACGTTTTTTATTATTCTTATGCTTGCGGTCTGGGTGGCTGTATTGAGTCTCAAATACCACATCCTCGGCACCGACAAGGTGGGGCAGGACGTTTTTTACCAGGCGATCAAGAGTATCCGCACCGGGCTCGTGATCGGCACGCTGACCACGCTGGTGATGCTGCCGTTTGCCGTGCTGCTCGGCATCATGGCCGGTTATTTTCGCGGCGTGGCGGATGACATCATTCAGTATGTGTATACCACGCTCAGCTCCATTCCCGGTGTGCTGCTGATCGCCGCCGCGATTTTGAGTTTGCAGGTGTACATCACCAATCACCCCGAGCAGTTCAGCACGCTGGCCGAGCGCGCCGATCTGCGCCTGTTATTTCTGTGCGTCATCCTCGGCATTACCAGTTGGACTGGTCTGTGCCGGTTGCTGCGCGGCGAGAGCCTGAAGCTGCGCGAGATGGAATACATTCAGGCCGCGCAGGCGTTCGGTGTCGGACACTTCAAGATCATCCGCCGCCACATTCTGCCGAATGTGATGCACATCGTACTCATTAGTGTGGTGCTCGATTTCAGCGGCTTGGTGCTGGCCGAGGCGGTGCTGTCCTACGTCGGCGTGGGTGTGGATCCGAGCACTCACAGCTGGGGCAACATGATTAACGGTGCGCGGCTGGAGATGGCGCGCGATCCCATGGTGTGGTGGTCGCTGTGCGCGGCTTTTGTGTTTATGTTCACGCTGGTGCTGGCGGCGAACCTGTTTTCCGATGTGGTGCGGGATGCCTTTGATCCGAGGCTGCGTAAACAGTAATGAGTAACATATTGCTCAGCGTGCGCAATCTCAGCGCCTGGTTTTCAATAGGGCAAGGCACGCTGCGCGCGGTGGACGGTGTCAGCTTCGACATCGCACGCGGGGAAACCTTCGCCCTGCTCGGCGAATCGGGCAGCGGCAAGTCGCTCACCGCGCTTTCGATCATGCGCCTGTTACCAGTGACCGCAAACGTGTCCGGCGAGGTGCGGCTGGACGGTGAGGACTTGCTGGCACTGCCGGAGAGGGACATGCGCCGTGTGCGCGGCGGGCGCATCGCGATGATCTTCCAGGAGCCGATGACGAGCCTCAACGCGGTGCTCCCTATTGGTGAGCAGATCAGCGAGGCGCTGCGCTGTCATCATCCAATCACGCTGCGCGCCGCGCGCAAGCGGGCGGTGGAATTGCTCGATGCGGTGGGTATCGCAGAGCCACAGCGCCGCTATCACGATTTTCCGCATCAGCTTTCCGGCGGCATGAAGCAGCGCGTCATGATTGCGATGGCGCTGGCGGGCGAGCCGGAGCTGCTCATCGCCGACGAACCTACCACGGCGCTGGACGTAACCATCCAGGCGCAGATTCTCGACCTGTTGCGCAGACTGCAAAAAGACACCGGCATGGCGCTGCTGCTCATCACGCACGATCTCGGCGTGGTGTCAGAGATGGCCGCGCGTGTTGCGGTGATGTATGCCGGACAGATTGTGGAGCAGGCGCCGCGCGCGCAATTCTTTGCTTCCCCCAAGCATCCCTACGCGCAAAAACTGTTCGAGTCTGTGCCCACCCTGGACAAGCGCGGTACGCGCCTGGCGGTGATGCGCGGCAGCGTGCCGCCGCTGGTGCAAACCTTTACCGGCTGCCGCTTTGCGCCGCGCTGTGATTTCGCCTGGCAGACCTGCCGCGAGACGGCGCCGGAACTGATAGCCGCCGGGGAGGGTGCCAGCGTGCGCTGCCATCTTTACGATGCGCGCTTCAGTAAGTCCGCTGCCGGAGCGCTGATCTCACGCGGCGAGGATGGGGCGCGGCAGGCGGCACCCTCCGCAGCGGATGAAGAACTGCTCGCGGTGGACGATCTCAAGGTCTATTTCCCCATCGAAAAGGGAATTTTCAAACACGTCGCCGGGTACGTGCGTGCGGTGGACGGTGTCTCGTTGCGCATTCGTGCCGGGCGCACGCTGGCGCTGGTGGGCGAGTCCGGTTGCGGCAAGACCACGGTGGGCAAGGGCATACTGCAACTCATCCGTCCGACGGCGGGCAGCGTGCGCTTCGCGGGCACGGAGCTCACTCAATTACGTGGCGCGGCACTGCGCGCGCGCCGCGCCGATTTTCAGATCATCTTTCAGGATCCGTATTCATCACTCAATCCGCGCATGATGGTCGCTGACATCATCGAGGAAGGGATGATCGTACAGGGCGTGGGTAAAGCGGCGAGTGCGCGCGCCGCGCGCATCGCGCAGGTGCTGGAGCAGGTCGGGCTGCCGCCGGAGGCCCGATACCGTTATCCGCATGAATTCTCCGGCGGTCAGCGCCAGCGCATCAGCATCGCGCGCGCGCTGGCGGTGAATCCAAAACTCATCATTTGCGACGAGCCGACCAGTGCGCTCGATGTCTCGGTGCAGGCGCAGATACTGAATCTGCTGAAAACATTGCAGGAGGAAACCGGCATCGCCTATCTTTTCATCACGCACAATATCGCGGTGGTGGAATATCTCGCCGATGAAGTGGCGGTGATGTATCAAGGGAGAATTGTCGAGCACGGTAGCGCGGAGCAGGTGCTGCGCAATCCGCAGCAGGAATACACGCGTGCGCTGCTCGCTGCGGTGCCGAAGATTATCACCTACGCATAGCAAAGACGGCGCGCTTCATGTTTCCTTTCAGGCTGCTCATAAGTCAGCAAGTAAGGCGACACTTCCCGCTACGTCCCCGCCCCTTATTGGTGGGGGCGGGACAGGGTGGGGGTAGAGTCAACAGGGTTTTTACTCAGGAGTCACATCAGTAATGTTGTCGCCATATTTGCTGGCTCCTGAGTATTCACTGCGCAGCAGCATAAAGCCTGAGCTTGAGGCCGGGCTTCAGGTATTTTCCATCGAGGCGGCTTTTATTCCATGCGCTCAACTGCGCTACGCTGACCTTTAATGTACGCGCAATTCCACCCAGTGTGTCACCTTCGCGTACGACATAGTATGTCGGGTGGCCTTGTTTCGTGGCGGACCGATTCGCCTGCGCGGATGACATGCGCCCGCCTGGGCCGAGGGCCGCGAGCCGCGCGCTGAATCTTGCGACCTTGTCCGCCGGCAGCAGGAGTTTCGTTTTGCCCTTGGGGTCGGTGGAGCCGCGCAGAAGGCCGGGATTCAGGCGCGCGAGTTCCTCGCGCGAGATGCCGGCGATTTTGGCCGCAAGATTCAGGTTGATCTGGCTGTCGAGATCGACGCTGGCGAGATAGGGCGCGTCCGCAATGTAATTAAGTGTCACGCCGAAATCCTCCGGATTCGCCACGATGGAGGCAATCCCCAGCAGGCGCGGCACGTAGGTTTCTGTCTCGCGCGAGAGATCCAGCGACCAGAAGTCCGTGGGCTTGCCGACCTGCTGGTTTTTTTTCATGGCACGCTGCACGGTGCCTTCGCCCGCATTGTAGGCCGCGAGGGTGAGCAGCCAGTCGCCATCGAAATCGGCATTGAGCCGTTGCAGGTATTTCAGCGCCGCATCGGTGGAGGCGATGACATCGCGGCGCCCGTCGTACCAGAAGGTTTTTGTGAGGCCAAAGTGCCGACCGGTGGAAGGGATAAATTGCCAGATGCCCGCCGCACCGCTGGTCGATGTGGCCGAGGCGAGAAAGGCGCTTTCGATGATTGGTATCAGCGCGATCTCGGTAGGCATGCTGCGCTTTTCCACCTCGCGTACGACGTAGTACATATAAGGTTTGGCGCGCCAGGTGACGGTGTCGAGATAGTCCTGGGAAGAGGCGTATTCCTCGGCCTCGGCCAGCACCTTGGGATGGTTGCGGTAAGGGAGCGAGAGGCCGGCGCGGATGCGGCTCCATAAATCATTGCGTGGTGGCTGCTCCTCGGTGATCGGGGTGGCCAGGGCCTCGGGCGGGGCAAATTCTTTCTCCAGGCTCTCCCACAGGTTCGGGGTGACGGTGATGAGGTAATTTTCGTAGGAGAGGCTGGAGGGCGAGGCGGGGGCGGTGAGAGGTGTCCCGGAGGCGACCGTGGGCGGGGGCTGACCCGACTCATAAGGCAGTATATAGCCTTTATTTAGCTTAATATTTTCAGACGTAGCCCCGGAATGTATGCCCGGCTGGGTGCAGCCGGACAAGCCCGTGCTGACAAGCAACATTAGACAAAATCTTATCCCTAAGGCGCTGCGCTTCAGTCGCTTCATAGGAAAAATGGTAGAGGGAGGAGGGGGCTGGGTCAACCTAAAAGGCTAAAACTTATAATGAGTCCAGATCATCTTTCCAACGTCGCACGACAGCAAAGACCTCTGCCGACGTGGACAGCGGGCGCCCGGCATAGTTCTCCGCTGCCGCTGTAACTACAGGGGTATGACAGCGCAGGAAGGGATTGGTGCGCAGTTCCAGCTCAAGGGGGGCGGGTACGGTCGGCAGATTCCGGGCGCGGAGGCCCGTGGCCTCGGTGATGCGGGCGCTGATGTCGGCGTTGTGCGGTTCGACCACGCGCGCGAAGGACAGGTTGTCCAGCGTGTATTCATGGCCGCAGTAAACCTGGGTTTCCGGCGCCAGCGCCGCGAGCTTGCAGAGAGAGTGATACATCTGGGGTGGCGTGCCTTCAAACAGATAACCGCAGCCGGCGGTGAACAGCGTGTCGCCGCAAAACAGGCAACCGTGTCCATAATAGGCGATGGCGCCGCGCGTGTGGCCGGGCACGTCGAGCACGCTGAGGGTGAGGCCGATCTCAGGGAGGGTCACACGGTCACCTTCGCGCAGCGGATGGGTAATGGTAGGCACGGGTTCGTGCGCGGGCCCGTATACCGGGATGTCAAAGTGGCGCAGCAGCTCCGTCACCCCACCCACATGATCGCGATGATGATGCGTAAGCAGTATCGCGCACGGCGTAAGGGATTGCCGCTGCAGTGCATCGAGCATGGGATGCGCGTCACCCGGATCGACCATCGCGACACGCCGGCTGTCGGTATGACCGATGAGCCAGATATAATTATCTTTAAAGGCGGCGACGGGGTTCACCTGTATCATGCGTACATGCTACACCGCGCGCCCAGTTAGTAAAGGGTACCTCTAAACATGCGACATAAAACCGGATACGAATGTGGCCCGCCGCCCGCCGTGCGGCGCTTGCAGCGCGCGTGGTATCGGCTGCGTCCCGGGCAATGGCTGCTCGAGACGGAATGCGCGCATCTTGCGGAATTGCTGCCCGACCTGTTCGGCTATCACGTGTTGCAGATCGGCTGCCTCGCGGAGGCCGATCTGCTCGGCAGCAGCCGTATCACTCACCGTGTCGTGCTGGCGGGTGATGCGGAGAGCGCCGGCGGGGCGGTTGTGCCCGGCGTCTACGCGCGGCCCGATGCACTGCCCATCGCCGCTGATTCGGTCGATGTGGTAGTGCTGGCCCATACGCTCGAATTCGAGGCCGATCCGCATGGCGTGCTGCGCGAGGCCGAGCGCGTGCTGATTGCCGAAGGCCATGTCGTGATTCTGGGCTTCAACCCGTGGAGCCTGTGGGGGCTGTGGCGTCTGGTACTGGCGCGTCGCGCGCGACCGCCGTGGTGCGGGCACTTTCTAAGTCTGCTGCGGATCAAGGACTGGCTCGCACTGCTTGGCTTCGACATGGTCAGTCAGCGCTCGTATTTTTTCCGTCCGCCGTTGCGGCATGCCGGCGTCATGCAACGGCTGCGCTTCATGGAAGCGCTGGGCGCGCGTGCCTGGCCGACCTGCGGCGGCGCGTATCTCGTGGTGGCGAAAAAGCGCGTGGCCACGCTCACGCCGATCAAGCCGCGCTGGCTTGCGCCGCGCCGTTTGGTGGCCGCGCGTATACCGGAAGCCAGCGCAGGTCAATCGCAACATGACCAGGAGTGATGCAGTTGGGCCGGCCACCGCCGAGGCCGCCGTCGAAATTTTTACCGATGGCGCCTGCCGCGGTAATCCCGGCCCCGGCGGCTGGGGTGCGCTGTTACGCTATCAGGGGAAAGAAAAGTCCCTCTACGGCTCGGAGGTACACACCACCAACAACCGCATGGAGCTCATGGCGGTGATCATGGCGCTGGAGTCGCTGAAGCGCCCGTGTGCGGTGCAGGTCACCACCGACTCGCAGTATGTACACCACGGCATCAGCCAGTGGATCAGTGGCTGGAAGCGGCGCGGCTGGAAAACGGTGGACAAGAAGCCGGTCAAGAATGTCGATCTGTGGCAGCGTCTGGACAGCGCCGTTGCGGCGCATAAGGTAACGTGGCACTGGGTGCGCGGCCACACCGGCCATCCGGAAAATGAAATTGCAGATAGGCTTGCGAACCGGGCCATAGATGAAATGAAACAGGAAAAGCGGGGCGCCCCATGAGACAGATCATCCTCGATACTGAAACCACCGGACTGGAGCCGTCGCAGGGGCACCGCATCATCGAGATCGGCTGCGTGGAGCTGGTCGACCGGCGCAAGACCGGCAACACCTTCCATTATTATCTACAACCCGACCGGGCCATTGATCCAGGCGCGAGCGAGGTACACGGCATCACCGACGAGCAGTTGGCTGGCAAGCCGCGTTTCCGCGATGTGGTGGACGAGTTCATGGATTTTCTGCGAGGCACCGAACTGGTGATCCACAACGCGGCGTTTGACATCGGTTTTCTCAACCACGAGCTGGCCTTACTGGGTGCGGAGCGTGGCACGATGGCGGACTGTTGCACTGCGTCATGCACCCTGCAACTTGCGCGCTCGCTGCACCCCGGCCAGAAAAACAACCTCGACAGCCTGTGCAAGCGTTACTCGGTGGACAACTCCCAGCGCGCCTACCACGGCGCGCTGCTCGACGCCGAAATCCTCGCCGAGGTCTACCTCGCCATGACCGGCGGCCAAGCCAGCCTGTTGAGCGATGCCGCGCATTTCACGTCGCAGGCCGAGACACTGCGGCGCGTGCCAAGCAAGCGCGCAGCGCTGCTCGTGGTGCATGCGACGGCGGAAGAGACCATTGCTCACGAAGAGCGGTTGCAGGCCATCGACAAGGCGAGTGGCGGGAATTGCATGTGGAATAAATAAACGCTAGAGCGCGGATCTGCTGGCGTTGTAAAATGAATTGTACAATCAACCGAAGTTGTGGAGTCACTATGCCGGACAATCGTAGAAGCAAAACCGTTACCCAAGGCGTGCAGCGTTCGCCCAACCGCGCCATGCTGCGTGCCGTAGGCTTCGGCGACGGGGACTTTAACAAGCCCATCGTCGGCGTGGCGAACGCACACAGCACCGTCACACCGTGCAATATGGGCATAGGCGCGCTGGCTGCGCGCGCTGAAGTTGCGTTGAAAAAAGCCGGTGCGATGCCGCAGATGTTCGGCACCATCACCATTTCCGACGGCATTTCGATGGGCACCGAGGGCATGAAATATTCGCTGGTGTCGCGCGAGGTGATCGCCGATTCCATCGAAACCGTGTGCAGCGGTCAGAGCATGGACGGCGTGCTCGCCCTCGGCGGCTGCGACAAGAATATGCCAGGCGCAATGATCGCTATCGCGCGCATGAACATTCCGGCAATATTTGTTTATGGCGGCACCATCAAGCCGGGCCACTACAAAGGCCGCGACCTCACCATCGTGAGCGCCTTCGAGGCGGTCGGTGAGTACACCGCGCATAAAATTGACGAACACGATCTGCTGGAAATCGAGCGCCGCGCCTGCCCGGGCGCGGGTTCCTGCGGCGGCATGTTTACCGCCAACACCATGTCTTCGATCTTCGAGGCCATGGGCATGAGCCTGCCGTATTCCTCCACCATGGCGAACGAGGATGAAGAAAAGACCGTGAGTGCTGAGCAATCTGCGGAAGTGTTAGTGAATGCGATCAAAAAACAAATTCTGCCGCAACAGATATTGACGCGCAAGGCGTTTGAAAACGCGATTGCGGTGGCCATGGCGGTGGGCGGCTCCACCAACGCGGTGTTGCATCTGCTCGCCATCGCGCACGCCATGAAAGTGCCGCTCACGATTGATGACTTCGAGACTATCCGCGGGCGCGTGCCGGTGCTGTGCGACATAAAACCGTCGGGCCGTTATGTCGCCACCGATCTGCATCGGGCGGGCGGTATTCCGCAGGTAATGAAAATATTGCTCGCGCACGGTGTGTTGCACGGCGACGCGCTCACCATCAGCGGCCAGACCGTCGCAGAAGTGTTGAAAGACATACCGGAACAGCCGCGCCAGGATCAAGATGTGATCCGCCCGTGGAATAATCCCATGTATGCGCAAGGACACCTCGCCATCCTCAAGGGCAATCTCTCGCCGGAAGGGTCGGTGGCGAAAATCACCGGCTTCAAGCTGGTCAAAATCACCGGCCCGGCGCGCGTTTTTGAGTCCGAGGAAACTTGCATGGAAGCCATCCTGGCGCAGAAAATCAAGCCCGGCGATATCGTGGTCATCCGCTACGAAGGCCCCAAGGGCGGGCCCGGCATGCGCGAGATGTTGTCGCCCACCTCCACCCTCGTCGGCGCGGGTCTGGGCGACAGCGTGGGGTTGATTACCGACGGACGCTTCTCCGGCGGCACCTACGGCATGGTGGTGGGCCACGTTGCGCCGGAGGCAGCCGTGGGCGGCGCTATCGCGCTGGTGCAGGAGGACGATTCCATCACCATAGACGCCGACGCGCGTTTGCTGCAACTCAACGTGAGCGAAGCGGAGCTTGCCAAGCGCCGCGCCGCATGGAAACCGCCCACGCCGCGTTACACGCGCGGGGTACTGGCAAAATACGCCAAACAGGTTTCCAGCAGCAGCGTGGGCGCGGTGACGGATTAGAGGCAAAAGGGTATGAGGGAGAAGATAGTCAAATCCGCTGAGGAATGGAAACAATTGCTGACGCCGCAGCAGTACGAAATTGCGCGTGGACACGGTACCGAACGCGCGTTTACCGGCGAGTATCACGACTGCAAGCAAGCGGGTGTATACCGCTGTGTAGGCTGTGGCAATGAATTGTTTGATGCGGAAGCCAAGTTCGATTCCGGTACCGGCTGGCCGAGCTATTGGGCGCCGGTCAGCGAAGACAGCGTCACCACAAAGGCAGACAACGGGATATTCATGCGTCGCACGGAAGTGCTGTGCAGCGTGTGCGATGCCCATCTCGGCCACGTGTTTCCGGACGGCCCAAAGCCGACGGGCTTGAGGTATTGCATCAATTCGGCGGTGCTCAAATTGGGCGCGAAAGATTGAGTCGTACGCGTATAATACGCAACACCTTGTTGATAGGCGTTCGCCATGTCTGAAAAAAACAGCCACGCGGCCTTTGTAAACTGGTTTCGTCACTCCTCGCCTTATATCAATGCGCATCGCGCGCGCACGTTCGTCATTGCGTTCGGCGGTGAGGCGGTGGCGGATGCGAAGTTTGCGCACTTTATTCATGACGTCGCATTGCTCAACGCGCTCGGCGTGCGTGTGGTGCTGGTGCATGGCGCACGTCCGCAGATTGAGGCGCGGTTGCGCGAGCGCGACATCAAGATGCGTTATGCCAACGGCCTGCGCGTGACTGACGCCGCATCACTCGCTTGTGTGAAGGAAGCCGCAGGCAGCGTACGCGTCGAGATCGAGGCGCTGCTCTCCATGGGCCTCGCCAATTCGCCGATGGCGGGTGCACGCATACGCGTGGCCTCCGGCAACTTCGTCACCGCGCGTCCGCTCGGCGTGCGCGGCGGTGTGGACTATGAACACACGGGCGAGGTGCGGCGGGTGGACATCGAGGGTATCCGGCAGGCGCTCGATGATGGCGCCGTCGTACTGGTCTCTCCCATTGGATTTTCGCCCAGCGGCGAGGTGTTCAATCTCTCCGCCGAAGACGTGGCCACGGCAGTCGCGGCCGAGTTGCGCGCAGACAAGCTGCTGCATATGGTGGAAGGGCACGGTGTGCTGGATGCGAAGAAGCACCTGGTGCGACAACTGCGCCCCAACGAGGCACAAAAAATGCTCACCGCCAAAGGCGCGCTGGCGGCGGATGTCAAACGGCTGCTGACGGGCGCCGTGCAGGCGTGCAGCAAAGGCGTGCGCCGCGTCCATCTCATCAGCCGCCACACCGACGGCGCCCTGCTGCTCGAATTATTCACCCGCGACGGTATCGGCACGCTGATCTCGGCGGATGTCTACGAAGACACGCGCGCCGCGACGATAGAGGATGTCGGCGGTGTTCTGGAACTGATCTCCCCGCTGGAGGACGAAGGCGTGCTGGTGCGCCGCTCGCGTGAACGGCTGGAGACCGAGATCGATCACTTCACCGTGATGGAGCGCGACGGCGCGATCATCGCCTGTGCCGCACTGTATCCCTATCCCAAGGAGGGCTGCGGTGAGCTGGCCTGTCTGGTGGTGCACGCGGACTATCAGGACGCAGGCCGGGGCGAGGCGCTGCTGGAGCATATGGAACGCCGGGCGAAACAGCAGAAGGTCAAACAACTGTTCGTGCTCACCACGCACGCCGCGCACTGGTTTGTCGAGCACGGCTTCAAGGCGGCGGACATCAAGGCCCTGCCTGTCGCGCGTCAGCAGCTTTACAACTATCAGCGTAATTCGAAGGTGCTGGTGAAGAAAATATAGTGGCGGAGGCGGTGAGATTCGAACTCAC
>CAWUTX010000020.1:0-7966 GCA_963925015.1 uncultured Gammaproteobacteria bacterium
CGCAGCCCGTCCAGGGTGGAGTCGGGGGTGCGGCGCGAGGTCGCAATGTACCAGTATATCCCGTGCTCGGATTCGGCGATGGCGCGCACCTGCTCCAGCACGGATGCATCCGGCCAGTCATAGTGCTGCGAAGGGCCCCCCAGCAGAATCAGGCCGCGCCGCGTATCCTTCTTGTCCGAAGGAAGGATGCGGTTTAGAGCGCCGCGCGTGACCAGCACCCGCCTGGAAGGCGCAATCGCGTCATGCTGCGGGATAATGCACAGATCGAAGAGACTTAGCGGCAGACTGGGCTTCATGAGCACCACTGCGCGCCCTCCGCGCGCACGGCGGGCGGCGAGCAGGGCCAGATGCGTGGCGTGCCCCGCGCCCAGCAGCAGATCGGGGTCGGGCAGCCCCTTGGCGGGAGGGAAACTCCCCGCCAACCAGTACGCCAAGGCACGCAAGGCGGACAGTGCGGGCAGGGTGTATGTCGCAACGGGAACGCATTTTTCCAGGGCCTCCGTCAGGCCGAGGCTTTGATTGTCATGGCCGCGCTTGCCGTCGCTGATGCGCCATACAACAAGTTTCGCCGTGGCCACTCCTCGAAACTAATCCTTCAGCACGTAATCCGCGCCGCAATACGGACACTTCGCCTTGCCGGTCGCCTCGATCGGCAGATAGACGCGCGGGTGTGAGTTCCACAGGCTCATGTGATCCATCGGGCAGTGCAGCGGCAGATCGGCGCGCGTCACGTGATAAATACTTTGCGCGTTGGGCTCGTTGGAGCGTACGGTCGTATTTTGTTGCGTTGGCTTGAACACGCTCGCCTCCTCAGCTTACGCGACCAGTGTAAGCCACTCGGGATATTGACTGCGCCGCCCGTGCACCTGATCGAAATACAGCGCCTGCAGGCGCGTGGTGATCGGGCCGCGACCGCCGTCACCGATGCGGCGCCCGTCCAGCTCGCGGATCGGTGTGACTTCCGCCGCCGTGCCGGTGAAAAAGGCCTCGTCCGCGATATACACCTCGTCGCGCGTGATGCGTTTTTCGCGCACCTCGACGCCGATCTCGGCGGCGAGCTTGAAGATCGTATCGCGCGTGATGCCGTCGAGTGCGGAGGTCAAGTCCGGCGTGCAGAGCACGCCGTCGCGCACGATAAAAATATTCTCACCGCTGCCTTCGGCCACGAAGCCGTCGACGTCGAGCAGCAACGCCTCGTCCGCGCCGCAGGAGAGCGCCTCGCGCAGCGCCATCATCGAGTTCATGTAATTGCCGTTGGCCTTCGCCTTACACATGGTGATGTTGACGTGATGGCGCGTGAACGATGAGGTCTTGACGCGTATGCCCTTCTCGATGCCCTCCGCGCCCATATACGAACCCCACAGCCAGGCCGCGACGATGGCGTGCACCTTGAGATTGTCGGCGCGCAGGCCCATGCCCTCCGAGCCGTAGAAACACATGGGGCGGATGTAGATAGATTTTGAGGCCGACGCCTCCAGACTGTTTTCGCGCACGGCGGCACGGCAGGCCTCACTCAGCGTGCGCTTGTCGTACGGCATGTCCATGCCCAGGATGTGCGCCGAGTGGAACAAGCGATCCATGTGCGCATCGAGGCGGAAGATGGCCGTGCCTTTTTCCGTTTTATACGCACGCACGCCTTCGAACACGCCCATGCCGTAATGCAGCGTGTGGGTCAGCACATGCACCTTGGCATCGCGCCAGGGCACCAGCGTGCCGTCGAACCAGATGACGCCGTCGCGGTCGTCCATCGTTGTCATGCGTTCTCCTTTAAAAAAACAGTTACAAGTTACAAGTACCAAGTAGCAAGAAAAAGATAAAATTTCCTTGATGCTTACTACTTGCTACTTTCTTCAAATAATTCGCGCCAGACGCGCACCACTGCTGCACGATGCTCCGAAAACTCTGTTTCCGGGACACAGGCAGAGGCCTCTTGCAGCGCGAGCCGATGCACGGCGCCGAGGTATATACGGTAGGCCTGCTCCAGCACCTGCGCCTGCTGCGCCGTAATTTTCCCGGCGGCTGACAACTGTGACAGCATGCCCACCGTCTGTGTGCCGCGCGCCAATTCAGGCGTTTCATGCGCCCACAATAAGGCCGCATATTGAACCATAAATTCGATGTCTGCGATACCACCGGCATCCTGCTTCAGGTCGAAGCGTCCCGCCGCACTGCTGGCATGCGCCATACGCATGCGCGCGCGCATTCCAGACACCTCGTCGCGCAGCGCAGTGCGCTCGCGCACACGGCCCATGATCTCATTCCGCAGCGCAGAAAAGTTCGCGGCGATGGCCGTCTCATGGGCGGGATGCTGCGCCACAACCCGTGCGCGCACCAGCGCCTGATGCTCCCAGGTCCAGGCCTCGTTGCGCTGATAATCGGCGAACGCCACCAGGCTGGTCACCAGCAGACCGGAGGCGCCGCTCGGACGCAGGCGCATGTCCACCTCATATAACACCCCCGCCGTGGTGCGTGTGTTGAGCAGGTGAATGATGCGCTGCCCGAGGCGCGCGAAAAACACCGCGTTGTCGAGCGGCTGCGCGCCGTCGGTGCGGGCGGCATCGTCGCTGCTGTCGTGCACGAATACGAGATCCAGATCGGAACCGTAGCCCAACTCGCGCGCACCCAGTTTGCCGTAACCCACGACGGCGAAACCGGCGTCGTGCATCTGCCCGTTTTCCCGATAACGCGGACGGCCATGTTTTGCCACCAACTGCCGCCACGCGAGCGCCAGCACCGCCTGCAAAACCACCTCGGCAATATCGGACAGGTGGGCGCACACCACCAGCGCATCCGGTGTCTGCGCAATCTGTGTCGCGGCCACGCGCAGCATCTGCGCCTGGCGAAAGTGGCGTAGCGCATCCATCTGCTGCTCCAGATCATGCGCGGGAACGGCATGCAGGCTGCGCTGCAGTTCTTGCGCGAGCGCGGCGCGTGCGAGCGGGGCGTACAGCGTGCGCGGATCGAGCAGCTCATCCAGCAGCAGCGGCTGACGCGCAAGCAGCGCGGCGATCCACGGGCTCGCGGCGCACAGCCGCACCAGTTGCGAAAGCGCGAGCGGGTTCTCCGCAAGCAGCACCAGATAAGCCGTGCGGCGCGCTATGGTTTCGAGCAGATTCAGCATGCGCGCAAGCGTGACGTGCGCCTCCGCTCCGGCGTGTTGCTGTGTCTGGGCCGCCACCGCACCGAGCACCAGCGGCATCAGGCGATCCATGCGCTCATGGCCCTGCGCGCTGAGCGCACGATAGGCGGAGGAGTCACGCAGTGCCACGATGCGGCGCCACGCCTCGGCGGCATCAACGAACCCATGCGCGCTTAATACGCTTACGGACTCAGCCTCATCGGACGACGCCAGCCAGAGACGAGACAGGTCGGCGTCTGCCGCGCGTTCTGCGGTCACCTGCGGCGCCGCAAACACCTGTTCAAAATGCCTCTGCACCTGCGCCCGGTGTGCGTGCAGCGCCTGCTCGAACGCCGCCCAGTCACGGTAACCCATGGCAAAGGCGAGCCGCGCACGCTCGAAGTCGCTCACCGGCAGACGGTGGGTCTGTTCGTCGGCGACCTCCTGCAGGCGGTTCTCCGTACGGCGCAGAAATACATACGAAGCCGTCAACTCGCGCGTCACCTGTTCCGGCAAATAGTCATAATGTGAAAGCTGCTCAAGCACGGCGAGCGTGGCGTGCGTTTGCAGATCCGGGTTACGCCCGCCGCGTATCAACTGAAATGCCTGCGCGATAAATTCGATCTCGCGTATACCGCCCGGCCCCAGCTTGATGTTGTCTTCGATGCCTTTGCGCGCGGTCTCTTCCTGAATCATGCGCTTCATGTCGCGCAGTGACTCGAACGCGCCGAAATCGAGGTAGCGGCGGTAGATGAACGGGCGCAACGTATCGAGCAGCCGCGCACCCCCCGCGCGGTCGCCGCCCACCACGCGCGCCTTGATCCAGGCATAGCGCTCCCATTCGCGCCCGTGCGTCTGATAATAATCTTCCAGCGCGGAAAAACTGGCACTGAGCGGCCCGCTGTCGCCGAACGGACGCAGCCTGACATCGACGCGGAACACAAACCCCTCTGCGGTGGCGGCGCTGAGTGCGCCGATCAGGCGCTGGCCGAGGCGCAGGAAATATTCTTCATTGCTGATGCGATGGCGTTTACCGCGCGTCTCGCCGTCGGCAGGATAGGCAAAGATGAGATCGATATCGGAGGAAAAATTTAACTCCGCGCCGCCGAGCTTGCCCATGGCGATCACCACCAGCGCTTGCGCTGCACCCTCGGCATCGCGCGGCGTGCCGTAGTCCTGCTCCTGCCATGCGTGCAGCCGTCGCAGCGCGCCGTCCACACAGGCCTCGGCGAGGCCGGAGAGATCACGCAGGGTTGCGTCAAGTGGCGCCCAGCCCGCAAGCTCGCGCCACGCGATGCGCACCATCTCGCGTCGCCGTAGTCGGCGCAGCGCTATACCCAGCGCGGTTTCGTCGCGCACCTCCGCGAGCGCGGTTGCCAGCGTGCGTGCATACTCCTCTGCGTGATACTCGCGCAGCAGATCGCCGCTGTTCAACAGCTCATGCAACAGAGCCGGATTCTGGATGCAGCTCTGCGCAACGAAATCGCTGCACGCCCACACGCGATGCAGCACCGCGAGCAGCTCGGGATGCGATGGCGCTGCTACGCCCGCAGCCTGTGCCGCGTCCTGAAATTGAGACCAGCGTTGCAGCGCGGCTTCACGCAGTGCTTCCGGGAGAGGGCAGAGACTATAGGAGGGCACACGCATTCCGTCATATTAACGAATTCCGCACAAAAAAAGCCCCCTCGTACGGAGGGGGCTTTGAGCTAGTGCAAACAGCACAGGCGGGTTTACTGTTTACATCATGCCGCCGGGATCACCCATGTCCTTCATATCTGGCTTGTCGCCCGGCAGCTCTGCCACCATGGCTTCGGTGGTAATCATCAGGCCCGCGACCGATGCCGCGTTCTGCAGTGCAGTACGCGTCACCTTGGTGGGGTCGAGAATACCCATGGCGATCATGTCGCCATATTCGCCGTTGGCGGCGTTGTAGCCAAAATTGCCGGTGCCTTCGGCGACCTTGTTCAGCACCACAGAACCTTCCGCGCCGGCGTTCTGTACAATCTGGCGCAGCGGCTCTTCCATAGCGCGCAGCGCGATAGCGATACCGACGTTCTGGTCTTCGTTATCGCCCTTCAGCTTGCCAATGCTCTTGCGCACGCGCACCAGGGCCACACCGCCGCCCGGTACCACGCCTTCCTCGACCGCTGCACGAGTGGCGTGCAATGCATCTTCCACACGCGCCTTCTTTTCCTTCATCTCGATCTCGGAACCGGCACCGACCTTGATCACCGCAACACCGCCGGCCAGTTTCGCCACGCGCTCTTGCAGCTTTTCCTTGTCGTAATCGGAGGTTGCTTCTTCAATCTGCGCGCGGATCATCTTGACGCGCAACTGAATATCGGTAGCCTTGCCTGCGCCGTCGATGATGGTGGTGGTTTCCTTGGTGATGGACACGCGCTTGGCGCTGCCGAGATCGGTAACCGTGGCCTTCTCCAGCGTGAGGCCCAGTTCCTCGGCAATCAGCTTGCCGCCGGTGAGTACCGCGAGGTCATCCTGCATCGCCTTGCGGCGCTCGCCAAAGCCGGGGGCCTTGACCGCACAGCACTTCACTACGCCGCGCAGATTGTTCACCACCAGCGTCGCGAGTGCCTCGCCTTCCACATCCTCGGAGATGATGAGCAGCGGACGGCCACCCTTGGCCGCAGCTTCCAGTATCGGAATCATCTCGCGGATGTTGGATATCTTCTTGTCGTAGATCAGGATGTAGGGGTTTTCCAGATCGCAGGCCATGGTCTGCTGGTTATTGACGAAATAAGGCGAGAGATAGCCGCGGTCGAACTGCATGCCTTCCACCACGTCCAGCTCCATCTCAAGACCGGTGCCTTCTTCCACCGTGATGACGCCTTCCTTGCCGACCTTGCGCATGGCCTCGGCGATCTTGTCGCCGATTACCTGGTCGGAATTGGCCGAAATGGAGCCGACCTGGGCAATCGCCTTGTCGTCGGTGCACGGCTTGGAAAGCTTCTTCAGCTCTTCCACCGCTGCCGTCACGGCCTTGTCGATGCCGCGCTTCAGGTCCATCGGGTTCATGCCGGAGGCGACGGCCTTCAGGCCTTCTGCGAGGATGGACTGCGCGAGCACGGTCGCCGTCGTGGTGCCGTCACCGGCGCTGTCGGAGGTACGCGAGGCGACTTCCTTCACCATCTGCGCGCCCATGTTCTCAAACTTGTCCTTGAGCTCGATACCCTTGGCCACGGACACACCGTCCTTGGTCACGGTGGGGGAACCATAGGCCGAGTCCAGCACCACATTGCGGCCACGGGGCCCCAAGGTTACTTTCACGGCGTCGGCCAGGATGTTGACACCCCGGGCCATGCGACTGCGCGCATCGTATCCAAATTTAACGTCTTTCGCTGCCATAGCTAAAATCCTCTGAGTGTTTTAGTTCAGTATGTTTTGGAGTGATCCAGACTTAGAGCACTGCCATGATGTCTTCCTCACGCATCACGATGAGGTCTTTGCCATCAATCTTCACTTCAGTGCCCGAATACTTGCCAAACAGCACCTTGTCGCCCACCTTGACCTCGAGCGGGCTGATAGCGCCGCTGTCCAGCACCTTGCCCTTGCCGACGGCCACTACCTCGCCTTTGCTCGGCTTTTCAGCGGCATTGTCGGGGATCACGATACCGCCGGCGGTGGTAAGCTCCTCTTCCATGCGGCTCACAACCACACGATCATGCAACGGACGAATCTTCATATCATCTATCTCCTTGATCTTGAAAAAATTATAGTGGGCTGAAGCCTGCTTGTTGGCAACAACCCGGGGAATCTGGCGAAGGTGTTGTTAGCACTCGCCCTTGATGAGTGCTAATCATAGAGGCAAAAAAAGGATAATTCAAGAGGAAAAGCTCAACCGGGCCGCAAATCAGGCGGGCTGAATAGACGGGGGGCGGCAGACTGGCTATGCTAGTCGCCCCTCTAGCGCCCTTAGCTCAGTTGGATAGAGCGTTGGGTTCCGATCCCAAAGGTCAGAGGTTCGAATCCTCTAGGGCGCGCCAATATTTATTTGCGGGTCGTGATGGGGTCAGTGCGCCACCTGGCCAGGTTCTTTGCCCCAGAGCTGCTCCAGGCGCTTGTCGCGGCCACAGCCCAAGCGGTAATAGTTGTAGCGTATTGGGTTTCTTTTGTAAAAATTCTGATGATAGTCTTCCGCAGGATAGAACGTCGTGGCCTGCGTGACTTCGGTGACTATCGGCGCCTTGAACGGCTTGATTTTTTCGATATCCCTCTTTGAGTGTTCCGCGACGGCCTTTTGTTGCGGGGTGCTGTAGAAAATCGCGCTGCGGTACTGGTTACCGCTATCGCAAAATTGGCGATCCGGTGTCGTCGGGTCGATAGTGCGCCAGAACCTGTCAGTCAATTCCTTGTAGCTGACTTTGGCCGGGTCAAAAACCACCTGCACCACTTCTGTGTGGCCGGTACCGCCGGCGGACACCTCTTCGTAGGTCGGGTTGAGCTTGTGCCCGCCGCTATAGCCGGAAACAGTTTCAATCACACCGGGTATCTTGTCGAAATCCGATTCCGTACACCAGAAACAGCCACCGGCAAACAGGGCCGCCTCATAATTATTGAGGGGCGTGGTCGCGCCCGTTGCATCCTGCGCCATAAGCACACCGGGCAAGGCCAGGCCGACGATCAGCGCGATAAGTAATTTACGCAACATGAATTAGGTGTCCTCTGTTATCAGGCGGTAACTACGCGGGCATAAACTTCAACGCAACCCCGTTGTTACACCAGCGCTCGCCGGTCGGCTTGGGGCCATCGTCGAAAACGTGGCCCTGGTGGCCACCGCAACGCGCGCAGTGGTACTCCTTGCGCGGGTAGACCAGCTTGAAGTCGGTCTTG
>CAWUTX010000021.1:0-53428 GCA_963925015.1 uncultured Gammaproteobacteria bacterium
ATTCCTCGTCATTCAACGCATCATGGGTCTGTTGCTGATGTTGTTCAGCCTTACCATGCTGCCCTGCATCGTGCTTTCCTGGTTCGATCAGGACGGGGGGTTTGCGCCGTTTCTCAAGGCCAGCCTCATTACTCTGGCAACCGGTCTCCTGTTATGGCTGCCGGTGCGCCGTCAGGTCAAGGAGCTGCGCACGCGCGATGCGTTTGTCATCGTAAGCCTGTTCTGGGCGATGCTGGCGCTGTTCGGCGCGCTACCTTTCCAGTTTGTCGGCACCACCACCCACATGGTGGACGCCTATTTCGAAACCATGTCGGGGCTTACCACCTCCGGCTCCACCGTGCTCACCGGTCTCGATCACCTGCCCTTGTCCATGAATCTGTGGCGCGGCATTTTGCAGTTTATGGGCGGCATGGGCATCGTGGTGCTGGCGGTGGCCATACTCCCGATGCTGGGCGTGGGCGGCATGCAGCTCTATAAAGCCGAGACGCCGGGGCCGATGAAGGAAAGCAAGATCACGCCGCGCATCAAGGAGACCGCCAAGGCGCTGTGGTATATCTACCTGGGGCTCACTGCGGCCTGCGCCATGGCCTTGTGGGCCGCGGGCATGACGCCGTTCGACGCCCTGTTCCATGGCTTCACGGCGCTCTCCACCGGGGGCTTCTCCACTCACGACGCAAGCATTGCCTATTTCAACAGCGCCGCTATTGAAATGATACTCGTGTTGTTCATGTTTCTGGGCGGGGCGAGCTTCACGCTGCATTTTCTGGCGTTCCGCGGCCGCAGCCTGGGCAGTTATTGGCGCGACACCGAGTTTCGTGTTTATTCCGCCATCATCATCACGGCGACCTTGTTTGTCGGACTTTACCTGTACCTCACGGCGACCTACCCCACGCTGCTACTATCCCTGCGTTACGCGGTGTTTCAAGTGGTTTCCATGGCCACCACCACCGGCTACATGAGCGCGGACTTCGGCGCCTGGCCGCCGGTGCTCGGCGCAATGCTTATCATGCTGATCTTTTTCGGCGCGTCGGCGGGCTCCACCGGCGGCAGCATGAAGGTGGTGCGCATTGTGCTGCTGTTTAAACAAACTCTGTGCGAGATACAACGTTTGATCCATCCGCATGCCATCGTACCCTTAAAGCTCTCCGGCAAGGTGGTGCCGGAGCGCGCCATCGCCGCAGTGTCCGCCTTCTTTGCCACTTATCTTGCGAGCTTTGTCATCATCGCCTTGAGCATCTCCGCGATGGGGGTGGACCTCATCACCGCCTTCAGCGCCACGGCGGCGGCCATCAACAACGCCGGCCCCGGCCTTGGCGCGGTCGGCCCCGCCGCCAACTTCGCTGCACTGCCCGACGCCGCCAAGTGGCTGCTGTCCTTCGCCATGCTCATCGGACGCCTGGAATTGTTCACCCTGTTCGTGATCTTGACCCCGGCCTTCTGGCGCAAGTAAATCTTTGTGAACATGACCGGAAACCTTGAGACACTGCTCGCACAGAGTTTGGCCAAGGGCGAGGACTCGGCATTGCTGCGTTACAGTCTGGGCAATGCGTATTCCAAACAAGGTGATTACGCCAAGGCGTGCGAGCATTTTGCGCGCGCAGTAGAGCTGGATGCGCGTTATTCCGCAGCGTGGAAAGGCTACGCGCAGGCGCTCGCCGCCGCCGGGCGCAGCGAAGACGCCTTGCGCGCCTACGAAACGGGTATCCGCGTCGCGGAAGACAAGGGCGACCTGCAAGCCGCAAAAGAGATGAAAGTATTTTTGAAGCGGCTGCAAAAAACAGCACAGTGAAACGCTGACAGCTAGGCTTCCAACTCATCCTCGCTGTCCGGCAGACTCGCAGAATAATCCGTACTCAGCACGGTGCGCGCACGGGCGACAAACTCCCTCTCCACCTGCACCTTGATGCCACCCACCGCGAGACTGTAAAACCAGTCCGCCTGCACCAGATTCTCGTCGGCGATAAAGCAAGGAATACCCTCAGCCTCAAGCCGCCCCTTGGCGATGTAGGCCAGCGGCATATTATCGAACTGAGCGACAGTCACGAAATTCATGCGATGTGCGAGCCTTGGTTGCGTCTCTTCGCCAGTTTACACCCTTGACGCATGTTCTATTACTTATCATAGTGGTGCAAAACAAGGTATGTTTTAGGGCGGCTATTTCTAGTTGGACATCAAGGTGAACTATGGCGCTACTTGCTGAGGAAATCGTTGAAGAGTGGTTAAACCGACAGGGCTACTTCGCTTATTGCGCCGGACGTTTCGGTGTGTAGCCATTCGGCGGGTTACGCTGCGCTAACCCACCCTACGTAAATATTTTTACTGCGGCGCTACCATCATCAATGGCTTGAGCGTGGTGAGCAGGCTTTTGAACAGGCCTTTGTTGGTGCCCTCTTCCCCGGCGAGTAATTCTTTCAGGTGTTGGCGCTGCATCGGCATGCTGAAGCAGGCGGGGCAGTTGTCGCGGATTACGGGGAGTTGGGCGGCGGTGGCGAAATCCCTGAGCTGGCGTTCGCGCGCGTACACCAGCGGGCGGATTACGCGCACGTCGCCTGCGTCATTCAGATAGTGCGCCTGCATAGTGCGCAGCTTGCCGCCGTGAAAGGCGGACATGAGAAAGGTCTCGGCGAGATCGTCGAGATGCTGCGCCAGCGCGAGCACGTTGTAGCCCTCCTTGCGCGCGGTGGCGTAGAGCACGCCGCGCTTCATGCGCGAGCAGTAGGCGCAGAACGAATTGTTGTCCATGTTCTGTTTGGCCTGCTCCATGATCGCCTGGCTGCGGTAAAAATACGGCACGCCGAGATCACTCATCACCTGCTTGAGTGGCGACGGGTCGAAGCCTTCGACCTGCGGGTCCACGGTTACGGCGCCGAGTTCGAAGCGCACCGGCGCACTCTTCTGCAAGTGCAGGAGAATATGCAGCAGCGACAGCGAGTCCTTGCCGCCGGAGACGCCGAGCAGCACACGGTCGCCCTCGCGGATCATGTCGAAGTCGGCAATCGCTTTGCCTGCGTGGCGCAGTAACGGTTTGGGTGGTTTTTTTAGCACTGAGGAGTTCATTAGTAAGGCGACATCTCCGTTACGTCCCCGCCCCCTGTTGAGGGGGTGGGACAGGGTGGGGGTAGAGTAAAGACAAGGTTTTCACTAAGAAGAAAAAATAAGCGATGCCCGCTTACTTTGTTTCTTCTTAGTGTGTGCATCATGCTATTTTACGCACTTCAGGTCGCCGCCGAAACAGGCGCTTTAGGGCACCTCTAAAAATGATGGATTTTGCTTCAAGACAAGGCGCAGCGCAGGCGAGCAGCGGTCGCTCCTGCGCGTCCTGCGGCCGCGACATTCGTACGTCCCTGTACAGCACAGCATACACGTTAGTATGTGAGCAGCGGAGACAAGCTGTAACGCCGTATTGGAGCAAAAGACGCATTTTTAGAGGTGCCCTTGATTTTATAGTCTGCACGGGGTATGACTGTAGCCCAGTTTCAGCGCAGTAAATGGAGGCAACGGTGGATATCGTGTTTACGTTTTCAATGATTCTGGTGGTGGTGGCGGTGCTGCTGGTCTGGCACGGCGTACAGTCCGTGCCGCAGGGCATGGAATACACGGTGGAGCGTTTCGGCGCCTATCAGCGCACGCTGGCGCCCGGCCTCAGTTTTCTCTGGCCCATCGTGGAGCGCGTCGGGCGCCGCATGAACATGATGGAGACGGTGCTTGAGGTGCCGTCGCAGGAAATCATCACCAAGGACAACGCCATGGTGAAGGTGGACGGCATTGTGTTTTATCAGGTGCTCGATGCGCCCAAGGCCGCGTACGAGGTGAACCAGCTCGAATACGCGGTGTTAAATCTCACCATGACCAACGTCCGCACCGTGATGGGCTCGATGGATCTGGACGAACTGCTGTCGCAGCGCGATGCCATCAATGCGCGCCTGTTGCACGTGGTGGACGACGCCACTACGCCGTGGGGCATCAAGGTGACGCGTATCGAAATCAAGGACATCACGCCGCCGCGCGATCTGGTGGAGGCGATGGGGCGGCAGATGAAGGCCGAGCGTGAAAAGCGCGCCAATATTCTGGAGGCGGAGGGCTTCCGCCAGTCGGCCATTCTCAAGGCCGAGGGTGAAAAACAGGCGGCGATTCTGGAGGCCGAAGGCCGTAAAGAGGCTGCGTTCCGTGACGCCGAGGCGCGCGAGCGCCTGGCGCAGGCGGAGGCCAAGGCCACCACGATGGTCTCCGAGGCGATCGCCCAGGGCAGCATTCAGGCTATCAACTATTTCGTCGCGCAAAAATACGTCGACGCGCTGCGCGCGATCGCGGTGTCCAACAATCAAAAAATTCTGTTCCTGCCGCTCGAAGCCTCAAGCGTCATCGGCGCCATCGGCGGTATTGCGGAGATCGCCAAGCAGGCATTCAGCGATAAAGGCGCGCAGGCGGGGAGCAAATAAATGTCACCCTTCGATCATATTGTCTATTGGCACTGGTGGGTCATTACGGGCGTGCTGCTGATACTGGAGCTCACCACGCCGAGCTTCTTTTTTCTCTGGCTGAGCGCGGCGGCAGGCGTGACCGGGTTGGTGGTGTTTTTTGTGCCGCTTGATCTGATTTACCAGTTGGTGCTGTTTGCCGTGTTGTCCGCGCTTGCCATCAGCGTCTGGCGTTTTTATTTCAAGGTCAGCCCCGCTGCGAGCGACCAGCCCAATCTCAACCGGCGTGGCGCACAATACACCGGACGTGTGTTCACCCTGCAAGAGCCGATCATCAACGGCCAGGGCAAAATCCGCGTGGACGACTCCACCTGGAAGGTCGAAAGCAGCGACTGTCCGGCCGGTACGCGGGTCAAGGTCACCGGCGTCGACGGCGTGATTCTGCGCGTGGAGATCGTGGCCTAATGGAATATCTGAATAAGTCCATCCTGGACTTCTCAGAGCACGAAAAAGCAAAAACGTGGCTTTTGCTTTTCTTCATTTTTCAAACACTTCCGTGTTTGAAAAATGGCGGTGCATCCCTACACCGCAGTAACCTCTGACTTAATCAGAGGTTCCTAATAGTCACGTGACACTTCCACGCATCTATGTCCCCCTTCCGCTACGCAGCGGAGAAACCGTCACCCTTGATAAACAGGCCGAGCAGCACTTGGTACGCGTGCTGCGGCTTGCGCCGGGTGATGCACTCACCGTGTTTAATGGTCAGCCATTTAATGACCGCTACGGTGAGTATCAGGCCACCTTGCTGGGCTCAAACGGCGCGGTGAGGGTCGGTGATTTCATCGCGCGCGACACCGAGTCTCCGCTCCACATCACGCTCGCACAGGCCATATCGCGCGGCGAGCGCATGGACTACGCGGTGCAGAAAGCGGCTGAACTGGGCGTGACGCAGATCGTGCCGCTGGTCACCGAATTCTGTGTGGTCAAGATGGTCGCTCCCGGCATCCTGCCTCCCGCGACACTAGCACGTCCCTGTGCGTCACAGGACAAGCGCAAAGGCAAGCGCGTCGCCCATTGGCAAGGCATTGCGACTTCCGCCTGCGAGCAATCGGGCCGTGTGCGTGTGCCCGGCGTGAGCGCGCCACAGACCTTCGGTGAGTGGCTGCTCACGGTAAATGCCAGCGTCAAACTTGTGCTTGATCCGCTGGCGCAGACCACGCTGCGGCAATTACCAGCGCCTCAAGGCGACATCGTGTTGCTGGCCGGTCCCGAAGGTGGCCTGAGCGATGCGGAGGTCGCGCTGGCTACACGTGCAGGCTTCACGCCCGTGCGCCTGGGGCCGCGCATCCTGCGCACCGAAACCGTTCCCGCCGCCGCGCTGGCCGCGATGCAAATCTTGTGGGGCGATTGGATGTGAAAACCCTTTACATAGCGCCAGAAATCGTAGCAAGCGGCTTGGTCGCTCACCGGCGTCCTGCCTCTCGCGACACTAGCACATCCCTGTGCGTCGCAAGCCGGTGTGGCGGAGCGCAGGAACCGGAGTGTACATACAAGTCTGCCGCTACGCGGCCCCGGATTCCGAGCACCGCACGCACCCGCATCAAAGACGCGCAGTAGATTTATGGCGCTATGTATTGCAGAGAGCGAAGTGCACACCTAATATGCGCGTATTCGAATCAAATCTATCGATCATGCATGCACCCGACATTCAAGCTGTAAAAAAATATCTGCTTTCCTTGCAAGACCGCATCTGCGCCGCGCTGGAAAAGGAAGACGGCACGGGCAAGTTCACCGAAGACCTGTGGGAGCGTGCGGAGGGTGGCGGTGGGCGCTCGCGCGTGATGACGGAAGGTGCGGTTTTTGAGCAGGCCGGCATCGGTTTCTCGCACGTGTTCGGCGATAAAATGCCGCCGTCTGCGACCGCGCATCGGCCTCAACTGGCTGGGCGCGACTTTCAGGCGCTCGGCGTGTCGCTGGTGTTTCATCCGCGCAACCCCTACGTGCCGACTACCCATTGCAATGTGCGCTTTTTCATCGCGCAAAAAGAAGACGCCGAGCCGGTGTGGTGGTTCGGCGGCGGCTTTGATCTCACACCTTATTACGGTTTTGAAGAAGACTCCGTACAGTGGCACCGCACCGCGCGCGCGGCATGCGTTCCCTTCGGCGACGATATGTATGCGCGCTACAAAAAATGGTGTGATGAATATTTCTTTCTCAAGCACCGCAACGAACCGCGCGGCATCGGCGGACTTTTTTATGACGATCTCAACGCAGGCGGCTTTGAGCACTGCTTTAATTTCATGCAAAGCGTGGGCGATCATCTCTTGCCCGCCTATATGCCTATCGTGGGGCGGCGCAAGGATATCGCTTATGGAGAACGTGAGCGCGACTTCCAGCTCTATCGGCGCGGGCGTTATGTGGAATTCAATCTGGTCTATGATCGCGGCACCTTGTTTGGCCTGCAATCCGGCGGGCGCACCGAGTCCATTTTGATGTCGCTGCCGCCGCTGGTGAAATGGCGCTATAACTGGCACCCCGCGCCGGGCACGGAGGAGGCGAGGCTGTACAACATCTTCCTCAAGCCGCGCGACTGGCTGGATGGAAAAAAGACATGATGGTGCGCGTAAAAATCAGCAAGCAACACGGCAAGGGTGTATTTGCCGCCGTCGCTATCGAGGCGGGTGCGGAAATCCTCACCTTCACCGGCCCACTGTTGCAGCGCGGGCAGTTTCATTCCGGCGATTACCATTTGCAGATCGATGATGATCTCTATCTCGGTGCGTCGGGAGAGGCCGATGACTATGTCAATCACAGCTGCGCGCCGAATGCAGGTTTTGATAACGGCTTCACGTTGATCGCGCTGCATGCTATCGCGCCGGGCGAGGAAATCACCTGGGACTACAGCACGGCGATAGATGAAGAAGATTTCGATGGCTTCCCGTGTCAGTGTGGTGCCTCGGCGTGCCGTAGCGTGGTGGTTTCATATCGCGGCCTCAGCGAGCCTGATCGGGAGCGCCTCGCGCCTTGGCTGCTGCCATATCTCAGGCTGCGTTACAGCCGTGCCGCGCTGAGGCTGGAGATATAAGCAGCCCATATGTCCGAGCCCACTGAAATTGCAACATTAGGCGGCGGCTGTTTCTGGTGCCTGGAGCCCATTTTTGCCGACCTGAAGGGTGTGCAAAAGGTAGAGTCCGGTTACTCCGGCGGCGCAGTGAAAAATCCCGCCTACCGCGAAGTGTGTGAGGGCACTACCGGCCATGCGGAAGTGGTGCAGGTCACGTTTGATGCAAGTGTCATTACTTATAAAGAGATTCTGGAAATCTTTTTCACTATCCACGATCCGACTACGCCCAACAGGCAGGGCGCCGATAGTGGCACGCAATACCGTTCCGTGATTTATTATCACACGCCGGAGCAACAAGCCGTTGCCGAAGAGGTGATGAGGGAAATTAATGCGGCGGGTATTTGGGGCGCGCCTTTGGTCACAGAAGTAGCGCCCTTCAGCGTTTTTTACCGCGCCGAGGACTACCATCAGGACTACTACGCAAGAAACGGCAATCAGTCGTATTGCCAGATAATAATTGCCCCCAAGGTTAAAAAATTTCGCGCGCTCTACAGCGCAAAGCTCAAGGGCTAGTCCATCAGCAACTTCTTCACATTCTCCGCCGGACGGCACAACACCGCCTCATCGCCGCGCACGACAATCGGCCGTTGAATCAGGTCGGGATTTTCCACCATTATTTTTATTAACTCAGCCTCGGAGAGTTGCTGTTCCGCAAGCCCGAGGCTGTGCGCCAATGGCTCACCACTGCGCAGTATGTCGCGCGCCGTGAGGCCCAGCTTCACAAGCAATCTACCCAACTGATCTTCCGTCAAAGGCACTTCGTAGTAATTAATAGCCTCAAACTCTTCCCCGCTCTCCTTGAGCAGTTCGAGTGTCGATTTGCAGGTGCCGCAGGTGGGCTTCTGGTAAACGGTTATTTTGTTGCTCATTTTGTTGATCATCTCGTGGAATCAATCGAGTCTGACCCTATTGATTATTCTAAATGGGGCGATTATTTGTGCCGCCTTCGATGCTTTGAAATCTACGCCCCTATAGTTCCACAGTCAAACCAGCGCTGGGTGTTCTGCGCCTACAATACTGCCATCCACCAGATGTATCTGGCGCTGGGTGTGTTCGGAGAGGTGGGGGTCGTGGGTGACGGTAATTACGGTCTGACGGTTGTCTGCTACCAGTCGCCTGAAAATCTCGAATACGATGTGGCTGTTTTTGGTGTCGAGGTTGCCGGTGGGTTCGTCGGCGAGGATGATGAGCGGATCGTTAGCGAGTGCGCGCGCGATGGCGACGCGCTGGCGTTGGCCGCCGGAGAGTTGGTCGGGTGTTTTCCTGGCTTCAGGGGTGAGTCCCAGTTCGTCGAGTATCTCTGCGGCGCGGGAGCGCATCTGGCTCACGCTACGTAGCCTAAGCTTGCGCATTGGGAGCATGACGTTTTCGAGCACGGAAAACTCCGGTAGCAGAAAGTGAAACTGAAATACGAAGCCGAGTTTTTTCAGGCGCAGTTCGGCAAGTTCGTTGCGGCTGAGTTTGGAGGTGTCGCGTCCTTCGAGGTAGACGGAGCCGCCGGTCGGCACGTCGAGCAGGCCGAGCAGGTAGAGCAGGGACGATTTGCCGGAGCCGGAGGGGCCGGTGATGGCGATGAATTCGCCGGGCTGTACGCTGAAATGGATGTCGCGCACCAGGGTCACCGGCACCGGGCCGGGCAACACGCGCATGACGCCGCGCGCCTCCAGCAGCGGCGTCATGCCGCGCCCCGGATGATGTCCACCGGATTGAGCCGCGCCGCCTTGCGCGCGGGCAGCCACGCGGCGAAGGTGGCGGAGAGAATGGCGAAGCCCCCGGCGATGAGGTAGTGCGTGATGGAGTAATGCAGGATAAAGCCCTCTGCGGTGACAAAGCCTTCGATGTGAAAACGTATCGTGCCGAGCAGGCGTGTGAGCCCGTAGCCGAGCATCCAGCCGAGCAGCGTACCGACCAGCCCGACCAGCAGGCCTTCGATGAGGAAGATGTGGCGGATGTCGCGCTCCTCGAAACCTATGGATTTCAGGATGCCGATGTCGCGCGTCTTTTCGTGGATGACGGTGGAGATAATGTTGAAGATGCCGAACGCCGCGACGATGAGAATCGCGCCCACCGTGGAGTACATGATGGCGTTCTGGATGACGAAAATGCCGAGGATATTTTCATACGTCTCTTCCCATGATTCGGTGCGGTAGCCGAGACGCGCCTCGATGCTGCTCGCGATGCTGCGCGCCTGATTGACATCATTCAAGCGGATACGAATCTGATTGATGACGTTGGGACGGTTTTGCAGTATCTGCGCCTTTTTCAGGAGCGCATAGGATTCAAAATTGTCTATCGGCGTGATACCGGTGCGGAAGATGCCGACCACTTTCATTTTGAGAATCACGCCGGCGGGCGAGATCACCGACAGGGTATCGTTCAATACCGCGCCGATCTTTTTGGCTACGCCGTCGCCGAGGATGATGCCGTTCGCTGCACTGTAGAGTGCATTCAAGTGTCCGGCGATGAGATCATTTTCCAGATTACTCACGCGCCGCTCGTATTCCGGATCGATGCCGACCATGGTGGCGGACACGTCTTTCGATCCATAACGCAGGAAGATTTGCCCGCGCAAGGTAGGCGCGGCGGCGAGATCGCTGCGCCGGTTGAGTTCGGCGATCACCGTATCGGCGTCCTTGATGCCGCGCAATTCTTCGCGCGGCTTCAGTCCGTGCACCATTACAACGCCGTCGCCAAACAAACGCTGCACCGGCTGCAACGGCGCGCTGCGGTATTCGTCCTTGATGGTGACGTGCGGCCACACGTCGATGACCTTGGAGATGAAGTAGACGTGAAAACCCTGCATCAACGCCGCCATAGCAACGAAAAAGCCCACCCCCATCGCCACGCCCAGCACCGAAACCAGTGTCTGGCGCTTGCGGTTACGCAGGTGTGTTAGCGCGATTTCGAGTGGCAACCACATGTCAGGGCGCGGGCTGCACTTGGGTGCGCACGCTGCGGCCTTGTTTCAGGTCGGCAGGCGGCGCGACGATGATTTCATCGTTATCGGCTAGCCCTGCGGTGATCTCGATGCGTTGGTTGGTGGTGGCCCCGGTTTTGACCACGACGCGTTCTGCCTTCCCCGCGCGTACCACCCAGACCATGTTATGGGTGACCGCGTCGGAGGGTATGAGCAGTGCGTTGCTGGTTTTGCGCACGATGATGTTGACCTCCGTCGTCATGCCGGTTTTGAGCGGTGTGTCGTCAGGCAGCGCGACGCGGACGCGGTAGCTCTTGTTCACCGGATCGCCTTTGGGCGTGATTTCGGCGACGCGGCCTTCCAGCACCTGGCCGGGAAAGGCGTCGGCCTTGATCAGCGTGCGGCTGCCCGGGCGAATGCGCAGGATGTCTTCCTCGTCCACCTCCGCCGTGATCCGCAGGGGCTTGAGTTCGCCCACCCAGAACAATACCTGCATACTGCTGGCGGTTTCGCCCGCTTCGCCGTCCTGGCGCAGCACCACGCCGCTCATGGGTGAGCGCAGGCGCAGGTCGCCCTGCACGTGTTTTGCCGCGTCGAGATTGGCGCCTGCCTGACGGTGTTCGCTCACGGCGCGGTCGTAGGCCTGCTTACCGACATAGCCTTTGGGCAGCAGCGGGGTGAGGCGTTGCACTTCATCGCGCAGCATACGCTCCTGCGTGGCCAACTGATCCACGCGCGCGCCGACCTCGTCATCGCTGAGGCGTGCGAGCAATTGATTGCGCGTCACCCGGTCGCCCTCGCGCGCCAGTATCTCAACGATACGCGCGGTGGATTTCGGGCTCACCTTGGCCCAGCGCACCGGCTCCACCTCGCCGGTAGCGTACACGGCTTCGACGGCCGGGCCGCGCACGGGATGGGTGATCGTGATGCTGGCCTGCGACTGGAAATAGACAAAAACACCGGCGCCAGCCAGTATCACGAACAGCAGTATGGGGATCTGATAGCGTATGCGCATTTCATCGTCACTTTAAATGAACTGTGGCAGGAAAACGAGCAGACGCGCCGACAAGCAGCTTGGCGCCTAGTCTCGATGATTTATCCTGGTACGGCAAGGTCAGGCCGGTGCGAGGCACCAGACGGCGTGCACATGTACACTCCCAATAGTTCCCTTGCCGGTGAAGATGGTATAATTCCATTATCCTAATTAATGGAGGCTACCCTAGCATAGCGCGCTTCACGCCCGGAAACGTGTTAAGTTAAGCAAGGTACGTTCCAGACAGGACTGCTTATCCATCCTTCGTCACTCGCTTTCCCATGAGCCGCGAAATCCTGATCAATGTGACACCGCGCGAGACGCGCGTCGCCGTGGTTGAAAACGGCGTGCTGCAGGACATCTTTATCGAGCGCGCGCACAAGCGTGGCCTGGTCGGTAACATCTACCATGGCCGCGTGAGCCGCGTGCTGCCCGGCATGCAGGCCGCGTTTGTGGACATCGGCCTGGAGCGCACCGCATTCCTGCACGCCTCCGACATCCTCAGCGTCGGCAACGGCGACGAGCCGGACGAGAAAAAAGTGGTTGAGCCTATTACCACGCTGCTGCGCGACGGCCAGGAGCTGCTGGTGCAGGTCGTTAAAGACCCGCTCGGCAGCAAGGGCGCGCGCCTCACCACGCAGATTTCCGTCGCTTCGCGTTACCTCGTGTTTATGCCCAACACGACGCACATCGGCGTATCGCAGCGCATCGAAGACCCCGCCGAGCGGCAACGCCTGAAGGACATCATTAAGCAACTCAGCCCGCCTGCGACGAGCGGCGGTTACATTATCCGCACCCTGACCGAAGGCGTAAGCGCGGACGATCTGCGCGCGGACATGGAATTTCTGCACAAGTTGTGGACCTCGATCGAAGAGCGCGCGCGCAGCGAACAGGCGCCGGCGGTGATCCATGAGGATCTGCCGCTGGTGATGCGCACCATGCGCGATCTGGTGGAGGTGGAAGTGGAGAAGGTGCGCATCGATTCACGCGAAACCTGTCAGCGCGTGCTCCAGTTCGCGCAAAAATTCATTCCGCAGATTGTGGAGCGCATCGAGCACTATCCCGGCGAGCGTCCGATCTTCGATCTCTACAGCGTGGAAGATGAAATCCAGAAGGCGTTGGAGCGCAAGGTGCAACTGAAGTCGGGCGGCTATCTAATGTTTGATCAAACCGAGGCGCTGACCACGGTCGATGTCAACACCGGCGCCTTTGTTGGTCACCGCAATCTGGAAGAGACCATCTTCAAGACCAATCTGGAGGCGGCGCAGACGATTGCACGCCAACTGCGCCTGCGTAATCTGGGCGGCATCATCATCATCGATTTTATCGACATGACCGACCTTGACCACCGGCGCCAGGTGCTGCGCGCGCTCGGCAAGGCGCTGGAGCGCGATCACGTCAAGACCCATATCTCCGAGGTGTCCGCGCTCGGACTGGTGGAGATGACGCGCAAGCGCACGCGCGAGAGCCTGGAGCACGTGCTGTGCGAGCCGTGTCCGTCTTGTCAGGGACGCGGCTCGCTCAAGACCGCCGAGACCGTGTGCTACGAAATCTTCCGCGAGATTCTGCGTGAGGCGCGCCAGTTCGAGGCGCAGCGTTTTCTGGTCATGGCCTCGCAGGAAGTGGTGGGTCTGCTGCTGGATGAAGAGACCACCGGCCTCGCGGAGCTGGAGGAGTTTATCGGCAAGCCGATACGTCTGCAGGTGGAGACGCAGTACACTCAGGAGCAATATGACGTGGTGCTGACCTAGACCCGTAATGCGCTCAACCCGATACAGATTACATGCCCTGCTGCACCGGTTGATGGCGGCGAGCCATATCACGCTGCGCCATACATGGAAGATGGCCATCATCACCTCCGTCATCCTCGTCATCACGGCGGGGGCGCTGCTCGGCGTGGCGCGCCTGCTGTCTCCCATGGCGAGCCAGTTCCGCGGCGACATCGAGGTGTGGGCGAGCGCCGCCGCCGGTCAGCCGGTGAAGATCGGCGCTCTCAACGCCGATTGGTCCGGCTTGTTACCGCAGATCAGATTGACTGACGTGCGCGTGTATGACCCGCAGGGTGAGCGGGTTTTGCTGCGCTTCAGCGACATGCGCATGCGCGTTGACCCGGTAGTGTATCTGCGCGACGGGCGCGTGGAGCCCAGCCATCTCTCGCTGGAAGGTGTGAGCCTGTCGCTGATCCGCACGCCGCAAGGCCATGTGGTGCTGGAAGGATTCGAGGACCGCACCCTGTCGGACGGTGCGTTCCTGCCATGGCTGCTGCGGCAGGGGCGGCTCGATATCCGGCAGAGCCAGATAGCCTGGACCGACCGGGAGGCGGGCCGGGCGCGCCAGAGTTTCAGTGACGTGAATCTGCTGCTGCGTACGGACGGCAAACGTCATCAGTTGAACGGCACGCTGGCGCTGCCCGGCGCAATGCCTGCACGCGTCACGCTCGCGCTCGACTTCGGCGGCGATCTCAACGCCCCCGCCACCTGGGGTGGCAAGGTTTACCTGCAGGCCGACGCGCTCGATCTGGCGGCGGTGCAGCGTGAGTTGCACTGGCCGGGTCGCGCGGCATTGCAGGGCGCGGCCGATTTCAAACTCTGGGGCCTCTGGAGCGGCACGCGGCTGCAACGGCTGGAGGGCGAGGCCGCAGCGCGCGGCGTGCGGCTTGCGGCGTCAGGCCAGCCGCTGCTGCTGATCCGCCAGACAAGCGCGCAACTCCAGTGGCAGCGTGAGGACTCCGGCTGGCGCCTCTCCGCCGAGCGCTTTGTGCTGCAACGCGCAACGGCCTCGGTGCCGTCACGCTTTGTCGTCGTCTCCCATATAGAAAAAGATGTCCGCGTGCTGGACGCGCGCTTCAGTGAATGGCGCATGGAAGATGTCAGCGCACTGCTGCTGGTCGGCGCTGCGCTGGCGCCGGCCCTTACTGAACCGTTGCGCGGGCTGGAACCGCGCGGCGTGTTGCGTGACGTGCGCGTGCGCTTCACGCCTGGGCCTGCCACGGCGTCGGTCGCGGACACCTTCAAGAATTTCTATCTGCGCGCCCGGGTGGATGGCTTGCACACACACGCCTACCGCTCCCTGCCGGCGCTCGATAACGTCAGCGGGGTGTTGCAGTGCGATGAGCGTTCCGGCGCCTTCGAGTTGAACACACGCAGCGCGCAACTCGCGGGACTGTTGCGCAAACCGCTCGCCATCGCTCAGGCCACGGGCCGGGTGGGCTGGCAGCGCGGCGAGCACGCGTGGCGCGTAGGGCTGGAGGCGCTCGATCTCAGGAATGACGACATCAGCGCACAGGTGGCCGGCACCATCGACTGGCCGCTCGACGGCGGTTCGCCGCTGGTCGATCTGCAATCGCGTTTTGAGATACCACGCATCGGCCGCGTGCCGGATTATCTGCCGGAGTCACTGTCGGAAAAGGCCCGCGCATGGATCACGCGCGCGCTCGTTACCGGGCGCGTCACCTCCGGCACGGCACTGGTGCGCGGACGGCTGAGTGATTTTCCGTTTGATGCCGGCAGCGGATTGTTCGAGGCGCGCCTGAATGTAAGCGACACCGTGCTGGATTACGAAGCGGGCTGGCCGTGGCTGGGCGAGATTGAAGGCGAAGTGGTGTTTCGCGGACGCGGCATGGAGATCAATGCCGTCGCGGGCAAGATTTTCGACTCCAGCGCGCAGAAGATCAGTGCCGTGATTCCCGACCTGTTGCTGGATGAGCCGCAGCTCACGATGCGAGGCGAGGTGCGCGGCGCGACCACCGATGTGCTGCGCCTGTTGCGCGAGAGCCCGCTGAAAGACACGTGGGCGAACTCCGTAGCGGGACTGAGCGCGGGCGGACAAGTCACGCTCAATCTGGATTTGCTGATTCCGCTCTCGGAACAGCCCAACCAGATCAAGGGCACGTTGCAGTTCAGGGACAGCGCGCTGCATTACGTGGACAAGGCGCAGGAGCGCGACATCGAGCTTACGCGCATCAACGGCGCACTCAATTTTACCGGCGACATGCACCTCACCGGCAACGACATCGACGCCGTCCTGCTCGATCATAAGGTCAAGCTGGCGCTGAAGAACGAGACCCCGGAGGCGCCTGCGGGCCAGACCAGGCAGGCGCTGGTGATCGAGGCGCGCGGCAATACCGACCCCGCCGACCTGGCGCGCCAGTTGAAGCGCATTGCGCCTGATCTTCCGGCGGGCGCGCTTGATACCCTGCGCGGCAGCACCGACTGGCTCGCCGTGCTGCGACTGCGTGCGGGTGCGGGCAGCGCGATTGAGGCCGACTGGCGGCTGGAATCGTCGTTGCAGGGCATGGCATTGCAGTGGCCGGAGCCCGTGGGCAAGACAGCGCCGGAGGCGGTGCGATTGGCTCTGGAGTCGGTGCCGGGCAGCGGACAAAACCGGCGCTTTCTGCTGCGCTACGGCAGCCGTCTGAACGGCGTGTTTGAACTCGCGCGCGCCAAAAATAGCTGGACACTGGCGCGCGGTGAGCTGCGCTTTGGCGTCACCGTTGCAACCTTGCCGCCGCAGGGCCTGCGCATCAGCGGCGAACTCGAGCATCTCCCGGTCACGGAGTGGCAGACGTTTCTCGCCCATGGCATCAGCGGCGGCGGCGGGTTGGCCGCCAGGCTTAATGCGGTTGATGTGCGCATCGGCGCGCTGGATGTATTCGGACAACGCTTCAGCAATACTCAAATCCGCGCCACCCAGACGCCGCAGGCGTGGGAAGCGAACGTCAGCGGCGCCGAGCTGGCGGGCAGCCTGCGACTGCCGCGCGAGAAAGAGTCGGCGCTGGTGCTGAATCTAGAGCGTATGTATCTCAATAAGATCGATGGCGGCGCGTCCATAAGTTCAAAGGGTACTGATCCGCGCCACTGGCCGCCGCTGCGCATTGATGTTGCGAACTTCAAGTACGCTGACGCCGACCTCGGGCGCCTGCACCTCGATGCCGCAAAACGCAGCAGCGGCCTGCGCATTGACAGCCTGAGCCTCGCGTCGCCGAGCCTCCATGTCACCGGGCAGGGTGACTGGGTAGTGGAGCAGGACAAGCCTGCGTCGCGTTTTACGGCCAAGGCCAGCGGCGATGATATGGGCAAGATGCTTGCGGCCTTCGGGTTTGCGGCCTCGGTGTCCGGCGGCAAGAGCCAGTTTGATCTCACTGCAGCCTGGGAAGGCTCGCCCGCTGATTTTGCGCTGGAACGGCTGAATGGAAACCTGTCGCTCAAGGTGACGAAGGGACGCCTGCTGGAGATCGACCCCGGCGCCGGGCGCGTGTTCGGCCTGCTGAGCTTGCAGGCGCTGCCGCGCCGACTCACGCTCGACTTCAGTGACATCTTCGCCAAGGGCTTCAGCTTCGACCGCCTCGAAGGTTACTTTGTATTCGAGAACGGCAACGCCTACACCAACAATCTCACTATGGAAGGGCCCTCGGCCAACATCACCGTGACCGGGCGCACCGGGCTTGCGGCCAAGGATTACGACCAGGTAGTAACAGTGAAGCCCGAAATCAGCGACGGACTGTCGCTGGGTGCGGGGCTCGTGGGCGGGCCGGTGGTGGGCCTGGGGCTGTTTCTCGCCGATAAATTATTACCCGGGCTCAAGGATATCGCGACCTACCAGTACACGATCAAAGGGCCCTGGAAAGAACCCATGATCGCGCCTCTGGAACAGCAGGAGAAGGCGGCGCAGAAAAAGAGCGCGGGGTGAGTACGCCAAATCTGCTAGAATTTTTCCAGCTGTTGTATGCCGGGACGTTTGCACTGCGTTAATCCCGAATGATCAATCTTAATCATGAAAAAGGAGCCTTGAGCATGAAGCAACTGGTTCTGATAAGCGGCATCCTGACCTTGGTGCTGGTCGCCTGCGGCAAAGAGGAAGCCACCACCGTCACCCCGATGAAGCAAGAGGCGGCGCCTGCAACCCCGGCACCCGCTGTTTCCGCCCCGATGACAGCGCCCGCGACCCGGGCAGCCGTGCCTGCACCGGCTGCGACTCCCGCTCCTGCCGCACCGGCTCCTGCGGCCAAGGAAGCGACACCGGCCGCACCCGCAGCGGCAGGTGCAGGCGACGCCATGGAAGCCGGCAAGGCGCTTGCCAAACAGAGCGGCTGTTTTGCCTGTCACAATGTCGAGCAAAAACGCATCGGCCCGGCTTGGAATGAAGTCAGCAAGAAGTACAAGGGCGACACAGGTGCGCATGACAACTTGGTGAAATGGGTGCACACCGGTGGCACCGGTCGTTGGCAAATGGGTACCATGCCAGCCTATTCACCGCGCGTGCCAGACGCCGACATCGAGAAACTGGTGGACTTCATTCTCTCGCTGTCCAAGTAACACGCACGCGGCCTATCACTGGCCGCGCACTAAAGCGCAAAAGATATTGCCTCCCCTTGCAACAAGGGGGAGGGTGTTGTTGTCCAAAGCAGGTGGGTAATTTACATAGCGCCTTAAATCTACTGCGCGTCTTTGATGCGGGTGCGTGCGGTGCTCCGAATCCTCATGTACTGAAATGTACACTCCGGTTCCTGCGCTCCGCACCCCCCGCCTGAAAGCCGCTCGCTACGATTTATGACGCTATGTTAATCTCAAAGCCGATCTTTAGGCGGATGCATTCAGCAGCACACGGGAGATCACGGCTGGCGTACGGGTGTCTGTCTGCGCTTGCAGTGGCTTTATCCGTTAGCATTCCGGCGGCGGCGGATACGACAGATCCATTCGCCACCGGCGGCCTCGTAGCACCATCCCCGGCCACAAGCATCAACAGACCCGCGACGTTACCCTGCAACTTCAGTCATGCGGACAATGCAGCACTGACGCTGCCCGACGTGGTGGAGCGCGCACTGTGCAACAATCCGCAAACCCGTGAGGCATGGGCGAACGCGCGGGCGCAGGCGGCCCAAGTCGGTGTAAATGAGTCGGCCTTGCTGCCTTCCATCAACGCCACCGGCTCGTTAACGCACAACAACACCAGCAACACCACCAGCAATCAGGAGAGCGTCGGCCTGTCGCTCACTTATTTGCTGTACGATTTTGGCGGCCGCGACGCCACACTGGAAAATGCCAGACAGGTACTGGCCGCGGTCAATGCCACGCAGGACGCCACACTCCAGTCGGTATTTCTGGCAGCGGTGCAGGCGTACTACCAGCTCTTTGCCACACAAGCGGCCGTGGATTCCGCAAACGAAGCGGAGAAATCCAGCCGCGAAAGTTTCAATGCCGCCGCCGCGCGCTACAACGTGGGCAGCGGTACGCCGGCAGATAAATTGCAGACCCAGACCGCTTACTCGCAGGCGGTGTTGAACCGCATCCGCGCCGAGGGCGATGCCAAGAACGCGCAAGGCACGCTCGCCAATGTGATGGGGCTCGATGCGAACCTGGCGTTTGCCATCGCGCCACCGCTGGCGCGATCACCCGCTGCCCGGTTCGAAGGCGATGTGGCGCGCCTGATTGAAGAGGCGCGCAGGAACCGGCCCGATCTCGCCGCCGCAGAGGCGCAAATCAAGGCCGCACAGGCCAACGTCGCGGCGGTGCAGGCGTCCGGCAGGCCCAGCATTTCGCTCACTTCCAATCTCAATCGCACCGATACGACCAGCGCCGGGCCGCTTAACAGTGCGGCGCTGGGCGTATCGGTGAGCATCCCGCTCTTTACCGGCTTCAATACCACGTACCGCACCCAGGCCGCGCAGGCTCAGGTCGAAACGCGCACGGCGCAGCGCGACCGTCTGAGTCAACAGGTCGCGCTCGACGTGTGGAAGGCGTACCAGAACCTGACCACTGAAACCCAGTCCCTGAAAACCAGCACCGACCTGTTGGCGAGCGCAGCCCAGTCGGAGCTTGTGGCGCTGGGTCGCTACAAGGCGGGGGTCGGAAACATTCTCGATGTACTGACCGCCCAGAGCGCGCTGGCAAGTGCGCGCCAACAGAATATTCAGGCGCTGTATGCCTGGTACATCGCCAAGGCCACGCTCGCGCAGTCCGTGGGGCAACTCGACTTCGCCACTATTGATCCGTCTCAGAGATGATCTTTCATAAATGAATACCAAAAAATTGCTGTGGAATAAAATCGCCCTTGTCGTGGCGCTCGCGGCTATCGGCGGCACCGGATTTTTTCTGTGGCAGCAGGGGCATCAGAAATCTTCCGGGGAACGCTACAAGACCCAGACCGCTGAGACGGGCGACATCACGCAGACGGTTTCGGCGAACGGTACCCTGAATCCGGTGGTTCTGGTCAGCGTGGGAACGCAGGTGTCGGGCACGGTGAAGAAGCTCTACGTGGACTTCAACGACCGGGTGCAGCAGGGCCAGATTTTGATGGAGCTCGACGCCTCTCTGTTTCAGGCGCAGACGAAACAGAGCGAGGCCAACGTGAGCAACGCCCAGGCGACGCTTGACCTCGCTACCGCGAACGCAGCCAGAAGTCGCAGTCTCTACGCACAGGAGTACATCTCGAAACAAGAGCTCGATCAGTCGGTGCAGGCGCTGAAATCCGCCCGCGCCCAGCGTGCGCTGGCACAGGCGCAGTTTGAGAAAGACCGCATCAATCTCGGCTATAGCGTCATCCGCTCGCCGGTGTCCGGTGTGGTGGTCGCGCGCGAAGTGGATGTGGGGCAGACCGTGGCGGCGAGCTTCCAGACCCCGACCTTGTTCAAGATCGCGCAGGATTTGCAGAAGATGCAAATCGACTCCAGCTTCGCCGAGGCGGACGTCGGCAATGTCAAAGAAGGTCAAACGGTGCGTTTCACCGTCGATGCCTTTCCAAACCGTTCTTTCAAGGGCATCGTCAGACAGGTGCGGCTCAATCCCACCACGCAACAGAACGTAGTCACCTATAACGTGGTGGTAGGTGTGGATAATCCTGAGCAAATCCTGCTGCCCGGCATGACCGCCTACGTCAACATCGTCGTGGCGAGCCGCAAGAATGTGCTGCTGGTGCCAAACGCGGCGCTGCGCTTCAAGCCGCAGGACCCCGCCGCCAAGGACGACAAACGCAAAGGCAAAGACGACAAACGCGAAGCCGCCGTGGGTGCTGTTTATGTGCTGGAAAATAATCAGCTCAAGCCCGTGACCCTCTCCATCGGCATCACCGACAACCGTTCCACCGAAGTGCTTTCCGGAGATCTTAAAGCCGGAAACACTGTGGTGGTGGAAGACACCCAGCTCACCGGCGGCGCGAATCAGAATCAATCTTCCGGCACGCTCAGAATGCGCATGTTCTGATGAGCCCCGACGCTGTCATCCGTGTAGAAAGGCTGTGCAAACAGTACGAGACCGCAGCAGGCGCCGTGCCGGCGCTTAAAGACGTCAGCCTCACCATTGCCCCCGGCGAATTTGTCGCCGTGATGGGCCCGTCAGGTTCGGGCAAGTCCACCTTCATGAACATCCTGGGGTGTCTCGATACGCCCACCAGCGGCAGCTATGTGCTCAACGGCAAGGACGTCGGCACGTTGAACAGCGACCAGTTGGCACAGCTCAGAAACAAAGTGATCGGTTTCGTGTTTCAGGGTTTCAATCTGCTGCCGCGCGCCAATCTGGAAGATAACGTGGCGCTGCCGCTGGTCTACCGGGGGGTCAAGAAAACAATGGCGGCTACACAGGCACGCGAGATGCTTGAGAAGGTGGGCTTGAAGGGCTACAGGAATTCCATGTCCAACCAGATTTCCGGCGGGCAGCAGCAGCGCGCGGCGATTGCCCGCGCACTGGTGAACCGCCCGCGGCTCATTCTGGCGGACGAGCCGACCGGCAATCTCGACACGGCGACAAGCCGCGAGATCATGAATCTCTTTACGCGGCTCAACAAAGAGGACGGCATCACCATCCTGCTGGTCACCCACGAACGCGACATCGCGGCTTACGCTAAACGGCTGGTGCAGTTTGTCGACGGCCGCGTGGTGCACGATGGCGCCGTGACTCATCTCGAAGCGGCGCCTGCATGATAGGCCCGATGCTGGCTGAGGCGTGGCATGCGATGAGCGCGAACCGCCTGCGCACATTTCTCACCATGCTCGGCATGGTGATTAGCGTCGGCGCCGTCATCCTGATGCTGGCCATCGGCCGGGGCGCGCAGTTTCAGGTGGAGCAGTCCGTCGCGTCGCTGGGCAGCAACCTGTTCATGATTTTGTCGGGCTCCTCGACCGCAGGCGGTGTGCGGCTGGGAGGCGGCGCGGCGCCCACCCTTACCCTGGGGGATGTGCAGGCCATCGCGGAGCTGCCCACCATCGCGGCGGTCGCGCCCACTGTGCCCGGCGGCGCGCAGATCGTATACGGGCAAAATAACTGGGGCACGCAGGTGCTGGGCACGACACCGAGCTATCTCGAGGTGCGCGACTGGCAACTCGACGCCGGATATCCCTTCACCGACTCGGACGTGCGCTCTGCCACGCGCGTGGCGCTGATCGGGCAGACCGTCGCAAAAAATCTGTTCGGTGAAGAGGAACCGGTCGGCAAGATGATACGCATCAAGCAGAGCCCATACCTCGTCATCGGCCTGCTCGCGGCGAAGGGACAGAGCCTGGACGGGCGCGATCAGGACGACACCATTCTCGTTCCGGTGACCACCGCGCAACGCAAACTCTTCGGCACCCAGTTTCAGGGCACCGTGCGTTACATCATGGCGCAGGCAACTGCGCCGGAGGCCATGGCGGGCACAGAGCGGGCCTTGAACCAGTTGCTGCGCCAGCGCCATCATCTGCAAGAAGGTGCGGACAGCGATTTCAGCGTGAGAAATCTCACCGCAGTCGCCAACACCGCAGCGGAAACCGCCCGCATCATGTCGCTCATGCTGGGCGCGATTGCCTCCATCTCGCTCGTCGTCGGCGGCATCGGCATCATGAACATCATGCTGGTATCCGTCACCGAGCGCACACGCGAGATCGGTATCCGCATGGCCGTCGGCGCACGCCAGCGCGACATCCTGCTGCAGTTCCTGCTCGAAGCCATCATCATTTCCGTCGTCGGCTGCTTGGTGGGAGTGATACTCGGCGTAGGCGGCGCAGTGCTGGCAAATAAAATCACCGAAACCGCCGTGGTCATCACCCTGAGCTCCGTGGTCATGGCCTTCCTCGTCGCCGCCGGCGTAGGAGTATTCTTCGGATTCTATCCCGCCAACAAAGCCGCCCGCCTGAAACCCATCGATGCGCTGCGATACCAGTAATAATGGGCTGGTTTCATCTGGGACTTAATATCCCGCCTCACGTCCTGATGTCAGGAAAAAAAGAATATTGTATGCGCTACCAAGCTAATGTATTGACCGGCTTGAAAGCTAACGCGCGAGGGTGCAAAGTGACGCAATACAAGGCCGCATAGGCGGTCTATTTCTAGTTAGCCATAGCATTTTGGGACAGATTCATGGAAACGATTCTGGCAATCAACACCGACCTCAAGTACGTCGAATACCTGTTACATGTATTGGATACTTATCCAGACGCAACGACTCTCAAGACAATACGGGAAGAATTTGAAAAACGATTTTCAACGCGACACGTACTATTGAATCAGAACTTCGGAATCTACAGGCTGCTACCGCTCATCCTCATAAAAGAGGAACACAAAAAGGACAGAAAAGATCTGGCAGGAGTAATCGAGCAGATTAAGGTCATACGAGATTCTATCGCTCATAATAGCTTTTCAATCGACGAGAATGGGTATCACTTCAAGAATGACAAGAGGAGTATCTCTCTGACATATGAGCTTCCCCCTGTTTTCCGTCTTCCAAAGGGCGGGGTTCATGCTGCCAAGTTCTGCCCGTGCTGAGCGCTGATCCAGTCCGCAAGGAACTGAACCGGCGATTGGCTCTTGAGCGTGGAGTGGCGGCGACTCCGGTTGTAGAACACCTCGATGTACTCGAACAGGTCGGCGATGGCCGCTTCGCGTGTTCTGTAGCGCGTGCCATGCACCCGTTCGTTCTTGAGACTGTTGAAGAAACTCATCGTCGGCGCGTTGTCCCAGCAGTTGCCCTTGCGGCTCATGGAGCAGATCATGCCGTACCCGGCCAGCTTGGCCTGAAACACGCCACTCGCGTACTGGCTGCCCCGATCCGAATGGTGCATCAGGCCGGGCAGAGGCCGACGCCGGAACCAGGCCATGGTCAGCGCATCCACGACGATGTCCGCCGTCATGCGCGGCTTGATCGAGAAGCCCACGACCTCGCGATTGAACAGATCGAGCACCACCGCCAGGTACAGCCAGCCTTCGTCCGTCCAGATATAGGTCAGGTCGGCCGTCCAGACTCGATTGGGCGCTTCCGGCGAGAAGTTCCAATCCAGCAGGTTGTCCGCCACCGGCAGCGAATGCCGCGAGTTCGTGGTCGCTTTGTAACGGCGCTTGTGCCGGGCCCGGAGGCCGTTCTCGCGCATCAGCCGCTCCACCCGTGCCTTAGCCGCCGGGAAGCCGCGATCCCGCAGTTCATCCACCCTCCGTGGGCTACCCGTAGGCGCCCTTGAACCCCACGTGTAGGGCCCGGATCAGCGCCAGCAGTTGGGCATCGGTCAGGCGAAGGCGGTGGTGCTCACCGCCCCGTTTCTAGGCCCGGTAACCGCTGATGCTCACCGCGAGCTTGCCGCACAGCGCGGGCAGCGGGTACTGCCGGCGGTGCCGATCAATCCAGGCGTACTTCACAGCACATCTCTGGCGAAGTACGCCGTGGTGGGCTCAACCGATCGTTGCAACACTGGCCTCAAGTCTATCGGCAGGCGAGTAAAAGTTCAAAGTCTTCCGAGGGCGCTGATTTAAACGTAGAGCGACCTTGTTCAAGTCCGATTGCGAGTAGCCGGAGAGATTAGTGTCTTTCGGGAAGTACTGGCGTAGCAAGCGGTTGGTATTTTCATTGGTGCCCCGCTGCCAAGGGCTTTGGGGGTCGCAGAAGTAGACTTGCACGTCCGTTGCGACGGTAAATTTCTTGTGGTGCGCCATCTCCATGCCGCGATCCCACGTCAATGATCGACGCAGTTCGGAAGGCATCTTGCGGGCTTGCTTGCTCAGTGCGGTCACCACGCCGGCGGTGTCCTTGCCCTGTACCTTCACCAGCATCGTGAATCGCGAATGACGCTCCACGAGCGTCGCAATATGGGTGTTCTTCGAACCGGTTATCAAATTACCTTCCCAATGGCCGGGAATCGCACGGTCTTCAACGTCCGCCGGGCGTTCGCGGATGGACACCCCATCCACGATCTGCCCACGCGGCTAGCCATCCGTGCTAGCGTTCTTTGACCGCTGCATCATGCGCCTGGATCGCAGATGCCCAACCAATTCTTTCCTGAGCACGCCCCGGGCTTGAATGAATAGGCTACGGTAAATGGTCTCGTGGGACACCCGCATGCTTTCATCATTTGGAAATTTCAGTTTGAGCCACCCGGCTATTTGCTCAGGGGACCAATCCAGCTTCAGTTTATGCGCTACGATCCTTCGTAGCCTGTCATGCGTGGCGAGCCGACACGGCTTGGGGCGCCGTGCTTGATCCCAGGCCTGCGCCTCTGCAGCAGAGGCACGATACGTATTTCGACCACCGTGTCGTTCGATTTCGCGGCTCACTGTCGACGGTGGTCTATCCATCATGGCGGCTATCTGAAGGATCGAGGAGTCAGTCGCAATGCCACGGGATATCTCTTCACGCTCCGAAAGAGTAAGCGCCCAGCGCGAACGGCGACGGACTGCGGGGATGATCCCGCCGTTAGATGACACAACGCCGTGAATCGCCCCCGCGTGCTTGCCGAGTGCACGACCGATATCACTCAAAGACTGCCCGCTTTTCCACCTTTGCCACAGCTCCGCCTTCTGGGAAGCAGACAGTCCTGGCCGCCCCATTTGTGCCATATACACCACCCTCCAAATCTAAATTAAAACAGATGGTGTTGCACTGACCGGTTGAGCCCACCGTCGCTTTTTTAGGATCTCGTTCTCCATCGTGAGGCGCGCATTCTCGCTGCGCACGCGTGACAGCTCCATCTGCTCAGCGCTCACCCCCTTGCGGCCAAGCGCATTAAGCCGACCTTTCTCGGCCGCCTTGACCCCGTTGCGCAGGGTCTGGTCCACCCGCCCCAGCTCCCGCGCCACCTGGGCGATCGCTTCACCACCACTCACACGCTTGACCGCCAGTTCCTTGAACTCGGCGGTATACTCTTGCCTTGGTATCTTGAACATCTGCTTCCTCCGCTTGCATCTATCTTATCCGCTTACCATTGGAAGACGAAATTCGAGGGGAAGCTCAGGGGCCGGGCGTCCGGAAAAGCGGGTAAATGCAAGGTCGAAGCTTCCCCAAAAGAAATCCACAGGACTGCATTTGCCGATAAAACCGGTACGGAATTCCTTGAATACGCGGTCTGCTTGCACTAGGGCACGCCAAAATTTATTGGCATACTCTGCGTCATAGGATGCATGATTATGATCTCTCTCGAAAGGGATGGCATCGGCAACTTCATTGGGAGTGGTGTGGATATTTACGTCGAGGCCGAGTTCGGCCAGGTTGGAAAACAGCTCTAGGTAAAAAGTGGTTGCAGTGCCATGGTCTTAACCGACCCGTCGCTGGTCTGGATCAAAAGCCGGTGGTCGATAAAGTCGAAATCAATCTGAAACATGCGCGTACCGTGTGGGATGGGCGAAGTTGTCAGGCCGCGCGCCGTTACGTAGAGGGTCACGTGCCAGGCATGATTAATCCACGGCGTCTGGACGAGCCGGATTTTGCCTACAGTCTGCGTCCACATATGTAGCGTCGTGTAGGTGTCCTTCGATGCGTCGAAGGACAAGCTTGGCCACTGCTCGGACCGGGGTGCATTGTTCGATAAATTTGAGTGAGGCATGGGTTTCTCCGCGAGTTAGCACATTGTGATATCCCTCGCCAGTCGGATGCCAGAAAACTGCCAGCAGGCATGGGCGGGAAAGAAATTGCGATAGCTCGGACGGATGTGCTCTGAAGGTGTGGCGCAGGATCCCCCCCGCAGCAAATACTGGTTCACCATGAACTTGCTGTTGTACTCACCTATTGCTCCCTGTGCCGGATAAAAGCCCGGATAGGCGGAATAGCTTGACTGCGTCCATTCCCATGTATCGCCGTAGATCTGGACAAGACCGGCGCTAACCGCAGCAGCGGGGTGAAAGCGGTTGTTGTTGGCGAAGTTTCCACTGATTTGTTGCTGAGAGGCCGCATGCTCCCACTCAGCTTCAGTGGGCAGTCGGGCGCCGAACCATCGCGCGTAGGCGTCGGCCTCATAGTAGGAAACATGGACGACTGGCAGATTGAGATCCAGCGGCAGGACGCCTCCGAGGGTGAATTCCATCCATCCAGCATCCTTGCCGAGCCAGTAGAGGGGATGGCTGTGCTGGTTGATCTTGATCCAGTCCCATGCTTCCGACAGCCAGAGTGCTGGATCCTCGTAGCCGCCCGCATCGACGAACTGGAGATACTCACCGTTGGTGACGAGGCGCGAAGCCATCTGGTGGGGCTGAATATATTCCTTGTGTCGCGGCGACTCGTTGTCGTAACTGAATCCTTCTCCTGCGTGGCCGATCTGCACGGTGCCCCCCTCGAAATCATGCCATTCCAGCGCGGTGGGCGGCGCGGGAGGGTATGATTCCGGCGTTTGGTAGCACGGCTTCAGCGGGTTTTGCGAGAATAGGTGTTTGATATCGGTCAGCATGAGTTCCTGATGCTGTTGTTCGTGATTCAGGCCGAGAACCGTCAGGCTGCGTAGCGCGTCATCATTGGCGGGTCGTTCCAGTAGCCGCCGCATACGTTCATCGACATTCCTGCGATAGTCCCGGACTGCGGGCAATGGGGGCCGAGTAAGCAGTCCGCGTTGAGGGCGGGAATGCTTTTCACCGACTGCATTGTAGTAAGAGTTGAACATCACCCGGAAAGCCTTGTGGAAAGGCTCGAAAGACGCTTCGTAACGCTCCAGCACAAAGGTTTCGAAGAACCATGTGGTATGGCCTAGGTGCCACTTGATGGGGCTGGCATCCGGCATCGACTGGACACAGCAATCCTCGGCGGACAAGGGTGTGGCCAAGGCCATGGTCCGGTCGCGGATCTCGGTATATTTCGACCATAAGGCTGAAGGGGTCACAGAGGCTCCCTTATGAACTCAAGCGGCGATTAGATGCCTGCATAATAGACTGCGAACCACTTCCGTTCGTCAGTCCAAACGCTGATTTCAGAAAAGCCGACCTGGGTGAGTAAGGTGCTGAAATCGTCCAGTTGGTACTTGTAGCTGTTTTCAGTATGGATACGCTCGCCCTCGGAAAAGCTACGTCCACCGCCCGGCCAGGATACGACGCTGTCGCCAACCGCTTCAAGATACATTTCGATACGGGAGCGGGCTTGATTGTAGATCGCACAGTGTTTCCAGTCCTGCAGCCTGAAATCGCTTCCGATCAATCTGTTGAGGTGTGTGAGCACATTCAGGTTGAAGGTGGAAGTATATCCCAGGCCGTCGTTATAGGCGGTTTCAAGTATCGCCTGGTCCTTAATCAGGTCGACGCCGATGAGCAGCCCGCCGGTGTGTGTGCAGAGGCTCCTGATGTGTGACAAAAGTGTCACTGCATCTTCCGCATCAAAATTGCCGATGGATGAGCCCGGGTAAAAAAATACACGGGGCTCCGCATGGACGGAGTCCGGCAAAGTGAGGCCTAAGGACAAATCTGCCCCGACGGCGAGCATGTCAATGTCGGGGAATGCCACCTGCATCCGGGACAATACTCCTCTCGGGAATTCGGTCGAGAAATCCACGGCCACGTACTGCCGTGGCTTGAGCGACGGAAACAAGGTGCGAGCCTTCTCGCAATTGCCCGCGCCAAGATCGACAAGGATGGCGTCATTACCGATAGCCAGGGTAATTGCGTCCATATGACGATCCATCACCGCCTGCTCGGTACGCGTAAGATAATACTCTGGCAGGCGTGTGATGAGTTCAAACAGGCGGCAGCCAAGTATGTCGTAAAAATACTTCGGCGATATGGAAGCGTTCGTCATGCTCAGCTTGTCGATGATCTCCTGGCGTGCGGCCCCGTTACTTTGATGCATTCTGTCTCCTTACTGTGTCGGAGTTCGATGGAATTTGAGCAAGAGTGAAGTCAGCCTGTTTTGAATTCTGAGTGGGTAACTATAGCGCGTCAAGCGCTGAATACAGCACGAATCAGGCTGATTTCCCGCACCGGGAGAGGTGGTTTGGGTTATAATTTGCCTCCGCAACAAGGTGTTGGACTGTGGTTCCTATCTCGCATATTCGCAATTTTTCTATCATCGCTCACATCGATCACGGCAAATCCACGCTGGCGGATCGATTTATCGAGCTTTGCGGCGGACTGACCGCGCGCGAGATGTCGGCACAGGTGCTGGATTCGATGGATCTGGAGCGTGAGCGCGGTATTACCATCAAGGCGCAGTGCGTGTCGCTCAATTACACGGCGAGCAACGGCGAGACTTACCTGCTCAATCTCATCGACACGCCCGGCCACGTCGATTTTTCCTATGAGGTGTCGCGCTCGCTCGCGGCGTGCGAGGGCGCGCTGCTGGTGGTGGACGCGGCGCAGGGTGTGGGTGCGCAGAGCGTGGCCAACTGTTACATCGCCATCGAGCAGGGGCTCACGGTGGTGCCAGTGCTGAACAAGGTGGACCTCCCCACGGCGGAGCCGGAACGGGTCATCAGGGAAATCGAAGAGATCATCGGCATTGAGGCCGAGACCGCGCTGCACGTGAGCGCCAAGACCGGTGTCGGCGTGAAAGAAGTGCTGGAAGAGGTCATCCGGCTGGTCCCCGCGCCCGGTGGGGATGCCGCTCTGCCGCTGCAGGCGCTCATCATCGATTCCTGGTTTGACAATTTCGTCGGCGTGATTTCGCTGGTGCGTGTGATACAGGGCCGCATCACGCCCAAGGACAAGATCAAGGTAATATCTACCGGGCGCGCGTTCCAGGTGGAGAAGGTGGGCATCTTCACGCCCAAGCGCACCGAGACGCAGGCGCTCAGCGCGGGCGAGGTGGGTTATATGATCGCCGGCATCAAGGACGTGAACGGCGCGCCGGTGGGCGACACGCTCACGCACGTTGACCGTCCGGCGCAGAATGCGCTCGCCGGTTTCAAGGCGGTGCAGCCGCAGGTGTTCGCGGGGCTATTCCCGATAGACGCGGAAGATTACGAGGCGTTTCGCGAGGCGCTCGGCAAGCTGAAGCTGAACGACGCTTCACTGCATTACGAGCCGGAGACCTCGCAGGCGCTGGGCTTCGGTTTCCGCTGCGGCTTCCTCGGCCTGCTGCACATGGAGATTGTGCAGGAGCGGCTGGAGCGAGAATATCATCTCAATCTGATCGGCACCGCGCCCACGGTGGTGTACGAGGTGTTGACCACCAAGGGTGAAGTGGTGCGCGTGGACAATCCGTCCAAGCTGCCGCCGCAGAACCAGATCGCCGAGATGCGCGAGCCGATCATCCGCTCCGACATCTTCGTGCCGCAGCAATTTTTGGGCGAAGTGCTAGGTCTGTGCGAGGAAAAGCGCGGCACGCAGAAGAATCTGCAATTTCACGGCAAGCAGGTGTCGCTATCCTACGATCTGCCCTTGAACGAGGTGGTGATGGATTTCTTCGACCGTTTGAAATCTGTGAGCCGTGGCTATGCATCCTTCAGCTATCAGTTTGACCGCTTTCAGGCCGCGGATCTGGAGCGGCTCGATATTCTCATCAACGGCGAGCGCGTGGACGCGCTGTCGCTCATCGTGCACCGCGCGCGCAGCATAAGCCGCGGGCGCGAGCTGGTGGAGAAGATGAAGGAGATCATCCCGCGCCAGATGTTTGAGGTCGCCATCCAGGCGGCGGTCGGCACGCACGTGATCGCGCGCCAGACGGTTAAGGCGATGCGTAAAAACGTCATCGCAAAATGCTACGGCGGCGACATCTCGCGCAAACGCAAGCTGCTGGAAAAACAAAAGGCTGGCAAGAAGCGCATGAAGCAGGTGGGCCGGGTGGAAATTCCGCAGGAGGCATTTTTGGCCGTGCTCAAGGTGGGTAAACGATGAATGTTGATTTTGCAGCAGTACTGTTAGGTGCGGTGGTAGTAAGCGGCGCCATCTGGGCGGTGGATGCCATGCTGTTTGCATCACGTCGGCGCGCGGATATTGCGCGGCTACGTGCCAGTGCTGCGCCACAGGCTGAGATTGAGCGGCTGGTGCGCGGGCCGGTGCTGGTCGAATACGCGCGCTCGTTCTTTCCCGTGTTTCTGGCGGTGCTGATGCTGCGCTCGTTTCTGGTGGAGCCGTTTCGCATACCCTCCAACTCGATGATGCCGACGCTGCTCACCGGCGACTTTATTCTGGTGAACAAATTCACCTACGGCATACGCCTACCGGTGGCCGACAAAAAAATTATCGACATCAATGCACCGCAGCGTGGCGATGTGGTGGTATTTCGTTATCCGCTCGAACCCTCGGTGGATTACATCAAGCGCGTGGTCGGCGTGCCGGGCGACCATATCGCCTATTACAACAAGACGCTGCGTGTGAATGGCCAACCCGTGCCGCAGGAGCTCGTGGGCGTTTATACCGGCGTGGGCGCGGGTAGCGGCATGACCGGGGCGAAGTTGTTGCACGAGTCCTTGGGCGGCGTGGCGCATCCGATCCTGATCCGCCCCGGCCAGGCCTCATTGGAGGGCCAATTTACCGTGCCGCCGGGGCAGTATTTCGTGATGGGCGACAATCGCGACAACAGCAACGACAGCCGCTACTGGGGCACGGTGCCGGAGCAGAATCTGGTGGGCAAGGCCTTTATGATCTGGATGAATTGGGATGCCTCCAACGGTGGTGTATCATGGGGGCGCATCGGGTCGGGCATCCGATGATACGTCATTCTCGTTACTCAGGAGACGCAAAGCAAGGATACATGGCAGACTAGGTGTCTCCTGAGTAACAAACCCTGTTTACTCTACCCCCCCCCTCCCCCCGTTCAACCCGGGGGCAGGCTCTGCCCCGCCCCCTCAACAGGGGGCGGGGACGTGTAGGAGAGTGTAGTCTTACATTACTGACTTATGAGTAAATCTGACCCACGATGGAGGGGCCATGTACAACACCCATACGCAACGCGGCATGTCGGCAGTCGGCTTTATCATCGTTCTTGCGCTGATAGGTACTTTTGTATTGGTGACGCTTAAATTGTTCCCGGCCTATATGGAGAGCTTCAAGGTGACAGCTGCGATGGAGTCGCTCGCAAGCCAGCCGGGCATCGGTGACAAGGGCAAGGGTGAAGTCATCGACATGCTGATGAAACGTCTGGATGTCGACGACGTGGATAACGTCAAGCCGGGCAATGTCGATGTCAGGCCGCGCGACGGCGGCGGATTGCTGCTCGGCGTCAAGTATGAAACCAGGGGTACCCTGTTCAGCAATCTTGATTTCGTGGTGCGCTTCGACAAGAGCGTGGAGTTGCGTTGAGCGCGCCGCTCAAGCGCCTGTGCCCGACGCTTGGATACCGTTTTATCAACGCCGGGCTGCTGGAAGATGCGCTCACTCACCGCAGTATGGCCGGCGCCAACAACGAGCGGCTGGAATTTCTCGGCGACGCCATTTTGAACTTCATCATTGCCGCTGAGCTTTACCGGCGCTTTCCCCATGCGCATGAGGGTGATCTCAGCCGGTTGCGCGCGAGCTTGGTCAAGCGTGATGCACTGGCGGAACTCGCGGGCAAGCTGCATCTCGGCGACTATCTGAGCCTGGGGCCGGGCGAACTCAAAAGCGGCGGTCAGCGCCGCGCCTCGACGCTTGCCGACGCGCTCGAAGCCATCATCGGCGCGGTCTATCTGGACGGCGGTTTTGAGGCAGGCCGTGACGTGGTGCTGGGCCTGTATCGGGACTCGCTGGAAAATCTGCCGTCGGCCGCGGGCGTCAAAGACCCCAAGACCCGTTTGCAGGAATACCTCCAGTCGCGCCGCCAGCCCATACCGCAGTACAACGTGATCGACGTGGCGGGCGAAGCGCACGCGCAGACCTTTCGCATCGAGTGCCGCGTAACAGGCATAGCGCCCACTGAAGGTGTGGGCAGCACACGCAGGCGCGCGGAGCAGGAGGCGGCGGAGCAGGCGCTCCGGCTGCTGGAGGAGAGTTGATGCGCTCCGGATACGCCGCTATCGTAGGCCGCCCCAACGTGGGCAAGTCCACCCTGCTCAACCATCTGCTCGGGCAGAAAATCAGCATCACCTCGCGGCGCCCGCAGACCACGCGCCACCGCATCCTCGGCATCAGCAACGGCAGCGGCTTTCAGATCATGTATGTAGATACGCCCGGGCTGCACCATGTGGGCCAGCGCGCCATCAACAAATACATGAACCGTGCGGCGACGTCTGCCATGAGCGATGTGGACGTGCTTATTTTTGTCGTCGAAGGGCTCTGTTGGACGGAGCAAGACGACTATGTGCTGGAAAAGATCAAGGCACTGAAGGCGCCAGTGATTCTAGTGCTCAACAAGACCGACAGAATTCCCGACAAAACAGCGCTGTTGCCGCATATCCAGAAGTTATCGGAAAAGATGAAGTTTGCCCACATCATCCCGCTCTCCGCGCGCACCGGTGATAACCAAGCGGCGCTGGAGGAGGCCGTGAAGAACCTGCTGCCGGAAGGTGTGGCGCTGTATCCAGAAGACCAGATCACCGACCGCAGCGAACGCTTCATGGCGGCGGAATTCGTGCGCGAAAAACTCATGCGCAGCACCGGGCAGGAAGTGCCTTATGCCGCCACGGTGGAGATCGAAAAATTTACACACCAGCGCGACGTACTGCATATTCACGCCGTGATCTGGGTAGAGCGCGAGGGGCAGAAGGCCATCATCATCGGCGACAAGGGCGAGCGCCTCAAGCAGATCGGCACCCAGGCGCGCCTGGAGATGGAGCGCATGTTTCAGTCCAAGGTATTTTTGCAGCTTCTGGTGCGCGTGAAGGAAGGCTGGTCGGACGATGCGCGCGTCATGGCGCGTATGGGCTACGAATGAGTATCACGCGCGTCAGTCTGCAGCCCGCCTTTGTGCTGCACCATCGCCCCTACCGCGACACCAGCGCGCTGCTGGAGATTTTCACGCCGGAGTTCGGGCGCGTGGGTCTGGTCGCGCGCGGCCTGAGATCGGCCAAGTCGCGCCTGCAAGGCCTGGTGCAGCCGTTCAGTCCGCTGCTGGTTTCGTGGAGCGGGCGCGGCGAACTCGCCACGCTCACCGGCTGCGAGCCGAACGGCATGCTGACGAGGCTGGACGGGTCGCGCGTCCTCAGCGGGTTTTATCTGAACGAATTGCTGCTGCGGCTGTTGCACCGGCACGACCCGCACCCCGCGCTGTTTGAGTGCTACGCGCAAACGCTGCATCTGTTGCAGCAGCACGATATGGAGCAGCGCGCATTACGCATTTTCGAGAAGCACCTGCTGCGCGAGATAGGTTATGCGCTGACGCTGGATCATGAGGCGGAGAGCGGCGCGCCGATAGAACCGGGAGAGGCGTATAGTTATCACCTGGAGCGCGGCCCGCTCAAGCGTCATGCCGGGGAGTATGCGGGGATACGCATGCAGGGCAGCAGTCTGCTTGCGCTGTTAAGTGAAACCCTGCACGATGAGACCAGCCTGCGTGAAGCCAAACAGCTCATGCGCGCCGCGCTCGGTTTGTACCTCGGCAATAAACCACTGCAGAGCCGCGAATTGTATATCGACTTCCACAAGACTCGCGCGCCGTCACCAGCGTCAACGCCAGTGCTGGAAAACGCATCATGAATAGCGACATTTTGCTCGGCGTCAACATTGACCACGTCGCCACGCTGCGTGCCGCACGCGGCACGCGCTATCCCGATCCGGTGCAGGCCGCCTTCGAGGCGGAGCAGGCCGGGGCGGATGCCATCACGCTGCACCTGCGCGAAGACCGGCGTCATATCCAGGAGCGCGACGTGGAGATGCTGAAAGACACGTTACAGACGCGCATGAATCTGGAGATGGCGGTGACCGACGCCATGCTTGCATTCGCCGCGCGCATCAAACCGCACGACTGCTGCCTAGTGCCGGAGCGGCGCGAAGAGCTGACCACGGAAGGCGGGCTGGACGTCGCCGGGCAACTGCCGCGCATCACTGCGGCCTGTGTCGCACTCAAGGCCGCGGGCATACGTGTGTCATTATTCATCGACGCCGATGCACGCCAGGTGGAGGCCGCCGCGCGCGCCGGTGCGCCGGTAATCGAGATTCACACCGGGCACTACGCCGATGCGGAGGATGCAGGCGCAAGTGCGCAGGAGCTGGAGCGAATTATTGGCGCGGTGAAACTCGGCAGGAAATCGGGTATGCAGGTGAATGCCGGTCACGGCCTGCACTATCACAACGTCGCCGCTATCGCCGCGCTGCGCGAGGTGAGCGAACTCAACATCGGTCACGCCATCGTCGCGCGCGCTGTCTTTACAGGCTTGGCGGAGGCGGTGCGCGAGATGAAACACCTGATGCGTGAGGCCCGCCGTGGCTGAGCGCATCTTCGGCATCGGCACCGACATCGTGCGCGTGTCGCGCATGCAGGCGAGTCTCACGCGTTACGGCGAGAAGTTCGCGCGCCGCATCCTCACGCAGAACGAACTCGATGACTTTTCTCGCTGTGAACGTCCGGCACATTTTCTGGCCAAGCGTTTTGCGGCCAAGGAGGCGGCAGTCAAGGCGCTGGGATTGGGTTTCAGCGCCGGGCTCACGCCACGCAACATCGGCGTTGCGCACGAGAAAAACGGCAAGCCGGTGCTTGAGTACCACGGCAAGGCGATCGCGCTGGTGAAAAAAATGGGCATCAGTTCGGGCCACGTCAGCATCGCCGATGAAGACGATCACGCCGTGGCGTTTGTCACCCTGCTGGCGGCGATATAAGGTGCGCCCATGACTTATCCCACCATAGAATCATTTATCGGCAACACACCGCTGGTGCGATTGCAGCGTCTGCCCGGCGACACCACCAACACTCTGCTGGTCAAGCTGGAAGGCAATAATCCTGCGGGTTCGGTGAAAGACCGCCCGGCCATGAGTATGATCAAACATGCCGAGGCGCGCGGCGAGATTAAGCCGGGCGACACCCTGATTGAGGCCACGAGCGGCAATACCGGCATTGCGCTGGCGATGGCGGCGGCGATACGCGGCTATCGCCTCACGCTTATCATGCCGGAGCACATGAGCGCGGAACGGCGCAGCACGATGAAGGCCTTCGGCGCCGAGATCATTCTGGTGTCGCGCGCCGCGAGCATGGAAGGCGCGCGCGACCTCGCCCTGAAAATGCAGGCCGAGGGCAAGGGCCGCGTGCTCGACCAGTTCGCCAATCCTGACAACCCGCTCGCTCATTACGAAGGCACCGGGCCGGAAATCTGGCGCGACACGCAGGGCAAGACCACACATTTTGTCAGCGCCATGGGCACCACCGGCACTATCATGGGCACCTCACGCTTTCTGAAAGAAAAAAATCCCGCAGTGCAAATTATCGGTGTGCAGCCGAGCGACGGTTCGCAAATCCCCGGCATCCGCCGCTGGTCCAGAGAATATCTGCCGAAGATTTATGACCCCGCGTGTGTGGATCAGGTCATGGAGGTGAGTCAGAGCGAGGCCGAGGCGATGACGCGCGAACTTGCCGCGCGCGAAGGCATATTCGCCGGCATATCTTCCGGCGGCAACGTGGCGGCGGCGTTGCATTTGTCGCGTGAAGTATCCAACGCCGTGATTGTCGCTATCGTCTGCGACCGTGGTGACCGCTATCTTTCCACCGGCGTGTTCCCCGAATGAATATACTCGTATTTGACATCGAAACTGTGCCGGACGTGGAGAGCGGTCGGCGGCTGTACAAGCTTGACGGCCTCAAAGACAAGGAAGTCGCCGAGGTGATGTTTCATGCGCGCCGCCAGGAAACCGGAGGCTCGGAGTTCCTGCGCCTGCACCTGCACCGCATCATTGCCATCTCTGCAGTGGTGCGCACGCGCGACAAGGTGAAGGTGTGGTCGCTGGGCGAAGTGGACGCGTCCGAAAAGGAACTGGTCACACGCTTTTTCGACGGCATCGAAAAATACACGCCGACACTGGTGTCGTGGAACGGCGGCGGGTTTGATCTGCCGGTGCTGCACTATCGCGCACTGCTGCACGGCGTGGCCGCGCCGAAGTACTGGGATACAGGCGAGGCGGACAGCTCCTTCAAATGGAACAACTACCTCAGCCGCTATCACTCGCGCCATACCGACCTCATGGATGTGATTTCCCTGTATCAGCCGCGCGCCACGGCGCCACTGGACGAGATCGCCACGCTGCTCGGCTTCCCCGGCAAGATGAGCATGCACGGCAGCCAGGTGTGGGACAGTTACATGCGCGGCGAAATTGTGAACATCCGCAACTACTGCGAAACGGACGTGCTCAATACCTATCTCGTATATATGCGCTTTGAATTGATTCGCGGCCACATGAGCCAAGAAGAATACGACCTGGAATGTCAACGGTTGCGCGATGAGCTTGCCAGCACAGGCAAGCCGCATCTCGATGAGTTTCTCGCTGCCTGGCGCTAACCCGCGCGACCCTGCGCCTCCTTGCTACTTCTAACTTGTCACTTGCTACTGTTTCTAAATGCCCCGCCGTTCACGTAATTTAAAATCACTGCCGCAAGAGCCTGTGCCAGGGTACGTCGAGTCGCTCAACCACGACGGGCGCGGTGTCGCGCATATGGGCGGCAAGGCCGTGTTCATTGAAGGCGCGCTGCCGGGCGAAGAGGTGTCGTTCACCTATGTCGCACAACACAAGCGCTACGATGAAGGAACCGTCGCGCAAATTCTCAAGCCGTCACCGCAACGTGTAACGCCGCGCTGCGTGCATTTCAACATTTGCGGCGGATGCAGCCTGCAACATATGGAGGCGGCCGCACAGATCGAGGCCAAGCAACAGGTCATGCTGGACAATCTCCGGCAGATCGGGAGAGTCGAGCCGGAGCAGGTATTGCCGCCGCTGAGAGGCCCGCACTGGGGCTACCGGCGCCGCGCGCGGCTGGGCGTCAAGTTCGTCATCAAGAAAGACAAGCTGCTGGTCGGCTTTCGCGAAAAGCGCAGTGCACTGCTGGCCGACATCAAGCGCTGCGAGGTATTGCACCCTTCAGTCGGAGAGCTGCTGCCAGAATTGCGCGCGCTGATCGCCGGGCTCGAAATCTATAACTGCATTCCGCAGATTGAAGTGGCTGTGGGGGATGAGGCGACGGCACTGGTATTTCGCAACCTGGCCGCGTTTAGCGGCTCCGATCTGGAAAAGATGCAGCAGTTCGGAGAGGCGCACGGCTTACAGATATATCTGCAACCGGCGGGGCCGGAGAGCGTGACCTTGATCTGGCCGCAGGCCGCAGCCTTAAGTTATCGGTTACCCGACTACGGACTCGAACTGTTTTTCTCACCGGCCGATTTTGTGCAGGTCAATGGCGAAATCAACCGCGCCATGATAGCGAGCGTCATCGGGCTGCTCGACCTTAAGCCGCAGGAACGTGTGCTCGATCTGTTCTGCGGGCTCGGCAATTTCACCTTGCCGTTGGCGCGCCATGCCGGGCATGTCACCGGAGTGGAGGGTGATGTGAAACTGGTGCAGCGTGCGCAAAGCAATGCCCGGCACAACGATATCCACAACGCGGAATTCTACGCTGCCGATCTCAGTCAGGATTTGTCCCAACAGCCGTGGGCCGAACAGCGCTTTGACAAGATTCTGCTCGACCCACCGCGCACCGGCGCGCTGGAGATCGTCAGACAACTGCAGGTGTTCAGTGCCTCAAGAATTGTGTACGTCTCATGCAATACAGCCACCCTGGCGCGCGATGCGCAGGAACTGGTGCAACGTGGCTACAAACTCGCTGCCGCAGGCGTGATGGACATGTTTCCGCACACCACACATGTGGAATCCATCGCGTTGTTTGAGAAATACGAAAATAGTATCCATCACTAGCGTCCGGTTAGGAATCAATGGGGTCAGACTCGATTGATATTGGATTGAAAACGCAGTACAGTGCCTATTCCTATGAAGCTGGAGGCAGGCAATCGCGCGCTTACCTAAATTTCTGATTCCAGGCCAACCGCAACATGTCATCCTGCGCGGCAACAACCGTACAGAAATCTTCTGTGCCGACGCAGACTACCGTTTCTATCTTGAAAAGTTACAGTTAGCCTGCGACTACCACGGCTGTGATGTTCATGCCTATGTACTGATAACCAACCACGTACATTTACTCATCACACCACACGAAGAACAAAGCCTTCTAAAAGCCATGCAAATGCTGGGGCGTTACTATGTGCAGTACTTCAACTACTGCTACCAGCGCACGGGCACCCTGTGGGAAGGCCGCTATAAAGCCACCCTGATTGATACCGAAGCCTACCTGTTGACGCGCATGCGCTACATAGAGTTAAATCCGGTACGGGCAGGCATGGTTTCACACCTGACTGAGTATCCTTGGTCAAGTTATCATCACAATGCCTTTGGTCAGCCCAATGATTTGGTGACGTCGTATCTTGAATATCGCCGTTTGGGCAAGACCGACGCAGAGCGTCAGGCAGCCTACCGCCAGCTATTCAGGCATCACATACCTGAAAAAAGTATCACTGAAATCAGGGAAGCGACTAATAAAGCCTGGGTGTTCGGCAATGATCGGTTCAAGCAACGCATTCAAAAGCGATTGGAGAGACGAGTTGAGCCGGGAGCCAAGGGTGGGGATAGAAAATCAGAACAATTCAGAATCAATCGAGTCTGACCCCATTGATTTACTGCCATCCCGCCATACGGTATCTGACCACTTGTGTGTGAGATTTGGCCCCGTGTGCGCTATAACCCCCTGCGCGATAGCGTCAGCGTGGCATTTGTGCCGCCAAAGCCGAAGCTGTTCGACATCGCGGTTTGAATATTCGCGTTGTCAATTCGCTGGCGAACGATAGGCAGACCCTCGGCGGCAGCATCCAACGTTTCGATATTGGCCGAAGCCGCAATGAAATTATTTTCCATCATCAGCAAGGTGTAGATAGCTTCATTCACGCCTGCCGCCCCCAACGCATGGCCAGAGAGTGACTTGGTCGAGGCAATGGCCGGCGCGCTGTTGCCAAACACCGCGCGAATCGCTTCCAGCTCCTTGACATCGCCGACCGGTGTGCTGGTGCCGTGGGTATTGATGTAATCCACTTCTCCCTCAACTCCCTGCAATGCCATCAACATGCATCTGGCCGCGCCTTCACCACTCGGCGCGACCATGTCGTGGCCATCGGAAGTGGCGCCATAACCGACCACCTCGGCATAAATTTTTGCACCACGTTTTTTTGCGTGTTCGAGCTCCTCCAATACCAAAATTCCACCGCCGCCGGAGATGACGAAGCCATCACGATCGGCATCATAAGTGCGCGAGGCCTTTTGTGGCATGTCGTTATATTTGCTTGAAAGCGCGCCCATGGCGTCGAACAAAAAGGCCATGGTCCAGTGCTCTTCTTCCGCACCACCGGCAAACACGATATCCTGCTTGCCCATCTGGATTTGTTCCACGCCATTACCGATACAGTGCGCGCTGGTGGCACAAGCTGAGCTAATGCCGTAGTTGACACCCTTGATCTTCGCACCCGTGGCTAGGCAGGCTACCACGCCGCTCGACATGGTTTTCGTTACCATGTAAGGGCCAACGCGGCGAATGCCTTTCTCCGCCAGAATATTTGTGGCTTCCAGCATGCTTTCGGTAGATGTGCCGCCCGCGCCAACGATGAGTCCGGTACGGATATTGGATACCAGTTCCAGCGGCAAGTTGGCATCGGCTATCGCTTCCTGCATGGCGATCCAGGCGTAAGCATGGCCATTGGCCATAAAGCGCATTAACTTGCGGTCAATCAGCTCCGCGACATTCAAACGGATAGGCCCGCAAACATTGGAGCGCAAGCCATGATCGGCATATTCCTGACTGAATGCGATGCCGGAACGGCCTTCACGCAGGCTATCAAGAACTTCAGCTTTATTATTACCGAGGCTGGAGACTATCCCCATACCAGTAACAACGACATGGCGCATATTCGTGCTCTCCAAAATTAGCTCTACTAAAAATTATCCGTGCGCGTGAACAAACCCACGCGCAAATCGCTGGCCACGTAGATTTCCCGGCCATCCAGCGCCATGCTCGCATCGGCAATGCCCATTACCAGCTTGCGCATAATGACGCGCTTAAGATCGATGGTGTAAGTGACCAGTTTACCTGTTGGCAACACTTGGCCACTAAATTTAACTTCGCCGACACCCAGCGCGCGGCCACGTCCCGGCCCTCCCATCCAGCCCAGGAAAAAACCCACCAGTTGCCACATCGCATCTAACCCGAGACAGCCGGGCATCACCGGGTCACCTACAAAGTGGCACCCAAAAAACCATAGATCGGGCCGCACGTCGAATTCAGCGACGATCTGGCCATTGCCATACTTCCCGCCATCCTCGGTAATCGAAATGATGCGGTCGAACATCAGCATCGGTGGCAATGGCAATTGCGCGTTGCCTATCCCAAATAATTCGCCCCGTCCGCAGGCAAGCAGCTCCTCGTAAGTAAAGCTATTATTTTTTTGCATGTGTTTTGCGGTCAGCGCCGAATGAATAGGCTGCTATTTTCGCCGACCGACTTTGTGCAAGTCAATCGAATCAATGGGGTCAGACTCGATTGATATTATAAAGCCTGGGTGTTGGGCAATGATCGGTTCAAGCAACGCATTCAAAAGCGATTGGAGAGATGAGTTGAGCCGGGAGCCAGGGGCGGGGGGATAGAAAATCAGAACAATTCAGAATCAATCGAGTCTGACCCCATTTACAACCAACCCATGCACGCGCTTAAATTCTTTGCTATTCGCTGTGACCACGCCATAACCATAGGCAATAGCCGTCGCCGCAATAATTCGATCATGTGCCCCTACCGCCCCGCGCGGCAACTCAGCACACATTTGGGCATGAATTCGTGCCACATCAGCATCGAAGATCAGGGCAGGTAATATAGACAATATATATTCGACGAAGGCAGAGCGTTTTACACGCTGCGCTTTCGTCGTTGCCTTGTATACGCCTACCAGCAATTCGGATACCGTGATAACGCTGATATAAACCGCCTCATCCTGAGCCCAGGATTTGGAATTAAACGGCAACCCGCGCTGCTCTGAGTCAATGAGTACACTCGTATCTAAAATTAATCCCATACGTTGGGAGGCATCACGGCATCACGTCTAACAGCGGCCAAATCCTGTTTAAAGGTGCCAGCATCATCGCCCAGTGACGGCATAGCCGCATAAAACGCCTCTAAGTCAGCAACCTTAAGTCTCGCTGCCGGCTGTGCCGGACACAAGCGCGCGACGACCTCCCGGCCACGCTTAATATCAAACTGCGCTCCTTGGTAGCGCACCTGATTCAATAGCTCCGAGAAATTACGGGCGGCTTCGCCGGAGTTTATTTGTTTCGCCTTCATGACGGTTACTCCTATGCCTGCATCGTGAATATAATAATATTATAATCATATATTCAGAAAATACAAGAATTGCCCGAAGATACGCTGCAGGGCTTAATTAACGCACTCCGCTAACGCGTCCGGTGCAATGCGCTTCACTTATTGGCACCCTACGTTATGATAGATGTCGTGCAGGTGGTCTTTAACGGTCTGTTGCGAGATAAAAAGTCGTTCGGCGATCTGCTGGTTGGACAAACCCCGCAGGGTATGGACCACGATTTCCCGCTGTTTTGGAGTCAAACCTAAGGCGGCTAACTTCGAGCGTACTGGAACGGTATCTTCCAGCCCGTTCAAATTTGGAAGACGAAATTCGAGGGACAGCTCATTGTGCCGACGGTACCCCAGGACCGGTTCTATTTACGGGTGTCACCGGAGCAGATCAAGCAGTTTGACCTGATTGATCCGGGCGTGCGTGAAATCACCATCTCGCCAGATGGAGAGTTTATCCATGGTGTGGACTTTTTGTTGAGAAAAACCCCGGCTAGGCCAATGCCCGACCTTCCGCGCGAGGAACCTCATGAACAAAAATGACTTCCAGCAAAACCGCCTGGCTCAAGCCGTTGCCTGCGTGCTTGCGATCGGCAGCATGGCCTGGGTCCACAACAGCGACGCGGCCACGGCAACGGTGCTTGAGTCGGTGTCAGTCATCGTTATAGGGCCAGAAGAAGTCGTGACTACTCCAGTCTTGGCAGGCACGGTTTTCACTATCAACAGTTTCACGGAAAGCCTGTCCACCAGTAACCCTTTGTTGCGTAGTGCACCGCCTCCGGCGGATGTTGTAAGTGGGACTAGCGGAGCCGGTGCGCCGCCTGCCGCTGACAGTGCGGCCGTCGTCGTGACGGTCAATGCCGACGGCTCCCTGAGCGTCAGCGGCGGCTCAAACTTGATGTTTGCCCTGGCGCAGCCGGCCGACTGCGCGGTGATCATTGAGTACAACTGAGCAACTATACAATAGCAGGGTCACGAAGATAAAAGAATAAAAAGGGGGGTACTGCCCTTTTATCCGAATCAAGGCACAGCTTAAATGGTACCGTCCGCTTTATTCTTGGGACACCCCCTAGCCTACTACCGCTGTTCGCAACATCATGCCGCTTGTTGCCGACCAGATTAAATGGCCAGAGCCATTTAGCTGATCCGCATAGCGACGCGGTCACGATTTTGCGTTTGTTGCATCACGTAGGACAGTGGCCTTGATTCCCAAGCAGGTACCTCAATCAATCCACTTCCGGGCATTACGGAACATGCGCAGCCACGGCGCGTCATCGCTCCAATCGGCAGGGTGCCAGGAATTGGATACGGTGCGGATCACTCGCTCCGGGTGCGGCATCATGACGGTGTAGCGTCCGTCGGGGGTGGTGAGGCCGGCGATGCCGAGCGGTGAGCCGTTGGGGTTGGTGGGATAGGCTTCGGTGGGATGGCCGTTGTTGTCCGCCCAGCGCAGCGCCACGATGCCCTGAGCCAAGGATTGCTCCGGGCTGGTGCCGGGACGGAACAGGGCGCGGCCTTCGCCGTGCGCCACCGCAATGGGCAGGCGCGAGCCGGCCATGTCGTGCAGGAACAACGACGGCGAGGCGGGAATTTCGACCAGAGAGAACCGCCCCTCGAATTGTTCTGATGTGTTGCGCATAAACTGTGGCCAGCGTTCCGCGCCCGGAATGAGTTCGTATAGGTTCGACATCATCTGGCAGCCGTTGCAGATGCCGAGGCCGAAGGTATCGGTGCGTGTGAAAAATGCACTGAACTCGTCACGTGCGCGCGCATTGAACAGAATGGATTTGGCCCAGCCCTGTCCCGCGCCCAGCACATCGCCGTAGGAAAAGCCGCCGGGCGCGGCGAGACCCTGAAATTCAAGCAGCGAGACGCGGCCAGCGAGTATGTCGCTCATGTGTACGTCGATGGCGGAAAATCTGGCACGGTCGAAGGCCGCAGCGAGTTCGATGTGGCCGTTTACGCCCTGCTCGCGCAAGATGGCGATGCGCGGACGCAGGCCTTTTTTTAGGTACGGCGCGGCGATGTCATTGTTCGGATCGAAACTGAGTTGCGCGTTCAGGCCGGGATCGCGCGCATCGAGCAGGGCATCATATTCCTGCTGCGCGCAAACGGGGTTGTCGCGCAGTGTCTGCATCTGGTACGAGGTCTCTGACCAGGCGCGCTGAAGATTGATACGTGTGTCGCTGAGCAGTGTTTGTCCCCACTGTGTCACCACAATATCATCGGTGTCGTTAAGTGTGCCGATAGCATGTGTGTATGGTTCCAGACCGGCTGCTTGCAGTATTTTTAATACGGCGGTTCTGTCCGTGCGGCGTATCTGCACGACAGCACCCAGCTCCTCGCTGAACAGCGCGGCATGAATATCATTGCCGGGTTCATCAAGTTTCAAGGTGAGGCCGGTGTGCGCGGCAAAGGCCATTTCGCATACAGTGGCAAACAGGCCGCCGTCTGAGCGGTCGTGATAAGCGAGAATGAAATTATTTTCGTTGAGCGCTTGCAGTGCGGTGAACAGCGCCTTGAGCAGTGTCGGGTCGTCCACATCCGGCGCTTGTGTGCCGATTTCGTTATAGACCTGCGCGAGCACGGAACCGCCGAGGCGATTTTTATCCTGTCCCAGATCAATGAGCAGTAGCTCGGTGTCGCCCTGATCGACGCGTAATTGCGGTGTCAGTGTGCGGCGGCAGTCGTGTACGCGCGCAAAGGCGCTGACGATGAGCGACAGCGGCGCAGTTACCGATTTCTCCACACTATTTTCGCGCCACACGGTTTTCATGGAGAGCGAGTCTTTGCCCACCGGGATGGCGATGCCGAGCGCCGGGCATAGTTCCATGCCGACGGCGCGTACGGCGTCATACAGTGCTGCGTCTTCGCCGGGATGACCTGCAGCGGCCATCCAGTTGGCGGAGAGTGTGATGTCGGAAAGTTGGGTGATGCGTGCTGCGGCGATATTGGTGATGGCTTCGCCCACCGCCATCCGCGCGGAGGCCGCCGGGTGGATGAGCGCGAGCGGCGCACGCTCGCCGAGGGCCATGGCCTCGCCGGTGTAGGTGTCAAAGCTCGTGGCGGTGACGGCAACGTCCGCCACCGCAGCCTGCCACGGGCCGACCATCTGGTCGCGCGTCACCAGCCCGCCGACGCTGCGGTCGCCGATGGTAATCAGAAAACCCTTGTTCGCCACAGCGGGGAAACGCAGCACGCGCAGTGCGGCCTCGTGCAGATTGATTTTGCTGCAATCAAATCCGGAAAGTAGCGGCGGCGCATGGCGCACGTCGCGCAGCATTTTGGGCGGTTTGCCGAGCAGCATGTGGAGCGCGAGGTCGATAGGCGTGTTGTGAAACTGCGCATCTACCAGCGCGAGCTGTTCGTCCACAGTAGCCTCGCCTACCACGGCATAGGGGCAGCGTTCGCGCGCACACAGCGCGGCAAATTCATCGCGCCGCTCAGGTGCTACCGCCAGCACGTAACGCTCCTGCGCTTCGTTGCACCAGAGCTGCATGGGCGACATGCCGCTGTCGTCGCTCAGTATCTCGCGCAGTTCGATGCGCGCACCGCGCGCACTGCCGTGCACCAGTTCCGGCAGTGCGTTGGACAGGCCACCCGCGCCGACGTCGTGTAGCGAGAGGATAGGATTGGCATCGCCCAGTTGCCAGCACTGGTCGATCACTTCCTGGCAGCGGCGCTGCATCTCGGGATTGCCGCGCTGCACCGAGGCGAAATCGAGCGCCTGGTCGCCGCTGCCGCTGGTGATCGACGATGCCGCGCCGCCGCCCAGCCCGATCAGCATCGCCGGCCCGCCGAGCACGATGAGTAATGCGCGCGGCGGGATTTCATTTTTTTCGACATGCCCCGAGCGGATGTTGCCGACGCCACCCGCTAGCATGATGGGTTTGTGGTAGCCGCGCCGGTCGATACCGTGTTCGGCTGGCACCTGTGCTTCAAAGGTACGGAAGTAACCGCAGAGGTTCGGGCGGCCGAATTCGTTGTTGAACGCCGCCGCGCCGAGCGGGCCTTCCAGCATGATGTCGAGGCTCGAGGCGGTGTGGCGCGGCTTGCCGAAGTCATGCTGTTCCCACGGTTGCATCGCGCCGGGAATGCGTAAATGCGAAACGGAAAAGCCGCATAAACCCGCTTTGGGTTTGGCGCCACGGCCGGTGGCGCCTTCGTCGCGGATTTCGCCGCCGCTGCCGGTGGCCGCGCCCGGAAACGGCGAGATGGCGGTGGGATGATTGTGCGTCTCCACCTTCATCACGATATGCACGTCTTCGGGGTGATAGCGGTATTCGCGCCCCGCTGCCGGGAAGAAGCGTCCGGCGCGCGCGCCTTGCATCACGGCGGCATTGTCCTTGTAGGCGGAGAGAATGCCGTGCGGATGTTGCCGGTGAGTGTTGCGGATCATGTCAAACAGCGACGCATCCTGGCGCACGCCGTCAATGATCCAGTCGGCATTGAATATCTTGTGGCGACAGTGCTCCGAGTTCATCTGCGCGAACATCATGAGTTCGACATCGGTTGGGTTGCGTCCGAGCGCCATGAAGTTTTGCAGCAGGTAGTCGATTTCGTCCGCGGTGAGTGCGAGCCCCAGCGTCTGATCAGCCTTGACCAGTGCGGCCCGGCCGCCGCTCTGTACGTCGATAAAGACTAGCGGCGCGGGTTCTGCGTGCGCGAATAAATTTTCGGCCTCACGCGCATCGTCCAGCAACTGCTCGGTCATGCGGTCGTGAATGAGGGGTGTGATGTGCTCGCGCTCGGAGCCGGTAAGCGGCGCGCGGTTTGCTTTTGCGAGATAGTAAATTACGCCGCGCTCGATGCGCCGCACCTGATGGAGTCCGCAGATGTGCGCAATGTCGGTGGCCTTACTCGACCACGGCGAGCGGGTGCCTATGCGCGGCACGACCAGCAGCGGCTCACCAGCCAGTGCCTGAGTAGCGGAGCCGTAGCCCAGAATCTTTTCGAGTTGCGCGTGCTCTGCGTGGGTGAGCTCGTGCGCGAGATCAATGAAGTGGATGAAGCTGGCGCCGACGCTGTCGAGATCGGGCACGGCCACCCGCAGGGCAGAGCGCAACTTGTCCAGCCGGAAACCGGACAGTGCTTGCGGCCCGTGCAGTGGGAGCATGGCAGGCTTAATACGACTCAGATTTATTTTAACTGTTCGTGTAGCAATGCCAGTATGCGGTTCGAGGTTTCGGAACTCTCCGCCGCACCGTCCTTGTTGAGTACGGTGATGCGAGTGGTGGCGCCTTCACCCGTCACGCTGACCAGATACTGGATGCTTTCCGCTTTCTTGTCGCCCTTGCCCCAGAATTTTAGCTTGCTCAAGTAGCCTTCCTTCGTTTCCTCTTTGAGAGGATCGGCATAGCGCACGTAATAGAGGCCGCGTGAACGGTCGCGGTCTTCCACCGTGAAGCCGACGCGGTCAAGCGCGAGGCCGGTGCGGCGCCAGGCGCGCGAGAAGTCCTCATCCAGGCTTAGGAAGCTGTTGCCCTGCGCATCGCGCGTGAGCTGGGCATGCGGCACGTCCTTCGCGCGCGTGAGCAGCGACTTTGCTTTTTGCTCGTCGACGCCGAAGAACACCGCCATGCGATTGAGCATTTCGATTTCCAGCTCCGGATCGGACGGACGGCTTTGCCAGATGATGGTGGTGCCCTGCGCCACTTCTTCCACGCCGCGATGACTCAAGAAAAGCTCGGTGCTGTTGGAGTCTTTGCTGCGCTCCAGGCGTACACGGTATTTGTCACGCGTGGCCGAGGAGTAGAGCGAGTCGAACACCTTGCTGATGATGGAGCGGATCGCGTCTTTCGGGATGTCGGCACGGTTTTCCAGCCAGTCGGTTTCCAGGATGCCAATGCGCGGGTCTTCTTCCTTGATCAGAAATCCGTTCTGCAGAAAGAATTCACGCACCTTGGGCCAGACCGTTTCCGGCGCGCCCTCCATCACAATCCAGCGTTTGTCGCCGTCGCGCTCGAAGCGGATGTTGCTTTGCTGGGGCAGCACGTTTTCGCTATGCGCGACCTGCGAACCGCCGCGCTCATCGGTGTAGGAGGACAAGGTCGCGCTGCTTTTCGGGTCGATGTCGGGCACCGCCATGGTGTCGTCGATGGTGGACTTGGTGAGGTCCGGCGGCACTTCCAGCGCTGGCAGCGTCTGACTCTTTTTGTACTCGGCCTTTTTCTCCGGCGAGAGTTCGTCGAGCTTGTTGCTGATCGCACTACAGGCACTTAATCCAAACAAGGTAACCAGCAGCGAACAGAAAAGAAAACTACGCATAAACCACATATTCATTAACCTATGCTATCAAACGGATATCGGCCTGTTGCAGCGCGCGTCGCACACGTTCGTGGCAAGGCGGCGACAGGGGCGTAAGCGGAAGCCGGAGGCCGGACGGGATCAGGCCCATCTGGTGCAGCGCCCACTTGACCGGAATCGGGTTGGACTCGATGAACAGCTCCTGGTGCAGGGGCATGAGTCGTTGATTGATCGTATCGGCCTGCGTGCGGTCGCCGCGTAATGCGGCGGCACTCATCTCGTGCATGAGTCTCGGCGCCACATTGGCGGTGACCGAGATGACACCCTTGCCGCCCATCAGCATCAACTCCATGGCGGTGGCGTCATCACCTGCATACACGTCCATTTTATCACCACAGCGGTCAAGAATCTCGCGCGCGCGCGCAATATTGCCGGTGGCCTCCTTGATGCCGACGATGTTGGAAACGGCGGCGAGGCGGGCCACGGTCTCCGGCAGCAGGTCGCACGCGGTGCGCCCCGGCACGTTGTAGAGAATTTGCGGTATCGGCACGGCCTCGGCTACCGCCTTGTAATGCAGGTAGAGGCCCTCCTGCGTGGGCTTGTTGTAGTAAGGCGTGACCAGCAGGCAGGCGTCGGCGCCGCCCTCCAGGGCGCAGCGCGTAAGCCGGATTGCCTCACTGGTGGCGTTCGCGCCGGTGCCCGCAATGACGGGCACGCGGCCGCGCACCCGTTCGACGACTTCGCGGATCAGCGCGCAGTGCTCGTCCTCGTCGAGCGTGGCGGATTCGCCCGTGGTGCCGACCGCGACAATGGCGTCGGTGCCGTTTTCGATGTGGAATTCGATCAGTCGCGCCAGGCTGTCATGGTCCAGCGCGCCGTCGGGCGACATCGGGGTCACTATGGCCACCATGCTGCCGTGAAACATCAAGACTCTCCGTTGCTGCCCGATAAGTAATGCTGTGAGGCCCATTATAGGCTTTTTCTGCCTGTTTTCAGTCACCTGCCGGAAGCGGGCATGGTACTTGCTTCCCTATTGTATGACAAGCGGTCGACATGCGAAGATGATGCAGTTTAACGGGGTCTGGAAGCTGTTTCGGGGTGATCCGCGAAGGGTATTGAAACCGCATGGCAATATCATCAACCAATGTGACGTTCAAGCTAGCCGGGTTGACGCGCCGTCTGGTGCTGGATGGCCTGCTCACGGAAGCTAATGCGCAACAGGCCTACGAGCAGGCGCTCAAGGCGCAAACCCCGCTCGTCTCCTGGCTGGTAGAGAAAAAAGTCCTCAGCAGCCACGCAGTGGCCAATGCGGCGTCGCAGGAATTCGGTGTGCCGTTGCTGGATATGGCCGCCGTCGATATGGAGCATGCCCCCACAGCCATGGTGGCGGAAAAGCTGGTGCGCAAGCATCATGCGCTGCCCCTCTTCAGGCGCGGCAGCCGGTTGTTTCTCGCCATGTCCGATCCCACCAATCTCCAAGCGCTGGATGAGATCAAGTTTCACGCCGGCCTCAGCACTGAAGCAGTCCTGGTGGAAGAAGACAAGCTCACCAAGGCCATCGAGAAGGCCATGGCCGCGAACGACGTATCGATGAGTTCACTGAGTGGCTTCGACGTCGATGACCTTAATCTGGAAGTCACCGGTGGCGATGAAGACCTCGCGGCTGCCGACAGCGCTGCCGCCGATATCGACGATACTCCCGTGGTGCGCTTTGTGAACAAGGTGCTGCTCGACGCGATCAATAAAGGGGCGTCCGATGTCCACTTTGAGCCCTATGAAAAAATCTACCGTGTGCGTTTCCGCCAAGACGGCGTGTTGCGCGAGGTGGCAGCGCCGCCGGTAGCCCTCGCACCCCGTCTTGCCGCGCGTCTCAAGGTGATGTCGCGGCTCGATATCTCTGAGCGCCGTGTGCCGCAGGACGGGCGCATGAAGATGCGCTTGTCCGCCACCCGCGCCATCGATTTTCGCGTCAGCAGTTGCCCTACCCTGTACGGCGAGAAGATCGTGCTGCGTATTCTGGATTCTGCCAGCGCCAAACTCGGCATCGACGCGCTGGGCTATGAAGAGGATCAAAAAAAGCTATTCATGGATGCGATCCACCGTCCCTACGGCATGGTGCTGGTCACCGGCCCCACCGGCAGCGGCAAGACCGTATCGCTTTACACGGCGCTCAATATCCTGAACACCGAAGACCGCAACATCTCGACGTGTGAAGACCCGGTCGAAATCAATCTCGTCGGCGTCAATCAGGTCAACGTCAACCCCAGGGCGGGGCTGATGTTTGCCACGGCGCTCAAGGCCTTTCTGCGCCAGGATCCGGATGTCATCATGGTGGGCGAGATTCGTGACCTGGAAACCGCCGAGATCGCGATCAAGGCGGCGCAGACCGGCCACATGGTGCTCTCCACCCTGCACACCAACGACGCGCCACAGACCTTGAGCCGGTTGGCCAACATGGGTGTAGCGCCGTTCAATATCGCCTCGGCGGTGTCGCTCATCATCGCGCAACGTCTGGCGCGCCGCTTGTGCAACCAATGCAAAAAACCGCTGACCATCCCGCGCGAGGCGCTGCTGGAGGAAGGCTTCAAGGAGGCCGATCTCGCCAGCATCAAGCTCTACAGCGCGGTGGGTTGTGACCAGTGTGCCGACGGCTACAAGGGCCGCGTGGGCATCTACCAGGTGATGCCGGTGACGGAAGCCATCGGGCGCATCATCATGGAAGGCGGCAACGCGATGCATATCGCCGACCAGGCGAAAAAAGAGGGTGTCGCTGATCTGCGCGAGTCGGGGCTGAAAAAGGTGCGTCAGGGCGTTACCAGTCTGGAAGAAATAAACCGCGTTACCAATGAATAATTCTTATGGCTGAAAAAACGGCGAGAAAAACGGATACCTTCGTCTGGGAGGGCACCAATAAACAGGGTGCGCGCGTCAAGGGCGAGTCGCAAGGGGCGAGTCTCACGCTGGTCAAGGCCTATCTGCGTCGGCAAGGCATCAATCCGCTCAAGGTTAAAAAGAAATCTGCGTCGCTGTTCGGGAAGCGCGGGAAGAAGATTACCGCCAAGGATATCGCCATTTTCAGTCGGCAGCTTTCGGTGATGATCTCCGCTGGCGTACCGCTGGTGCAGTCCTTCGAGATTGTCGGGCGCGGGCATGAAAATCCCGCCATGCAGAGGCTTTTGCTCAGTATCAAGAACGACGTGGAGGGCGGCAGTTCGCTGGCCGAGGCGATGGAGAAACATCCGCTTCAGTTCGACGAGCTTTACGTCAACCTGGTGCGCGCCGGCGAGCAGGGAGGCATACTTGATGCCTTGATGAACAAGATTGCCATGTACAAGGAAAAGACCGAAGCGATCAAGGGCAAAATCAAGAAGGCGATGTTTTATCCCACTGCGGTGCTGGTGGTGGCGTTCATCATCACTGCTATCCTGCTCATCTTCGTGATCCCGCAGTTCGAGTCGTTGTTCCAGGGCTTCGGCGCCGACCTGCCCGCGCTCACTCAAATGGTCATCAATCTCTCCGCCATTTTCCAGAAATGGTGGTGGCTGATTTTCGGCAGCCTGGGCGGCGGCGTCTACGCGCTCATCGAGGCGAAAAAGCGCTCCAAGCCGATGCAGCATTTCCTGGATCGCCTGCTGCTCAAGCTGCCGGTTATCGGTGCGATTATCAACAAGGGGACGATTGCGCGTTTTGCGCGCACGCTCTCCACCATGTTCGCCGCCGGCGTGCCGCTGGTGGAGGCGATGGAGTCGGTCGCGGGCGCCGCTGGCAATATCGTTTATTCCGACGCCATCCTGCGCATGCGTGACGAGGTCTCCACCGGCATGCAGTTGCAGCAGGCGATGCGCAACGCTAACCTGTTTCCCAGCATGGTGGTGCAGATGGTGGCCATCGGCGAGGAGGCGGGCTCGCTCGACGCCATGCTAGCGAAGGTGGCCGATTTCTACGAGGAAGAAGTGGACAATATGGTGGATTCGCTCTCCAGCCTGCTCGAGCCCATGATCATGGCCATCCTCGGCGTGCTGGTGGGCGGCCTCGTGATCGCCATGTATCTGCCGATCTTCAAGATGGGATCAGTGGTTTGAAAACAGATACAAGAGAAAAGAGGCAAGAGCAAAGATTTATCCTTGATAGTGCGCCGATACTTTTCTCTTTGCTCTCGCCTCTTTTCTCTGTGCGCCAGTGATCGACACCCTGCAGACGCTGCCCTGGTTCTTTAACCTGTCTATCGGTGTACTAGGCCTGATAGTCGGCAGTTTTTTGAATGTCGTCATCCATCGCTTGCCGCAGATGATGCAACGCGACTGGCATGCGCAATGCCGTGAACTTCTGGAACTGCCCGGTGAATACGCTGCACCGCGGCATTTTGGGCTCGTCGTGCCACGCTCGCGTTGCCCGCATTGCGGGCATGGCATCACGGCGCTGGAAAATATCCCGCTGCTGAGTTATCTCGCGCTCAAGGGAAAATGTTCGGCGTGCGGCGCGCGCATCTCGCCGCGTTATCCGGTGGTCGAATTGCTGACCGCTATACTTTCTGTGGCGGTCGCCGCGCATTTTGGTTTTGGCTGGGCCAGTGTGGCGGCGCTGCTGCTCACCTGGTGCTTGATTGCGCTCACCTTCATCGACCTCGATCACCAACTGCTGCCGGACTCGATCACGTTGCCGCTGTTGTGGGGCGGTCTGCTGCTCAGTCTGGGTGGTGTGTTCGTCGACAGCCAGGCGGCGATCATCGGCGCGGCGGCGGGTTATCTCAGCCTGTGGTGGGTGTACTGGCTGTTCAAGCTGCTCACCGGCAAGGAGGGCATGGGGCAGGGCGATTTCAAACTGCTGGCGGTATTCGGCGCCTGGCTCGGCTGGCAGGCGTTGCCGCTCATCATTCTGCTCTCGTCTCTGGTGGGGGCGATGGTGGGGATTTCCCTGATGCTGTTTCGCGGCCACCAGCGTGACACCCCGATTCCGTTCGGGCCTTACCTTGCCGCCGCCGGCTGGATCGCCCTGCTCTGGGGTGAGCCGCTGATGCAGGCCTATTTGAAGCTGCTGGGCTGAATGTATCGCGTCGGCCTCACCGGCGGCATCGGCAGCGGCAAGTCCACGGTCGCGCATTATTTCAGTGCGCTGGGCGTGCCGGTGATCGACGCCGACGACATCGCGCACGAGCTGGTGGTGCCGGGCGCGCCTGCGCTGGCGCGTATCACGCAGGTGTTCGGGGGCGAGGTGCTGGAGGCGGGTGGCGCACTGAACCGTGCCGCGCTGCGCCGCATCGTGTT